>JASURT010000087.1 GCA_030446435.1 Candidatus Ozemibacter sp.
ACCATTATAATCGGTCCCGTAACCACAGGCGGTAAAAGGCGCTCGATAATTTCTACGCCCCGATATTTAACCAGAAAAGCGAGAAGAATATAGACTATTCCCGCGGATACCAGACCACCCAGGGTCGGACCAAGCCCGAATTCCTTAATGCCGAACTGAATCGGGGCAATAAAAGCAAAACTACTGGCAAGAAACACCGGCACTTTTCCACCGGTGATGGCGTGAAAAATCAGTGTGCCCAGGCCGGCTGTGAACAGAGCAATAGAAGGGTCGAGACCAGTAAGAAGCGGAACCAGAACCAATGCGCCAAAAGCGACGAAAAGCATCTGCATGCCAACAATAATTCGTTTGCCGGAGCTTAGTTCATTTTCTTCAATTTTATTCATACAACCTCGTCGTCAGCGAAAAATAATAAGATAAATCGTAATGGCTATTGAAGCAGGGTAAGCCAGAAGATAAAGGGTTACGGTGCCGCGATAAACCGAAGCTGCGCGTTTGTTGTTTTTCAAGGCATAAAATATGCCGGCAAAAGCTACCAGCAATGAAATGACAAGCGGAGGCGCAAGCATTGACCAGGTTGCCGATGCCGCGAATTTTTCAACTGCAGCCAGATAAAAGCACACCCAGGCAATCAAAACATTCACCATCAACAGAGCAACTGCACCAAAAGGAGCCAGTCGAGCAGAATATGAATCGACTCCGTCTCGCTCTTCTTCTTTGCCAAAAGTTTTTCTGCCAAATTCAAAAACATTGAAAACGAACCAGTTGCCAAGCGCAAAAAGCAAAAATGCCCGCGATGCGCCAGATGGGTCGGTACAACTTATTATTGCATGAATGAGAAGACCGATCATTGCTGCAGAAAAGGTGTGGGTAATCGCATAAAGCTCGAGCTTTGGGCGCATCCAGTCACCGATGAAAAATTCCATTCTCATCATCAGGGTGAAGCATAGAACCATTACATAAGTTACAAACACGGGCCAACCGACAAAACAGGCCAATAAAGCCTCTGTCAGAATGCAAACCAGGGTCATGGCCGAAAATTCGCCCACCGAAATCAGCCCGCGAGCCAGCGGTCTTTCGGGGTTATGCTCGCGGTCAAAATCATAGTCTTTAACTTCGTCAAAAAGACGCATATGCAAGAACACCAGCCAGACAAGAATAAACCCGGGTATAAGTCTCGGGTAAATCGCCTGAGATGCGGAATCATATGCCATCAGGGCATTGGCGGCAAAAAAAGCCGCGATCATAGTGGTAATACCAAAAGGCTCGTGGCGCTCTTTTAAAAACAGCCACCATCTACTGAGAAAACCCATAATCTCCCTCTTGTCATTTAATCTTCAAAAACCGTTGATTTTGCTGTCAATGATTGCATTAATATTTATTTATAGCGAAGTTCCAGCTTTAAGAGTATCAGAAAAAGCTTACCATGCCGAAAATACCGACACAATTATTTTGTGAATGTTAGAACAAATTTCCGAAAAATTGCGGTGAATTTCGGGCAAAATCTTTTATTAAAGGCATGTTTGCAATCCTGGAAGTAAAAAAAAGTTATGTGGTAAAATAAAAATTACCGATGCTTGAATAAAATTTTGCCTTTTTGCAGGAACGCTTGTATGAACTTAGATAAAAATATTTCCGTTCTTTTCGCAAAAGACCAGAATCTGATTTCACAACTATCTGAATTGTTCTTTGATTTTGATTCTCAGTTAAAAATCGTCTCAGATATCGATTCGTTGAAAAACCTTTTTAAATCAGAATCAAGCAGTGTGAAAATGGTTATTGCCGCAATTGATTCTGACTACCAGATTACCGGCAAGCCAACGATTCAATTTTTGCTTAACGAGACAGGTATTCCGGTCATATTTCTTGCAAAAACCATCGATGACGAGCTTAAAAACCTGGTAAACAACAGTTCTCACACCGCAATTATCGATCAGAATGCTGATAAATCGGTTCTTTTTTCTCTGTTGAAGCTGCTGGGCAAAAAAGTTCAACCTGAAACGATTCAAGCCTCAAATCAGACAAATTCGAAGCAAAATGGCCTGAGTAAACCACATCAGGTCAGATTCAGAAGACTTATCGAAGGACTTTCACAAAATATTTGTGCCTTTTCCCACACACCTGAAGGAGTTTTTCAATATCTCAGTCCAAATTTCAAATCAGTATTTGGATTTGACCCTGACGAATTCATTGGCAAAAACTGGCGAGATCTTTCTCTTACAGAGGATTCGATTAAACTGGGAAACGAGGCCGACAAAAAGGTAATTGCCGAAGGCAGTCACCAGACGGTAACCCTGCTGCAAAACAGACCAAATGGTGAACAACACTTTATCGAAATTGTTTACGGCCCCGTTTATGAAAACAATGAACTGATCGCCATGGAGGGGGCATGCGTTAACGTTACCAATCGAATCAAGTCAGACAATGAACTTAAAGAAAGCTATCGCTTTCTCGAAACTTTGATGCAAAACCTTTCGGGGATGGTGTACCGTTGCGAAAACATCGTTGACTGGCCGTTTTCTTTCGTAAGCGCGGGCTGCAAAGATTTGACCGGCTACGAGGCTGATTCTCTTCTGAGCGGAAACCCCTCGTTCGGTCAGATAATTCATCCACAGGACTGCGAATATGTATGGAAAACCATTCAGAGCGCGGTAGAAAAGCATGAAAATTACGAACTGAATTATCGCATAGTGACAAGAGACAATCAGATCAAATGGGTCTGGGAACGAGGTCAGGGAATCTTCGCTTCTGACGGAAAGCTGACTTTTCTTGAAGGCTTTATAACCGACATTACCCGACTGAAAATTGCCGAAAGCACTCTTCGAGACAGCGAACAGAAGTATCGAGAGATTTTCAGTTCGACAAGTGAAGCCATATTCATTCACCATCCTGAAACGGGCAAGATTTTTGATATTAACGAACCCACCCTGCGAATGTATGGCTATGACAATAAAGAAGAATTCCTGCGGGCTGCAGAAAGCGGTATGGGTGCACTAAGCGCGAATTTCCCTCCCTACACCGACCAGGAAGCGCAGGAGCAGTTGAATGCAGCTAGAGTAGGCAAACCAAGAAAGTTTGAATGGCTGGCCCGCAAAAAAGACGGTGAAATTTTCGAGGCAGAAGTATCGATTACCAGGTCTGTGTTTGACGGCAAAGAACGTCTTTTAGCGGTTGTAAGCGATATTTCAGAAAGAAAGAAATTTCTTGAAAACGCCCAACGCACAGACAAACTTGAATCAATCGGACTTCTGGCGGGCGGCATAGCCCATGATTTCAATAATCTTCTCGGCGGTATCTACGGTTACATCGAGCTGGCCATTATGAAATCAACTTCTTCAGAGACAACCAAATATCTTGATGCCGCGATTAAAACCATGAATCGTGCCAAAAGTCTTACCCAGCAGCTTTTAACCTTTTCCAAGGGAGGTGCCCCTGACCGAAGAATCGACAACCTTCAGGATTTTATTAAAGAAACTGTGGCGTTTGCCCTTAGCGGAGCAAATATTAGTTGTAGCTTTTCCATATCAGAGGATCTTTGGGCCTGCAACTTTGACCGGTCACAGATCGCTCAGGTTGTCGACAATATTGTAATAAATGCGGTTCAGGCGATGCCGACCGGCGGAAACATTGAGATTACCGCAAAAAACAAAAGCTATTCAGAAAACGAACATGCGAGTCTGAGTGCCGGTCGTTATGTTTTGATTTCTGTCAAAGATCAGGGAATGGGTATTGGCAAGAACCTTATGAAAAGAATTTTCGATCCGTTCTTTTCGACCAAATCAATGGGTCATGGTCTGGGTCTTACCACCTGCCATTCAATTGTGGGACAACACGGAGGCGTCATTGAAGTCGACTCGGCCCCCGGACAAGGCAGTACATTCACGATCATACTTCCGGCTGCCAATCTGGAAGAAAAGCCGGCAGAAATTAAGCAAATCAAGGCTCACCAGGGGTCGGGCCTGATTTTGATAATGGATGATGAAATCGTTGTGAGAGAAACGGTTAAGACCATGCTAGAAACCTTTGGTTACAAGGTGGTTGGCAAAGAAAACGGTGAAGAAACTCTTGATTTCTTTAAACAGCAAATTAATCAAAAACAAGGGTTTGCGGCTCTGATTTTTGATTTAACCATACCCGGTGGAATGGGCGGACTCGAAACCATCGCAGAAATTCGCAAACTCGACAATGATGTACCGGTTCTGGTAATGAGCGGTTATTCGGAAAACCCTGTAATGAACGCGCCTGAACGCCATGGCTTCAACGGCAGCATTCGCAAGCCCTTTTCCATGAGTGAGCTTTCGACAGCTCTTGACCGTCTTCTAAAAAAGCGGACTTCCTGATACTGTTTCCAGAAAATTCAGCATCCCTCTTTTAATTTAAGCAAAGAAGCAGACGAAGTTGCTGAAACGGCGCAATTAACTGCACGAAGATTTTGCCGCAAATACCATCACTATTTTTCGGACTGTTCAGGATACTTGACCCTGGATTTTTGTCAGGTTAGAATTATTTATCAAACACGGAGGAATAAAAGTTGAGAAAGTAAGCCGACAAAGATTTTTCACCATGAAACGGTGCGTGTCGTTGCCAGCTTTCACAGCTCTTTTTCAAACCAGCTTTTCGCCTTCTGATACGCGCCCTGTAATGAACTTACGGAGGCTTATATGTTACAATTCAATAAAGTCAGCTTTTCTTATCCTTCTGCAGATTTCGATATTTTCACCAACCTTAATCTGAATTTTGGCCATGGCTGGACCGGCATCGTCGGTGCCAACGGTTCAGGAAAAACGACCCTGATGCTTCTCGCTGCCGGCGAGCTGAAGCCAGGTTCCGGTGAAGTAATGCATTCAGGGCTTATAACCTATTGCCCTCAGCGAACAGACAGCCCAGGCCCTTCAGAAAATTCCCTTTTCGATCCTTATAATTACAACGCCGATCGAGAACGCCTTTGCAGCCAGTTTGAAATTGAACCGGACTGGCTTGAACGCTGGCAGACTCTTAGCCAGGGTGAGCAGAAAAGAATTCAGATTGCGGCAGCAATCTCACTTAACCCTGATATATTACTGGTTGATGAACCAACCAACCATCTCGACACATATTCAGCCCAAATCATTTTTGACGCGCTGAGCAAGTTCGACGGAATCGGATTGCTGATCAGCCACAATCGTATATTGCTCAACGAACTTTGCAACAGAATCGTTTTCCTCGATCCCCCGGATTGTTTAGTTTTTAACGGAAACTATCAGCAGGCTCTTGAGCAAAAAACGGTAACTGAAGCCGCGCAGGCAAACAAAAGAGAAATCCTGCAGAGAAAAGCTTCGAAGCTTCAGTCTGAGCTTTATCGCCGCAGCAAACAAGCCGAAAAATCAGAAAAGAAAGTTTCTAAAAAACATGTAAAACGCCACGATTCAGATGCTCGCGCAAAAATTAATCTGGCAAAGCTGACCGGCAAGGATGCAACTGATAAAAATCTGGCTGCCAACATGAATCGACGTGTAGAAAAAATACATCAGGAAATCGACAAAACAAGAGTAAAAAAGCGCTATAAACTCGATTTCAGGCTATGTGGAGAAAAATGCAGGCGCGATGCGGTTGTAACCATAAAAGCGCAAAAGCTTTGCATGGGCCCGGAAAAAATCCTGGAATTGCCCGAAATAATCGTTTCTCCGGAAGATCGTATCGGAATAACCGGCCCGAACGGTTCAGGTAAAAGCACCTTCATTCGCCACCTGCTTTCGCAACTAACCCTGCCGCCAGAAAAGGTGATCTACATTCCGCAGGAAATATCGATTGAAGAATCACGCAGGATAATGAGTAAAGTCTTAGAGTTGCCATCAGATCAACTCGGAGAACTAATGTCTTTTGTCAGCTGCCTCGGCTCAATTCCCGCGAGACTTAAAGAAACCGATATTCCAAGCCCCGGTGAGATTCGTAAGCTCTGCCTTGCTTTGGGGCTGCTCAACCAACCCTGGCTGATCATTATGGATGAGCCCACGAATCATCTCGATCTGCCTGCCATTGAACTACTCGAATCAGCCCTTGAAAACGTAGAATCATCACTGATTCTGGTAAGCCACGACCAGCGATTTCTATCGGGCCTGGTAAACCGAAATCTGCAAATCACCAGACAGGATTCAGTAAATAGTCTGGCGTGATTCGCCGGGGTTTGAGCAACAAAAGCAGCAGCTTACCGGTTTTCGTTCTCGAGGGTTTGTTTTTTGTAGATTCTTGAAGGTTGTGCGGTGAATAGATCGATACCGTCTTCGATACGGTTCCAACCGTATTTTTCGTAGTAGCCGTCGTGATCGGTGGTCAGATAAACAGATGCAAAACCGGCCCGGCGGGCTTGCTGCACCGCGTGTTCCATCAACTGGTTGCCAAGAGATTGGCCACGTTCTTCTGGAGCAACATATAAACAGGCCAGCCAGGGATAAAGGTCGTGGCGACTGATGAAGTCGTTGGTTATCAGAGCTGCGCAACCAATTGGCTTTTCATCGCGAGTCAAGATATAAAACTGTGGTATGGCTTCGTCTTTAAACGAATGCTTAATTGCATCAAAATAAAAAACGTAGTTTTTTTCGTTGCCCCAGGCACCGTGAATAAATTTTACTGCCTGATCGAGGCCGGCGGGATATTGAAGAGCGTTGTAGATTTTTAACATTGTTTTTCCTTTGGTTCCAGTCCGTAAAGACTTTTCGGTCGTTTCGACAAGCTCAACGACCGGTTATAGTTGGTTTTGGCGGCTCCGACACCGGGCGGGGCTGAGTTTCGGTCATTCAGATCGTTTCGACAAGCTCATCGACCAGATAGGCGACCACTGAGAACTACAGACGTTTGCCGCTGCGACGTACTTCGGCGATAATTTTCGCTGACGGAGTGCGGGTGTAATTAATCTGGTCAGTTCGATTTGGAACTCCGACAAAACGGCCTTCACGGCTGATTCTCCCGATACAGCGCAAAAGACAATCAGCTTCAAACTGACTCGAGCGGTATGGAATATCGATATAAGATCGACAGCCGGTGGTATCGATCTGGCAGCGTTCAAGAATATCGCCGTCATCGATTTTTTCATTCATCCAGTGAATCGAAAAACCAACAGGACGGTCTTCTATCCAGGCCCACAGATCACACATGGTGCCGCGATTTTCGGGCAGCAAACCATGATGAATGTTAATGCAACCCACAGAAGGCAGGTCGAGAACCGGTTTTTTATAAATATTGCGGGTTCGCATATTAACCATAAGATCAGGTTTCAACCCGGCAAGAAATTCTAAAGCTTCGGGCTTGTTAACACTGCTGCAACGAAAAATTTCAATGCCTCTCTGCTGCAGAAGTTTAACTCGTGGGTCATTCAGTCTTGCTTTAAGCATGTTGCGCAGCAAAGCGAAGCTGACATCTGGCGCACCAAGAAGCTGAAGCCCAATAATGTTTTTCAGAAGCAGTTTGGTCGGCACCTTCAAAAGCACTGCCCCCGCTATTTGGCAACCTTCGGGCAGATTTTCAGGCAAAGTGATCTTCTGCAGCAATGAAAGATAGTTGTCTCGCACATAGGTAACATCTGAGGTTACATAAACAAGACGCTTCATTTTTTACCTGCTTTCATTCCGCCGGAACGGCCATATTTGGCGTGGGCATCGGTGAATTCATCTGCGGCCATTGCGCCAATGATCGAGATTTCGCCAGCAAGCACTGCAGCAGCCAATATCTCGGCGAATTTTCGTGCCTTGCCTGGTCCGGAACAGGTCATCATCTGCAGACAACGATTCTGAGTCGGTAGTCTTGTTCCGCCTCCGACGGTACCCACCATGATACCAGGCAGGGTAACGCTGATCTGAAGATCACCATTGATCAGTTCGAGATGGGTAATGCCTGCGGCAGATTCTGCCACACAAGCAGGGTCCTGACCGGCGGCGATATACACAGCGGCGAGAGTATTGGCATAATGGGCCTGAACACCGAAAGAATGTGCCTGCAAAGAAGTGATCATAGACAACTCGGCAAGTCGACACATGCGTTCGGGGGTGGTATGCAGATTCTTGCGAATAATATCAGCAGGGATACGGCATACCGCCAGAACCTTTTTACCGCGGTTTCCGGTAAAGTTTATTCCGTTGATTTTCTTATCGCCAGAAAGGTTCGATTCAAGGAACCAGTCTTCAATATGGCCGTCATACTCAGCGAGAATGTGATCAACGGCGCGCCGGGTTGCGATAGTAGTCATGTTCTGACCCGAAGCGTCGCCGGTTGAATAAATGAATCGTAAAACCAGCTTGGTTCCGATTGGGAAATGTTCGATATTCAGAAGTTTTCCATGGCTGGTGGTGCTTTCAGCAGCCTCGCGCAAACCTTCGAAATTACTTTCGACCCAGCGCGAAAACTTTGCCAGCTCATCCAGGCTGTTGAAGATAAAAATCGGAGTTCTGACGATACTGTCGCTGACGATCTGCACTTCAGCGCCACCCGCCATGGTAATGACCTGGCAGCCACGAGCCACCGAGGCGACCAGAGCACCTTCCGAAGTAGCCAAGGGCACGTAAAAATCTCCAACCGCTTCCTGGCCTTTAACCTTGAGTGGCCCACAAATGCCCGTGGGCAAATGGGTCATACCGATCAGTCCTTCAATATTACCAGAATACTTTTCTGATTTTTCGGGAACAGGAAGCTGAAAATCATTATTGTCGGTTTCGTTGCGAATGAATTCCTGGCGCTTTTCGATAGCTTCTTTTGACAAATCGAGCATTGCCGGCAAACAATCGGTATTGGTCGCGACACCATTTGCAATTCGGCTTAAAACATGTTCAAGGTCTGCCTGACTGGCGAAAAAGTGGTATAACTCTTCGAAAGTTTCAAGAGAAGTACCTATTAGTTCACGAAATGAAACCTCGAACTTCTTTTCAAGGCTGATCAACAAAGCCACAACACCAAGAGAATCAAGCTGCAAAAAAGAATCAAGACGGGTTTTGCGATCTATTTCGCTGTGCTCGGCATTCAAGAAAGTTGCGACTTCCTGACGAAACAACTCGAAAAGCCGGCTGTCACTTTCTCCATCAAGTGCGGTATTACGGTCAGAGACCTTCTCTGGAGTGGCATATTCGGGATTGAAAATTGAAGCCACTTCAAATCTCTTGATTTTGGCACTGGCAGAGCGCGGCAAAGGTTTTTCTGAAAGAAAAATTCGCCGGATCTTTTCGGCTTCGGGCCAGTTGGCAGTTCTGTTTCTGATGTCTTCTTCAACGAATTCCTGAACCTTGCCCACACTATTGTCTTTAAAAAATTCATTGCGACGCAACATTGCAAGCGCAGGCACTTCTAAACCGTTTTCGTGAAAGCCGAAAACCACAAATTCTTCGGCATAGGGCAAAGTGCCCAGTCTCATTTCAAGTTCATCAGGGTAAACATTCAGGCCCGAAGAAGAAATGATAACTTCTTTGGCACGACCGCGGATGTACACATAGCCTTCCTTGTCGATTTCAGCCAGATCACCGGTTCTGAAAAATTCACCGGTAAAAAGTTCAGCATCGAGATCTGGGCGCAGATACACCCCGGAAAAAATAGTGGGGGTCGAAATAAGCAGCTCACCCACCCCATTTACGGGGTTATCTATTTTGACTTTTACGTGTTTATCTGGCTTTCCGACTGATTCAATAGGGCCTTCACTGCCGATCAGAACTCCGGCTGCGGTTTCGGTCATGCCGAAGCCCTGAAATACCCTGATTCCACGAGAAATCATCAGTTTCATGATTTCCGGTCTTGGCGCGGCGCCACCGATAATCATCGTCAGACCAGGAATTTTAAGATCGGGAGCCTGCATCAAACCCATCGCGAACAATTCTGCAAGTCTTGGCACTGCCAGAATATAGGTCAACTGATACTTCATCAGCACCTGCATTATCTCGGCCGGGTTGAAGCTGTTACAGACTACTATAGTTGAATGATTATGCAGTTGAACCAGGCCTGAATCGACAAGGGCAAAAACGTGGGTAAAAGGAAGCAACGCAAGAATTTTGTCTTCGCTTTTATAGTCGGAAATTTCGGTGCCCAGTTTTATCGATTCGACAAAAGCCCGGTGTGAAAGCATTATACCTTTGGGGCTACCGGTGGTACCGGAAGTATAAATTATTGCAGCGATATCATGAGGCTTAAGAGGTTCATCATGTTCAGGCTCGTTTTCGGGTTCTTCTTCAGTCTCGAAAAGAATAAGGTCAAAGTTGAGATTGAGAGTTGCACTGACTTTGCAATCAGTCAGCATGAATTCGGCAAAACGTTCTTCGAACTTTCTCGAAATGAATATGGCAGATGGTTTGCAATCTTCAACAATGGCATGAAATCTTTCGATGGCCAGATTGCCATCAACCGGCACCGCTATGGCACCTGAGCCCGCTATACCCAGAAAAACCGGTAACCAGCGCAAATGGTTTTCGCTTAGAATAATTACCCTGTCACCCTTTTTAATACCGGCTTCACGCAAAGAATCAGATACCTGTTCGACATTCTGCCAAAACTGCTGAAAGGTAAGCTTTTCGACTTTTCCATGTCCGTCATCTGAAATAATCGCCTCTTTTGAAGCAAATTGCTGTCTGGGTATAATTTTCAGGGTATCTTGAAACATCGGGCACTCCTTCAAAAGCAAAATACTACTTTACCAATATAGCTGATAACAGGGAGATTTCCAAATCTGATTTTTCTGCAGGGTATCTTTAAAATTCGTAGCCTGCACGAAGTCGCACGTCTTTTTGCATGTCAGAATCAGCACCACCGCTGATAACTGCGCCGCGCAACTCGAAATATCCCCATTGCACTTTTCTTCTTATTCCACCTTCGAGATTCTGCACTGAACCGGCACTGTTTTCGAAAGTTGTGTCTTCTACGCCGAGCATTAGAGTCGTTTTCTTTGATACTTTTCTTTCTGCGCGTGCAAAAATGGTGCGACTCGAAGATGCGGGCGTGGATTCGACAAGATAGCCGGCCGTCAGATTGTCTGAGCTCGAATTTCCCCAGGTAAGACTGCCTTCGTAAAACCAGCTTTCGTCGATATCGGGCCCGTTGAACCAAAAATGGCTGCCAATGCCGCTTTCTATATATATCTCTCCGGTTTCGAGCCCGAGATAATGCCGCATTATTCCTGAATCCGACACATCATTTTGATTGATAATGTAGTCTGATGTCAGGTCGAATTTGCGCTCGCTGATGTATTGCATGGCCAGATGAAGCGTGTCGGTCGCGCTGCCACCGAGAACTTCACCGGTAACGAGAAGATCGTCGCCATTATAGCCGAACATGGCTGATCCAAAGCTTTCATCATACTGCTTAACCGCTTTTACAGCCATGAAGGCCTTTTCGTTAAACCTGTAATGCAGACGTCCTTCAGAAAAAGAAGGTTTGTTTTTCTGGCTGTCATCGATTGAAGAGATTCGACCAAGATCGAAGGTTGTATACAACCTGTTTCCCCATGGGTAATACCAGGAAATGCCATCGATGGTCTGAAATCTGTTGTTACCCGCCCCTATGCGACCGACCTTGAATTCAAGCGGGCTCGTCATGTTGTAACCCTTGAAAGAGGCCTGGTAAAGATAATGTTTGTCAGGCGCGGTGCCTAAATAGTCTTTGAACAGCACGTGGCGGTAATTTAGTTCGGTAACCAGATGTGAAGTTTTACGGGTATAAATCAGTCTTTGCGAAGATTTTTCGCGGTACTGACCAAAAGGAGTATCAGTATTGCATTCTTCGCGTTCAAGAACCGGCACGGGCATTAACGATCCTTCGGGTCTTACTGAAGCAAAGATTGAACCGGCAGCGAAAAACAGCGCCGCCAGCAGCAAAGCAAGAATAGATTCTGTCTGCCTTCTATTGATGATTTACATCCGAATAATTTATTTCTGGTTGCTATAATCATCGGAAAATCGAAGACAAACAATTAAGTTTTTTACCCTTGCGATTTACGAATCGTCGCGGGAAAGAATGAAATCGCCCGGCATGCTTTTCAGACCAGTGTTGTAAGCTGAATCGACATTTTTCACTCTGAAAGCGATTCCGCCGTTGACTACGAAAACTTCCCACTCATCGAGAGGTTTACCGGCCAGGGGACCAAGATTTCCGGTGCGGGTAAATCGCAAAAAGCTGTTACTGCAGGTTCCATGAAATGAAAATGCCAGGTCCGAAGGCTGAGAAATACCCGAAACATCTGAAAGCAACGGCACGACACCTAGCGGAGTCAGGCTCATAGAACCAGAAACCGCATTTCCCGAACAACTTATGGTCATTTCTGCATTGGCCTGAACAGCAAGCGCCGGGGTTCCGGCGGCATTATGCAGGTAGTAATAAACGCTTCCCTTCCAGTCGCCGTTAAAGTCAAAGGCTTTTGAGCCAAAGGCAAAAACTTCGGTGAACTGTTTTCGAGCCATCAGGCCGTTTAAAGCGCCATTAACAAGAGTCGTAATCGAGTTTGCGCTTGCATTTGACTTTTTCAACTCATTGATCATTGCGCCGGCAAGACTGTTGACTTCGGCAGCCAAAACTCCATACTGGGCGAATGAACCGATCGACAAAGATGCTTCGCGGGCATAGGCGTTGCGAATATGCCATTCGGCAGTCGTCTGCATTGAGATTCCTGACGGGAATACGATTCGTCGACTGCTGTAAGGCTGTACCGCCCGAAGTTCGAGCGAACCGATTTTCAGCATCAATTCATAAGCGTCGGCAGGTGGCATTTTTTCGATGGTCAAAGTCGAACTGGTTTTATCGAAACTGAATTCAACCGCCCGGTTGTTAACCTGGCAACTGCCGTCAGCAACTATTGCATTCAGAACGTCATCGCTCGAAAACTGAGATGAAGCCATTATCGCTGAAGAATTTACTTCAGGGGCGTCGACTTTGGCGATGAGAGTAACAGAATCATCTTCAGTCGGCCGGTCAGGACTCCCCGCGATACCGCAACC
>JASURT010000004.1 GCA_030446435.1 Candidatus Ozemibacter sp.
GCAAGTCTGGCATCCAGTCTTGCTTATGACCCCATAATACTGGTTCAGGGCAGCGATTTTGTTGAAAGAATCAAAAGTTCTGAATTAGTTGACGGAGTTATTATAAGCGGCCTGTTCAATGCTGAGAAGGGCCGACACGTCCATCCCTGGCAACGCAATGACAGACTTGATAGGTTAAAATGTCTGTTTGAAACAGGCAAGCTTTTATTAACCGTAGAAATGGCTGAACGTAGCCAACAACAAGAATTTATCGAGCGAGAATGTAAAAAACTGAATATTGATTTTTGTTTTCACCAGATTCCGCTCAAAATGAAGGAGATTGAGTATGGCTCGAAGAGATGAAATTGTCAGATACATCGATGAACTTTTTGCTGAAGTGAATTTTCCTGATTATTCCTACAACGGGCTTCAGTTCGAAGGAAAAGAAGAAGTAAAAAAAATTATTTCGGGAGTAGATGCAACCGTAGAATTCTTTGACAAAGCAATAAAGAGCAAAGGTGATTTTGCGCTGGTTCATCATGGATTGTTCTGGAAGGGTGCAGAATGGACCAGGCTCGACCGGATCAACCAGAAAATCTTCAAAACCCTTCTAGATGGTAAGCTGAATCTCTTTGCGCTGCATCTTCCTTTAGATGCTCATCCGACTTATGGTAATAACGCTCTGCTGGCAAAGGCACTTGACGCAAAGGTTGCCGCGCCTTTTGGCGGCAGCAGAAACCCGGTCGGGGTTCTTGCCAAATTTGCCAGGCCGGTAAAGATTGAAGCTCTCAAGAAAAAAATCGAGAAAGAAATTGGCCCCATAATTACCCATCTTGATTTCGGAAAAAGCACGGTAAAATCTATAGGCATCGTTTCAGGCGGTGGCTGGAGCTCGGTAACTGACCCAATGGTTTATAACGGTGAAGTAGACCTTATACTGACCGGCGAAATAATTCACCAGGGCGTTGCCGCCTGCCGCGATCGCCAGATTCACATGATCTCGGCCGGACATTACGCCACTGAAATATTTGGTGTAAAAGCCCTGGGGCAGCACCTGGCAAAGAAGTTCAAGCTTGATTTTGAGTTTATAGACTTGCCTACCGGACTTTAATTCTGGTTGTTTGCCAAAGCCTGGCGAAGATTCTTTTCAAGCTGGCCTGGTGATATGTCACCAACCATCCTGATTTGAACAAATTCTTCGCCATCAGGTGAAAGAAGCAGAAGAGTGGGCAGGCCAACTACTGAATACCTGCTTATCAACTCTTCTGTTTTTTTGTCTGGTTTGGTTGCGTCAATTTTTACCGGCACCATTTTGTTCAACAAAGACGATATTTCAGGTCGCGGAAAAACATTCTCTTCAAGCTCTCTGCAGATGGTGCACCAGTCAGCGCGAAAATCGACGAAAATGGGCTTTTTGGCATCAGCTGCAGCTTTTTTTGCTTCAGCAAGATCATAATACCAAAAGCTATCAAGCTGTTTCGCCTGAACGCTGTTTTGTGAATCGGGCAGAATCAGACAGCCCCATTTGGTGGTGGCGCTTATTGCAAAAGCACAGGCAACGGCCATGGTGACCACGCCGAAAGCTTTGAAAACCCTGTGGCTTAGCAGTGAATCTTCAGGAAGATTTGAAAACAAACCAAGATATGCGGCAAAAGCGGCGAGAACCAGTGCAAGTGCTAACTCTGTCCAGGGTTCGCCAATCAGTGGCTGGGCAAAATACAATGAAGCTCCGAGTAATAGAAAGCCGTAGAATTCTTTAACGCGATTCATCCATTCACCGGCTTTTGGAAGTGCATTCAGGGTCCCGGAAAAAGCGCCAATCAGCAACAGAGGTAAACTCATACCCCAGGCGAAGAACAGCAGCATTAAAAAACCCAGCATTTGACTGCCGGTGGCTGCGATGAAGGCAAGAATTCCAGCCAGGGGTGCGGCAACACATGGTGAAGCCATCAGCCCCGAGACCATGCCCATCAGGAAAATACCAAAAAGTCCGGCTTTCTTGACGCTGCCAAGACGATTTCTTAACGAGCCAGGGGCTTGAATCATGAATACATCGAACATTGAAAATGCAAGCAGAAGAAAAATTATGGCAATCGCCGCCTGAAAAACCGTTCCCTGTAGAATGCTTCTGATCTGGGCGCCAAAAGTCGCGGCAGCTAGCCCAAGAAGGGCATAGGTAATCGAAAGTCCGGCAACATAGGTTGCCGAAAGGCCCAGCCCTTTATAAAAACTCTGGTTTTCGTCTCTGCTGCCGATTATCGACAGGGTTATCGGTATCATCGGGTATACGCAGGGGGTAAGGCTTATCAGAAGACCGCCAAGAAGCGATAACAGTAAAACAACCATTATGCCCTGATCCTTCAGGGTTGCGGCGAAATCTACCAGCCCACCAGGAGTTTGCACACCGGTCGATTCTACCTTACGGGTATCGGTTTCTTGCGGCAAAGAAGTCGGTGCTGAAGCTTTTTTTGCTACAATACTCGGGTGAAATTTAAAATCCTGGCTGGTTGGAAAAAAGCAGGTCTGGTTTGAACAGCCCTGATAATTTACTTTAATGGTAAAGCTTGTTTGCTCTGTCGAATCCGGAAAAAACTTCAACGCGAAAGTATGTGCTCCTTCTGCGTAAACTTGAACTTCTTCGTCAGTAAAGGGGTCTTTTTTCAGCTGAATATCGGGCCAGATAACTTCAAGCTTGCCGTTCTCGGCTGAAAACTTCATCTGATCACGGTATAACATATGGTCTTTTCCGACCATTGCGATGACTTCGGCGTAATAATGATTATCTCTTGCTTCTGAGTTGCCCGCTTTGAACAAAAAATCGCCCTGAGCGAAAGTCAGAGATGGCAGCAGACTGATCAGAACAGCAAGAATTGCGAAAATTTTTGATTTCATGCTGTTTCCTTCCTTTGCGGGGGGTAATCAGCCCCAGTTCATTTTCTTACGTAAAACTTCAAAGAAGTTACGTGATTTAAAAACAACGATTTTACCAAGTTCGTGCGCTCTTGAAACTTCTATTTCGTCGCCATCAAGAAGTCTGAACCCCTCTTGCCCGTCCAGAACCAGGTCGACTTTAGAATGAACGCAGCTGAGTTTGGCGGTAAGAATTTCCTGGTCAGAGGTGATTACTGGTCTTGCACTTAAAGTATGGCAATTGAGTGGACACAAAACCATTACGTTGACCCAGGGCGGCACAATAGGCCCCCCCGCTGATAGAGAGTATGCTGTCGAACCGGTTGGGGTAGAGAAAATTATACCGTCACCGTGATAGGTGTTTACCGTGTTACCAGAGATTGAGACATTGATGTTGATGACTCTGAGCATGGTGCCTTTCTGAATAACGATGTCATTCAGGGCTATACCTCTGAACATCTTGCGACCGTTTCGCCTGACCACGGCCTGAAGCATCATGCGGTTTTCGATACGAAATTTTCCATCGCGAAGTTTTTCAAGAGTATTAATCGAATTTTTGGGTTCATCGAGGGTTAGAAACCCGAGATGACCAAGATTAATCCCTGCAACCGGCACACCATCTGCGGCAAATGCTCTTGTCGTTTCGAGAATTGAACCATCGCCACCAAGCACAACGACCATGTCAATTTCGGCAGCCATGTCTTGTCTTGGCAGACCCAGTTCAGGCCTCTCTACAATTTGCGCCATACTTGGGGTCAGGCGAACGCCTATATCGTTTTCTTCAGCCCACTGAATAAGTTCTTTCAGTATTGGCGGAAGAGAAGATCTCGCTGGATGGCAGATAAAAGCCAGGTTTTTAAGTTTCTTCTTCATGATTTAGTTTGTCAGTTCGGTGGGAAAATCTGATAATAGTTACGACCGGATCTTATAGAACGAGCGATGCTTCGCGCAGAAAGACCATAGACCGTTCCTTTATGCTTGTTCGCCAGGCGATCCAGAATTTCAAGAGCTGATGCTTTCTGCCCTTTTTTGAAATAAAGGTTGGCAAGAAGCAGTTGGGCATCGAGGTTGTCAGGCTCATGCTTAAGGCAGTTGCGCAAAGATAGAATAGCAGGCTCGGTTTCACCAAGGCGGAAAAGGGTGTCTGCTAGCTGGTAATGGGCTTCAGCCCATCTTGGATACAATACCACGACCTGTTCAAATGCTTTAAGAGCATCGAGGTAGTTTCGGCTTAGCTTGGCTCTCATTCCGCGATTGAAATCGGTAAAAACCGTGGTAACTTCGGCGCCGATTTCAGATTGCTTACCATGCTTGCTGCATACTATATCTGAATCTTCATAGCTGTAGGTGCCAGATTCAGGGCAAAGCGGAACAGAAGTTAGAAAGCCGGCAGAAACCATTTCGGTCGGGCTGAATTCTTTTGTTTTCGGATTACTTGCCAGATATGATTCATAACTGCGTTTCAAGGAAGCCATCGCATGATAACACTGCTGCTTTTGCTTGATCTGTCTGAAATAAGAAGCCTCTAGAACCTTCTTTTCAACCTGAACGGGCTTTACCATGACCGGAGAGGCCGGGGCATTTTCTTCAACAGGCTTTTGTGGCTGGTTTATAACCTGAACCTGCTTTTGTCGGGGTTGAAGAATTCGTTCAACCGAACTTAACGAAGCTTGTGCGTAATCATCGTCAGGGTTTAGCTGCAGAACATTGAGAAAAATTCTGCGAGCTTCTACGAGTTTGCCTTGTCGTGCTCTTATTGCTCCTTGCAGATTAAGAAGTCTGGTATTTCTGGGGTTTATTGTCAAACCTGTTTTAATGGCTTTTTCAGCAGCTTCGATATTGTTTTTTCTGGCTTCAGAAAGTGCCATTAAATAATATGTGTCGGCTTTTGGGTTTCTTTCATAGCCTTCAAGAAGGTCGCGAACCGACACATCAGATTGAAGCTCTTCACTGAATTGAGCCCGTGCAGCCGTATTGGTGGCAGCTAAGCCCAAAACCAAAGCTAAAATAAGCAGTTTATTTGTCTTAGTCACTTCAGATTTTCCTTGAAAGTCTTCTTCGCATGAGCTCTGCCCAGCTGATCATATCAGGGTCGGTTGCGGTGCCGGCAACCAGGGTGAATTCTTTGAGTGCTCGGGGTGCAAGGCCTTTTGCAAAGTAAATTTTGCCGAGAAGAAAGTGGACTCTCGGGTCGTCTTTGAGAATTTTCTGCGCTGTAACCGCGTGGCGCAAGGCTTCGTTCAAAAAGCCCAGATTAAGGTTTGCCTGAACCAGATAAAGATGGGTTTCAGCATTTTCGGGCTGCAGTTTAAGAATTTCTTTATAGCAGCGCATGGCCATTTTAAGTTTGCCCTTTTTACGAAGCAGTTCGGCGTAACACATCAGGCCATCAACGTGTTCCGGGTCTATGGCCAGCAATCTTTGATAGGCCATAAGTGCTTCATCAGGCTTTTGTATGACTTCAAAGGCACGACCCATTTCAATGTAGGCATAAAGATCTTCAGGGTCTTTTTCAAGCTGGCTTTTTCTGCTTTCGATGATTCGCGCGCAGCTTGATTCAAGCTTTTTCTGAACCGCTTTAAGATTATTAGCTATCTGTGGATCGGAATAATCGAATCCCGCTGCCTTTTTAAAGGCTTTCAGGGCCTCTTCGTAGGCTTTTTGGTTGCTTAAAAGAATGCCGATGTTGTTCCAGATTCCTGCCTGGTCAGGGGCGCTTGTAGAAGCTCTGATCAATGCAGACAGAGCTTTGTCTTCCTTGCCTTCGGCCTGATAGAGTTTGCCGAGTTCAAGCCATGCTTCAAAGCTTGCATCGGGGTTTTCGGTCAGCTTTTCAAGCAGCTCTATCGAGTCAATGGTTCGACCTTGTTTCAAGGCGGCGATGGCCTTCAAAAACAAGCCGTCTGAACTGTTTTCGGAAAGTCGCAGTATTTCATCGGCCAGGGCTTCAAGATCTTCATATTCTTCAAGCTTTCGAAGCACTTTTCCCAGGCTTATCATTGTTTCCACTTTGGGATGAAATTGATGAGACAAGGCTTCCTGAAACAATTCGGCGGCTCTTTGATGCATGCCTTTCATATCAACGACTTCGGCAAGACGCTCTAATACAAAGGGATCATCTGGTTTCAGGCTTAAAGCCAGTGAATATTCTGATATGGCGAGGTCGAGCTGGCGACTTTGCTGATATATCTGGCCAAGCTTGCTGTGTCCGTATGAATCGGTGGGGTGCAGCATCGTGGCCCTTTTTAGTTCCATCATTGCCAGGCCTGTTTCGCCCATTTCCCGGTAAACCATGCCTAGCTGATAATGGGCATAAGCGTCATCGGGCGACAGCTGAATACACTTTTGTAATGAATCGCGAGATTCGTTAAGATTGCCTGAACTTCTTTCGAGTATGCCGAGTTGATAAAAGGCTTTCGACATGAATCGATTCAATTCCAGCGAGCGATGAAATGCTGCTTTTGCTTTGTCTGAATGGCCGGTTCTCATATTGAGAATACCGTGATAAAGGTATATTTCAGCTATTTCAGGTTCGAATTTTACGCATTCATCCATGGTTTCTAATGCAAGGTCAAGTTCTCCCCGCTCTTCGTGAAGCTGTGCCAGCCTCATTAACAAGGCATAATTTTCCGGTGAACGGCGAATTTTTCGCTTTATAGACTGAATCTCTTTTTCAATTCCATCTGAAAGAAATTCTGCAAGGGTTTCGTATTTAGGTCTTTGTTCTTTTTCGTATTCTTCAATAGTCTGGGGTTTGGTTTCGTCAACTTCAGCTTCTGCTTCAGTATTCTCTTTGTCTGTAGATAAAGCAGCCATCTCGTCAGAAGTTAAAACTGAATCAGGTTGCTGAGCTTCGCTTGCTTTTACGGTGCTTTCATATTCCTTGTCCATTTCTTCGAAAGATTCGCCGATCAGCGGCAAACCGCCTTCTGAAGTTGGGTAATGTTCCGGAATAGCTTCTGGTTTGGGGGCTTCATTGATTTCGTTGTCTTCAATCAGCCAGAAAGTTATCTCGATCAGTCCCCACAGGGCAAAAATACCGCTTAGCAGTCCCGCCCCGAGCAGCGCTATGGGGTATCCGCTTAGCATTTGACTCAGATAAAGCAGGGCAAAAATGAACCCACCTAAGAATACCTTTAAAAATGCATTTAGCGGGAATTCTGAGCCTGGCCCGGAAACGCGGCGTTCCTCATACATTTCAGCAACCGGGTCGCCGATTTTTTGTTGCAGAATTCTTGGGTCATTGTTTTCGTCGAGAATTCTGCCACATTGACTGCATATTGCTGCTGCAACAGGATTTCTAAGAGAACATTGAGGGCAAACCACCATCAAAGTTCTGTTGCATGCTACGCAACTGATCGCTTCATCATTGTTTACTGCTCCACAACCCGGACAATTAATCATTTCTTATTCAATGCCTGCTCTCTTCAAAATGATGATCTATGATGCTCCAATCCCTGTTTATCTGGTATTCGACTTCTTCACAGTCCATTTCCATATACCGACCATTGTGAGGTAACACTGTTCCTGTGAACCTCAGTGGCTGATATACCTGAAATGATTCAATGCAGCAGTGATCCCAGCTTATGACAAGAAGTCCATCGTCAAAGCCTTCAAGCAAGGGAGAGTTGTCTCTGTTTGAATTATAATGCTCTTCAAGGCCCGGGTCCATTTCTTTCAATCTGGCCCAAAGGGTCTTTGCGTTGCCCGAACCGTTGGCAATAGCCCACATTACGGCCGGTATCGCTGAAGAGGGAATATGACCAGAAGTGGCTTTGCCATCTTCAACCATTATCAGTCGTATTTCACTCAAAAATAGTTACTCCTGCTCTTCAGAGATTTCTTCAGCTTCCCTCCAGAAATAGGCTAGCGGTTCACCCATAATTGCCCCGAAAAGTGCAAGAATGAATACCACCAGATACGCTGTTTCGAAATCGATAAAAACATAAACCAGGGGAGAAACTGCGAGCCCGGTTATCATGCCCGCCATGCAACCTATGATTGTCGATTCATAAACTGAAATGAAAGCTCCCAATGCTGAACCCAGAAATAAACCCATAAGGGCATATTGCGGGGCAATATTCGATGCAAATATTGCCCCTATCGAGCCAAAAGATATGACCAGAGTGCAGACCATGGCATAGACCATGAGTCGGGTTGTCTGGCGTTGAGAAGCTAATAAACTCATTGTTGCATTAATATTTCAGTATGGTCTTTTCGTAATAATATTTGTTTCTTGGATTTTCAGCTACAAAGGTGGTCAGTTCTGAAAGGTAGGCTCTGCCTTCAATGGTGGCTGCCTGATTACAGATCTGTTTGATTTCAACAAGATTTTGCTGAATTTCTTTGTAAGAATTTCGTGTTTTCAAGGGCTTGGTTACCCTTACGACAGCTCTGAATCTGTCTTGAACTGAACCTTCCGGAAGATCCAGCAGTTCGAGTTGAACAATGGTATAGCCATTCAGTGCCAGGGCTTCACGCATGCCGGCAAGAATCTGGCTTCTAAGCTCGTCGGAAAGGCCTGGTTCACTACTGGGAGGATTCATCCTGGTCCAGTAACCATCAATTTTTTCTTTGATTTCTTCTGAGCGGTCAGAAAGATCTGCTCTGATTGATCTGGTATTGGCCAGTTCTACAAGCTGCTCCTGCAAATAAGTGGCTTCGTCTGCTTCTTCATTGGCAGGGTTTGCGGCAATGGCAGCATCTATTGCTTCTTCTTCGTCTGCATATTCATCATTCTCATTGATAGATTCCATTACGTCCGAAATTATTTCATCCGAGAATCCCAGAAACTGCATATCACCTTTAGGCGACGCGTATGCAACTGTTGAAGCCAAAAGAAAGGCCATGATTCCTATTTTTAACAGATTTCTTCTCATCCGAACTTCTCCTGATTTAATTATTTTGAGGATTATAACACAAAAAGCAATCTGATTGAGCTATGTATTAATGGTAAATCCGTCAAATGCTTCTTTAAGCTTTTCAAGGGTTGTGGCCGGGTCTTCGATGATAATTTTTGCACCGGCGGTTATATCTACAAACCCAAGCTCTCTTGAATAGCGGGGAACTACATGTTGATGCAGGTGTTCTATGCTTGCGCCAGAGGCTTCACCAACGTTGTATCCAATGTTGTAGCCGGCAGGTTTGTAAATTTCGTCAAGAACATCCATGGTTTTGCCAAGCAGAAAGTTCATATGTTGAAATTCTGCCTCGGAAAGTTCTCTGGGGTCATTGATATGCCTTGCGGGAAACAATAATAAATGGCCGGCATTGTAGGGGTAAAGGTTGGCGCAGGCGGCTACGAATTCATTTTTCCAGACCAGAAGATTGGTTACTTCTGGGGAGTTTTCAATAATCGAGCAGATGATACATTTTACCTCGGGTCTTTTGTTGCCGGTGATGTAATCGCGCTTATTGGGTATGAATAGTTGTCTTTGAAAGGGCATTTCAGGTCCTACTGTCGATTTTCAGATTTTCTTCGATGATTTCAGGGTAGTATTTTCTACCCATAAATGCAGGAATACTGCCTTCGTATATTATCAGGTCATGGAAGATTTTGTCAGTAAAATCTGTTGAGAATTGATTTTTTAGTGATTGCTTGAGGTCGGTAAGCAATTCTTTGCCGATTATGTAACTTATCTGACAACCGGGGTTTTGCGAATATCGCCTGATTTCGGCTATCGCAGAAGTTTTATCTATACCAGTTTCTTCCATTAAAAATTGGGTTGCCTGATCGAAAGTCCAGGATTTGCATTGCAGATTAATCTCGATCTTGATTCTGGCGGCGTGAAAAAGCTGGTCGAGAGAATGAGTGAAAGCTTCTTCATTTGAACGGTAAAAACCTTTGCTTTTTAGCTGTTCTTCACAATAGTGTGCCCAGCCTTCAATTATTTCGAGATTGTCGGCGAAAATTCTGAATCTGCCAGGGTGCAGGTTTTGTCCGGTCAGTTGCAGATGGTGCCCGGGATAACCTTCGTGAAGAGCTGAATTTGCTATTTCTGCGTAATTATAGCGGGTTGTGTTGGTTCCTTTTTTGTCACGGGTAAGCAGATAGGTGCCTTTTTGAGTTTTCGCAGTTCTTTCTGGACCTATGTATGCCGAAAAAGGAATCAGGTGAGTCATGAAATCAGGCGTTTCTATGATTTCAAGCTCCTCGTTGTCTGGTAGAGTGGCGAAATCATTTTTCCTTACCCATTCCCTGCTTCTTAACATGGCTTCTCGATAGGCACTGAGAGCAAGTTCAAAACTTGGCGGGCAGTGGTTTTTTATCCTCTTCAAAGCCTCATTTCGTGCAGCTGAACAGCTGCCGGTAGCTTTGCCAAGAATTGTTTGGGTTAGAACTTCCAGCTGAACTCTTGCCTGTTGGGTTGTTTTATCTGCAAGTTCAAGCATTTCACGGTTTGACAACCCTATTCGTCTTGCGCCAATGAATGCCTGAAAAGCACTTTCACCCATTGCCCAGTCATGGTCTGCCTTTGGCATGATCGCATGGGTGAACCAGGTTCGGAATTCTCCGATGGCTTTGTTTGCAGAATTTGCAGCTTTTTCCAATTCTGACGAAAGAACCTGAGGAATTTTGCCCTTTACGCTTTGTTCGATAATACTGATAAAGTCAGGTAGATTAGCCAATGATTCAAGAAAAATTTCACCCCATAGAGCCGGAACTGTTTGAAAAAGGGTTTTGCCGCTCATCAAATACATTGGCACTGCTTTGAGCCTTGAAATGACCGATTCTATACGGTCATGCAATGGGGCAAAATCCCGGGCAAAAAGAAGAAATAGCGAATCACCTATGTTCATGGCCAGATCCCGGCCCATTTTCCAGCGCTTCATGTCTTCATCCAGAAAAAGCTGGGTCGATGCAAAATTTATGGCAATTTCCCGGTCTAAACGCTCTGCAATAGTCAGTTCCTGTTCGGGCAAGGCAGAAAATGCATCGCGCATTTCCCGCAGAAAAGCACAATTGCGTTCAACCGCATCTGCACCTGTTTCTGATAAAATTCCGTCATACAGGTGTTCTCCAAGCCAGGTTGCGGTAACCGGGTTTCTACTCAAAAGTTCTTTATAAAAATGACTTGATATCTTTTCGAAGCCGGGATGTGAATAATCGGCTTTGCAACGCATTGTCAAGCCTCCTCAGATATTTTTTCTTTAATTATATCACAATCCTGAAACATAGTGCTTAAACCCGTATAACTTCTCTACTCTTCTGTTAGGGAACATGCATGCGGGGTTTTTTAGGCAAAAAAATGAAAATTCTGGTAAACTTAATTCCTCACCATGATTTAAGCGGAGTTTAACGATGATAAAGATTTTTTATATTGTTTTGTCAGCAGTTTTAATGCTGTGCATGATTCAGCCTTCACAAGCTCAGACAAATGCCTATATTATTCAGAAACCGGATGGAAGTGAATTGCTGGCAGATGCAGACAGCCCCATTCTTGGTTCAACAACCGTTAAAGTTAAGAAAACCGGAATTGCAGAAGGGTATATTTTTCCGGCCAGCCCCCGGGGAAAAAAGAAATATCCTCCGGCAGAGAAGATTTTTACCGGGGTTTATTCTTCATATTCAAAATCTGAAACTGAGCCAAAAAACATCACCATCCCCAAAGAGGTCAGAGGCCTGGAAAATCTTGATCCTGACCTTGCACAGATCGTGAAAGAATCAGGAAACGCAAAAGATGCCGAAACTATCGCCTGGATCACTAAAGAAGCTGAAACCTATCATGACCCTTTTCTTGATTGTGGCAGCCAGACTTTGCGGTTATGGATAAAGGATTACAAAGCATTAGCGGGCATGGAGCCCTGTCGGGAATGCTTTCACAATACAGGCAATGCTCCTGCTTTTATTCGTAAAGAATGTGGCGGTCTTGACCTGGCGACTGCGGGGGTGCTGCTTGACAATGCCGAATTTAAAGGCTGGGTCGAAAGCCATTTGCCGGTTAAAAGCGCGGTTTTTCTAACAAGCAGAAAGATGCTGATCTACCCGAAACAACAGATGTCGCCTCAAGGGCTGAAAGAATTGGCCCATGAAACTGCCATGGCTTATCGAAGACACACCTGGAAAGTAATAGAAGTGATGGCGAAAAACTCTGAAGACGATCTTGAAAATTTCAGCTCGTTTTAAGAAAGGATTCTATTGATGATAAGCAGAGAAAGAGCTTTCGAATTATTACACGATCATCTTAAAACCGAAAATCTTATAAAGCACAGCCTTGCGAGCGCTGCTGTGATGAAAGCCGTTGCAAACAGACTTCAGCAACCCGATTCCGACTGGGAAATTCTCGGGCTTTTACATGACATGGATCTTGATACAACCCGGGATGACATGAAAAGTCATGCCAGAGTTGCCGCAGAGCTGCTTAAAAAAGAAGGGCTGAAAGATGAGTATCTTAAAGCGGTCATGGCCCATAATGAAGAAACCGGAGTAGAAAGAGAAACTGTGTTAGACCACGCTCTGGCAGCTTCTGAAAGCATTACCGGGCTGATTATTGCCTGTGCGATGGTATACCCTGATCGGAAAATTTCTTCAGTTAAGCCAAAATCAATTAGAAAACGCATGAAGGAAAAGGGGTTTGCGCGAAACGTATCACGTGAAAACATTCTTGAATGCGAAAAAGCTGGTATTCCGTTCGAAGAGTTTGTCGAAATTTCACTTAAAGCCATGAGCGAGATTCAAGATAAGCTGATTGATTGACATGAATGATCTTTTCGACTTCGAGTCTTCATCAGGAAATATTCAAAAGCAAGCTCCCTATCAGCCTCTTGCTGATAGAATGCGCCCAACCAGAATAGAAGACATTCTCGGCCAGGAACACATTCTGGGGGAAGGCCGCCCATTGAGAATTCTTCTCGAAGCTGGCTTGAGTGGTTCAATTATTTTCTGGGGCCCCCCGGGTTGCGGTAAGACCACACTGGCAAGAGTTATGGCACAAACCTCAGATGCAGAGTTTGTTCAACTATCTGCCGTTACTTCAGGGGTAAAAGATCTTAAGCAGGTATTTGAACGAGCCGCCAATCTCAGACGTTCGAACGGGCGAAAAACTGTGCTTTTTGTCGATGAGATTCATCGCTTCAACAAAGCCCAGCAGGATGCGCTTTTACCTCATATTGAATCGGGTACGGTCGTTTTTATTGGTGCCACCACCGAGAACCCCAGTTTTGAAGTGGTTTCGGCATTGTTGTCACGTTGTCAGGTGTTAACACTTAAATCTGTTGCCGAAGATGCTTTGATAAGCATAATGCTGCGGGCACTTGATATCGACAATGATTTAAAGCGCAATCCTCAGGTCGATGTCGCTGAAGATGCTCTTGCCAGAATTGCTTTAATGGCGGCCGGCGATGCCAGAATCGCTTTGAACGTATTAGAAACCTGCTGCGAAATTGCTCGCCAGCAGAATCCATTTCAGCCGTCGGTTAATGCCCAGCTGGTAGCAGAGAGTTTTCAATCAAAATCATTGAGATATGATAAGGGCGGCGAAGAACATTACAACCTTATTTCGGCACTTCATAAATCCATGCGCGGCTCTGACCCCGATGCCAGTCTTTACTGGCTTTATCGAATGATAGAAGGTGGTGAAGATTGCCGATTCATTTTGCGACGTATGATTAGATTTGCGTCTGAAGATGTTGGTATGGCAGACCCCTTTGCTTTGACCCTTGCCATGTCGGCTGCGCAGGCTTTTGATTACGTTGGTCCGCCCGAAGGACACCTTTTCCTGGCTCAGCTGGCAGTTTATCTCGCTGCTGCACCGAAAAGCAATTCGATATATACAGCCGAGGCTGTAGTTAAAAAGACGATTCGTGAAGGTAACGAACCAGGCGTTCCTTTTCACATAAGAAATGCCCCGACGGGAATGATGAAAGAGCTTGGCTATGGGCGCAGATACAAATACCCGCACGATTATGCCAATGGCTTTGTTCACGAAACCTATCTACCTGAAGAGATTGAAGGACAGAGATTCTATACCCCGAAAAAGATCGGCAAGGAAAAGATTGCCGCAGAACGTCTTAAGCTATTCTGGCCAGAGCGCTATGATAAAAAATAGTAATGAGTTGAAGAACTTGTTTAAGAGAATAGGCTACAGGTGCTGGCAATTTAAGCAGGTTTTGTTTCCGGTAATCGATCAGAATTTGTGGCATGAAGCTATTCTTGCATTGCCATCAGACTGGCGGCCACATCTAAAGAAGCTTCGCCCTTCAGAAAGAGCGCATGTTCTGAGGGTATACAAAGCTGTTAAAGAAGATAATAGCCTGACAGAGAAAGAAAAAGAGCGTTTATTGATTCTTGCATTGGTGCATGACATTGGTAAGGGTATAACCCGACATAGTTTATGGTTTAAGATTGCCAAGGTGATTTTCCCGGTTTCCAATGCTGCGCATTGCATAGAAGGGGCTTTGCTGCTTAGACGTCTCGGCGCAGATAGAAAATTGATCAGACTGGTGTTAAGACATCATTCGACTATGCAAAATGACGAATTGTTAAAAAAGTTTCAAGGCTTTGATGATCGACTGTAAAAAATAATTGCAGTCCGGGTGTGATTCGAATAGATTTTATTAATAAACATAAAGGGAGGCAAAGACATGTTGAACAAAAAAATGGCTACCGCAATCAATAACCAGATCCAGGAAGAAATGTATTCTTTCTATCTATATCTGGCCATGGCAGAATACGCCGCAGACAAAGGACTTCCGGGTATGCAGCACTGGATGCGCAATCAGGCAATGGAAGAAATGTCACATGCGGTTCGTTTCATGAATTATCTTGAAGAAAAGGGTGCTGCAGTAGAGCTTAAAACCCTGAAAGCGCCGCCCAAAAGCTGGAAAAGTCCAAAACATGCTTTCGAAGAAGCATTGAAGCACGAAGGCCATATTACAGGCTGCATCAATAATCTTGTTGATCTGGCATTGTCTCTGAAGGATCACGCCACCGTCAATATGCTTAACTGGTTTGTGGGCGAACAGGTCGAAGAAGAAGCCACTGCCAAGGGCGTAATCGACATGATCAATCTTACCGGCGCGGCCCCAGGCGGTATGTTTATGGTCGATCGTGAGCTTGCAGCCAGACCGGCTGCTGTAGATCCCATGAATCCGACTGCTCAGGCTTAAATAAAGCAAAAAAACGGGCGGTCTGTAAAGCTCTGAGATTTCAAAAAACCGGCACTTAGTATGGTTCGATAAGTTTACGAACCCACTCTTAAGAGAGTCTAAGTGACCGTTTTTTTTAATCCAGTGACTGTTTTATGAAACAGCGTATTTTCAGCCAATAAGCTTCTTGTGACAGCCTTTGTTTTTTTCTAAAGTGTCAAAGACTCAGGCCGCCCGAAAATTTGAGCAGAAAAAATCTGATATCCCGAATCGGGTTTCCTGCCAGAGCATTTAAAAAACCGTAAGCATTTGTAACCAGTGGCGAAAGAAGAAGACTCAGGCCACCCAGCGCGAAGAGAATCAAAAGAATGAATGGGGCAACCTCTTCAAAACGCCTGTATTGAAGCCGATATCTGGCAGGCAGAATGAAAGAAACTATTCTTGAGCCATCGAGCGGCGGAATTGGCACCAGATTGAAGATGCCAAGACCAAGGTTTATGAAAACCAGAGTCTCGAGAGTGCTTTGGCTGAATAAAACCAGCAGAGGCGATACTTCGATATGATTCAGGGTCATGGCAAGGCCTTTCATCATGAACATTCCCAGCGTTGCCAGAATAAAATTTGAAAGCGGCCCCACGATGGCTACTGCGGCCATTGCCCGGGCAGGTATTCTAAAATTGTTCGCATCAACCATTACAGGTCTGGCCCAGCCAAAACCTGTAAAAAAAAGCATCAGCGCACCGAAAAAATCAAGATGTCTTAAAGGGTTTAAGCTGATTCTGCCCATTCGTCTCGGGGTGGGGTCGCCAAGAAAGTCTGCCATAAGAGCGTGGGCCAATTCGTGAACTGTCAGCGACAGTAAAATAACCGGTATAAGAATGATATATCTGAACATCGTGGCCATAAGATTTTCAGGGCTTTGTAAAGCAAGGCTTACCGCAAAGAGAAATAAAATCAAACCGCCAATTATGATCAGCTTATCGAAAGATTCTTTTGGCATGCCGCCGGGCGGTCGAAAATTATAGATTCTTGTATTCATCTCGGGCTATTTCCAGTTCCTTTTCTTTATTGATTTGCTGACCCTCAAGTTTTAGTTCGAGAATTTTTTTGAAAATTGCTCTCATATGAGGGCCGGGTTTTATGCCGATTTCTATGAGATCTTTCCCGGTAATTTCGGGCTGAATACCTCTCAATTCAATGATAAAATGCAGAATTTTCTTTGAATTGTGCTTTTCAAGCGAAAAAGCCATCATGGCCAGCAGTGCTTCAATCGGAAAATCGTTCAGCAGATGAAATAAAGCAACGTTGTCATTGAAATCAATAGATGCAATTTTTTTTGGCACTTCTTCAAGCCCTTTAAGAGCGCTGATTACCAGCACTCTTCTCGAGTGGGGCGTGCCGATTGAATCAAGAATTGCCCCCGCCTGTTCAGAAGAAATTGCTGACAACAGGCCGGCCCAGAGAATGGCTTCTTCGTCGATGTTTTCTTCTATTACTCTGAATCTTTTTACCAGACCCTTAACCAATCTGAATCTGCCTGGTATCATGGAAATGTCTTTGAGCTCATGACTCAAAGCCTGCATTAGACCAGCATTGAAGAGCTCTTCAACCATTTTGTGGGGCCTGTTTTCGTTTAAACAACGAGAAATCTCACTGCCAATGCGTTTCTTAGAGAGCTTTTGGGTGCAGCCTCGATGTATGGCCAGATCAAAGGCCCTTCTCGTGTCTTTTTCGAGAGAAAAGTTGAATCTTTGCGCAAAGCGAATAGCTCTGAATAGTCTGGTCGGATCTTCGATAAAACTGAAAGAATGAAGTATGCGGATTTTTTTCTGCACCAGGTCGGAATAGCCGCCAAAAAAATCTTTGAGACTCAGAAAAGAGTCCGGGTTAAGACTCAAGGCGAGAGCATTAATCGAAAAATCTCTTCTGAAAAGATCGTTTGAGAGCCCTGAAAATTCAATCTGAGGCAGAGCGCCCGGGTCCGAATAATGCTCTATTCTCGACGAACTGAAATCTATTTTCATGTCTTCAAGATAAATTCTGGCGGTATGAAATCGATCGAAGACCTTGAAATCGCAGTTGAATTCTTCGCTTAGGGCCTTGGCGAAGGGTATTGCGTCACCAATGACAACCACGTCTATATCAAGGTTAGGGCTTTCCATCAGCAGATCTCTGACAAAACCGCCGACCGCGAAAACGTTCAGGTTTCTGGTGGCCGCGGTTTTACCAATTTTAGATAAAATGTGAAAAACCCTGAGTGAAAAAACTCTTTTAATAATATCTTCAATGCTTGCAGGAGAAGGAAGAACAGCCTGCTCGGCCAGTGGTAGAAAGTCTGGCGGCAGCGGAAGATGATCTGGCAGGGCTCTTAAAAGCTCACGTGCGGTAATTATGCCGATTGCTTTACCTTCTTTAATTACCGGCAAACGGGTCAGGTTGAAGCGAACCATAATGTTTTTCAAAACTCTAACCGGGGTCGATGGACCAACTGACGGGGCACTGGTTGGAAGATAATGGCCGATTGCTTCATCGAGAAGTTCCATTTGTACGGCTCTATCAAGGTCGCGTCGGGTGATCAGGCCTGCAAATTCATGGTCCTTTAAAACCACCAGCGACATGATGTTGAATTTCAGCATGGCATCCATCGCTTCTTTAACCGTTGAATTCCAGTCTATGCACTGTGGCGAGACCGACATGATTTTTTCTGCGGTCAGATCAGGCGGCAGGAACCGGTAAAGATAGTCTTTGATAATTTTTGAATTCAGCTGGTAACCATTGCTGCCAAAGTTAAAATTGACCCAGTTTCGATTGATTTTCGGGCGAAAGTCCTTGAATACTTCAGCAAGATCGATTTCTGAAAGAGAGCTTCTGGCCCAGACGCGAGAGAATTTTCCCGAGGTCAGGCAAATAACCATAATTGGTGGTGAGATATCTGACCATACAGCGTCTACGACAGGCTCAATATCTTGAACCTGCCCCGAAGTGTTGATGCAGATAAGCGAAATCGGCCAGTTACCCGGATGAATATCCTCTATGTTTTTTAGCATGCTCTGGTAAAGTCCTATTTGCCCTTCTCGAAGCCCCAGTATAACGCTGTTGGCGATTTTTCGAGGTGAAAGGTTCTGGCGCCGCAGTTTAGCAAGCATCTCGAGGTCCAGTCCTGTGACTTTGGCGGCCAGCCCGGCCCAGGTCTTTTCTGTGATGGCCATGGTAAAAAGGTAAAAGTCTTCTTTGTCGAAGTTAAGGCCACGCTTGAAGCTAAGGCTTAAAAGATGAGAAGTAAGACTGCAGGTTCGCGAAAATCTGGTTTCGCTTTTGAATGGCAGCCTGCTTTTGCGATTGGTGTAAAGAAAGCATCTTAATGTGCGCCGACTTAACTGATCAACCAATTCCGGATTGTGTCTCGATAAATTTATGCCGATCAGATGAACGGTTGAAACTCTATTAAAATCAAGATCTCTGAAATTTATGGTTTTAAACCAATCCTGCTTTCGTGCGAGTTCCCAGGCATTTTGCCTTAATCTTACCGGATGCAGAATCTGGGCAGCAGGATTCGCGGCCAGAATACACCTGGCAGCCCCAAGTGAATCCAGGTCGGCGTCATGTGCGAATGCTATCAGTTCTATACTGCCGGTTGTCATAAAAGTGTTTATTTATCAAGGCCTTCGCGTTTCAGAATCTCGAAGAAAACTTTCACGATTTCAGGGTCGAGCTGAGAACCTGCAGCCTTTTTCATTTCCTTTTTAACATAATCGAATGGAAAAGCATCACGATAGGGCCTATCGGCAATCATTGCGTCATATGTGTCGGCAACGGCAAGAATTCTTGCGCCAAGAGGAATCTGGTCAGCTTTTAGACCCAGCGGATACCCACTTCCATCAAACTTCTCATGATGATAAAGAGTCAGCGGCGCGATATCTTTTAGTAGTTCAACCCTTTCCATGATATTTGCGCCATATTCCGGGTGTCGTTGAAGTTCATTTATTTCCTCGGCGGTAAGGTGACCTTTTTTAGAAAGTATTACATCTTTCACGCCGATTTTGCCGATGTCGTGCAGAAGACCGGCATATCTGACAGTTTCAATTTCTTCTTCCGTTAAATCAAGCTCGATGGCGATTTTAACCGCGTATTCCATTACCTTGGTGCTGTGACCATGAGTATATGAATCTTTTGCTTCAATGGCCGCTGCCAGAGCCATTACCATAGACAAATACTGCTCTTTCATGTTTGCGTAAAGCTGAGCGTTTTCAATGGCAATGCTGGCCTGGGATGCAAAGGTTGAAAGCAGATCGATCTCATCCTGAGAAAAATCACGTGGTTTACTGGTGTAAATTGTGATTACACCAATGGGCTTGCCTCGCTGCATAATTGGAACGGCCAGTAAACCGGCGAGCTTTTCGCGCTTTATCATTGTGGTATAACGGGTTCGTGGGTCTTTGCGCGCATCAACGACTGAAATCGGTAATTTTTGTGAGAAGCAGTTGCCGATGATGCCTTCGCCAACCCTTATGGCGGTAGAAGTGAGAAAAGATTTCGATAAGCCACGCGAAGCTCTGACTTCAAGCAGCTCCTGGGTTTCGTCAAGCAGTCTTAACTCGCATCTGAGCGCATTCATCATTTCCATCGAGAAATTCACGATTGAATCCAGAACTTCATCGAGAACCAGCGTTGAAGTGATCGATTGAGAAATCTCAAATAGAACTGATATTTCATCTATTCTTCGTTCAAGATAAAGACGAATTTTAACGTTCTCTACGGCAGTAGAAAGCAAATTCGAAAGGGTGGTGAAAGTGCGAAGGTGTTCGCGGTTAAAAGCTTTGTTTCGGGTCGATGAAATGTTGATCAGGCCGATGTTTTTGCCCTGAACCGTTAAGGGAACGGTCAAAAAGGACTGAATTTTGCGACGAAAAACTTTTTCCATATTCAGGGTTTTCTGTCCGGGCAAAAACAGCTGCTGACATCTAACCAGGCGTGACTCTTTACCGTGTATTTTTAAGCTGATTTCATTTATGTGAGTCGATAGATTATCAAGACTAGAAGGAGAAAGAGGCAGCTTTGAAACAAAATACCTGGTTTCCTCATCATCTTTGAACAGGCATACCACCCCCAGATCGTGCTGTATCAATTGAGAGAGATACTCGAACGACAACCCGATCAAACCTTCGAGAGTTTGTACCGATGAAAACCTTTTGGCCAGAACGTTCAGCTTTTCCATTTCTCTGATTCTGCTGCTTCGTTCTTCTTCCAGGTTTAGGTGTTCAATCGCCATAGCTGCAAGATTGGCAAAAACCGTGGCTTCTTCAAGGTCGTTTATGGTGAAGGAATTTTTCTTTTTAAGGTTGCCTATCGAAACGACTCCAACGCATCTTGTATTGGTAGTGAGCGGAATAATTATCGCTGAGTTGAAAGGCGAATTTTTAAATAGACTGTCATTCATTTCTCCGCTGTATAACAGGCGTTGGCGGCTCGAAAAGGCACTGCGCATCAGTAGAGCTTCTCCGGTAAGGTCTTCTGCAGAAACCTTTGGCTGATTATTCGGAGGACAGGGGGCGAAACCGAATTCATCTTCTGAATTCAGAATTGTTCGGCGGTCAGGGCAGGGAATTGAAGCTGGGCGCTTTCTTCTTGCCCCAACGGCTTCAGAAATTTTAAGTTCATAGGTTTCGGCGTCGAGCAATAAAAAGTAGACTTCATCTGCGTTCAATGCTTCTTTAATCGATTTGGCCATTGATTTCAGCAGATCTGTCAGCTCCATACCCGATGAAAGGGCCATGGAAATATCTGAAAGTCGTGAAAGTCTTCTAAATGTCTGTTCGGTCGAATTGGTTAGTTTCTTTTTTTTAGCTGGCATTGTAAATGGTGCTTTCTTCAAAGGTTCTGACCTGATTGCGGCCGTTGTCTTTCGCACGATAAAGGGCAATGTCTGCTGCCTCTATAAGGTTCGAAGTTTTTTCGCACTCGGTAACTCTGGTGCAGGCAACTCCGATTGATAATGTCACAGACAATTCCTGATCATCTTCTATGATTTTCGATTCTTCAACTTTGCTGCGAATTCTTTCTGCAAAGTGTTTGGCCCCTTTCAATGAGGTTTCTGGAAGGATAACCGCGAACTCTTCGCCACCATAGCGTGCAACCGTATCAATCTGTTCTCTTATTGAATGACCAAAAATTTCCGCCACATGGCGTAAAACTTTATCACCTACCAGGTGACCGTAGGTGTCATTGAATTTCTTGAAAAAATCTATGTCTATAACCATCAGTGACAAGGGTTTGTCGTAGCGTTTTGCCCTGATAAATTCATGTGCAAGGGTTTCCTGAAAATATCGATGATTGAAAAGTCCGGTTAAAGGATCTGTAAAGGCGAGTTTTTCTGTGCGTTTATGAATCAGGGCATTTTTGATGCTGGTAATAAAAATACCCGTGAACTGAGATGTGACATCCAATTCATGATTGGTGAAAGGGTCGTCAGTTGCTCTGGAAAGGTGTATCAATCCTGCAACACGGTCTCCTATGACTATAGGCAGATGAAGAGTTTGTTTGAATTTGCCGTAAGGCTTTTTGATTGATTTTTGCGGTTTGAAGAACGCAGGTTTGAAAAAATTCTCTTCTGTAAGAGCCGGTTCAGATGGGTATTCTCTGAAAACACCAAAGATGTGTTTTGCCAGCGCATTCTGGTATCTGGGTGAAATCGACTCAGAAGGCTGAACTATCAGGCGGTATGTTTCATCAAGATCGTCAAATAAAAGTATCGCGATAGAGGTATAAGAAATGACTTTGCTGAATTGATTGAAGGCTTTTTGCAGAATTACATAGGGATCAAGAGTCGATGCCAGATCTTTGCTGATATCAAGAAAAATTCTATTTCTGGTGGCGTTTTCTAGAAGCATTACATGGTCTTCACGAATTCGCTGAAACATTTTCTCTCTTTCAAGGGCCATGCTGAGGTTTTGCGAAATGAGATAAAGAAAACGATAATGTTTTATCGCTTTGTCATGGTCGTCAGAGTGGTAATGCCTGCTTACTAAAAGAAGATGAGAAGGGTGGTTTTCGACCAGAAGAGGAATACAGAACAATTCTCTTGGCGTTTTGTTTTCTTCGAAAGTGAGCGATAAAGGTGGCTGAATCTGTTCGTTCTCAAAAGAGCTGACAGGCCATGAATCCATAAGTTGCGTTCTTAGCCTGCTCGATACCGAATCGAACATTTCTTTCAGCTGCGATTCTTTAAGACGATGAGATGCCAGAATTTCAAATTCAGGCGATTTTTGATTCTTTTCCGGGTAGCCCTGCTCTTTAGATCTTGTAAGCTTGATTACCGCAGAGCGTTCTAGTCCGAGCAATTCTGACAGCTTGGTCAGAAAAAGATTCAGGCTTGTGAAAAAGTCGCTTGAGTCAGCAAGAACGCAGGATAAAGTGTAAAGACCGCTTATTTCACGGCGATTTTCATTGATTGTTTCAAGCAGATTTTCTTTTTCGATCAGCCCGGCAATTGTTGTATCTACCGAAGCAAGCTTTTCCAGATCAGAGCGGGTAAAACCATCCGTTCTGCCTTCGCGGTTGAAATTCATTACTCCGATGATTCTATTGCTTATCTTCAGGGGCACAGAAAGAAAAGAACCGTTGTTTTCACGATTTCTGAGTTTGATCTTTTCGTCAGCTTTTGCCAGGTCTTCTACTATAATTGGTTTTCCGCTCGCGAAAACTTTTCCGGCGATGCCTTCCGTAGCGGCGACTTTTGCAACCGGCCCTTTAGGCTTTCTTTTCAGGCGAGGGTGCTGTGATGAAACATAGAGTTTCAGACACTTTTCTTCTGAATCATAAACCATTATCGAGCCTGAAGATGCATCGAGAAAAGATACGGTTTCTGAAATTACAGATTCGAGCAATTTGTGTAGATCACTGCTGTTTGCTGACTTTATGGCAAGTCGCGTGTGAAAATCAAGAATTTTTCTGGCTTCTTCTGTGACCATTATCGGGTTCCCTTGAATTTTAGTGTGAGTAAGGTTAGATCGTCGTGTGCTTCTTTAGAACCTCGCCATTTTATGGCTTCGGCAATCAGGTTTTCAGTGATTTCAGATGCGCTCAGTTCGCTGAAACAATCGAGAAAGCTCTCGATTCTATCGCTGCCGAACATTTCGTTGTTTTCAGAATGTTCTTCTGAAAGACCGTCGGTAAACATTATCAAACAGTCTGAATCGGTCATTTGAAATTCCTGTTTGTCATATTGTACCGGAAGGCCCTGTATTCCCAGTGGGGGGCCACCTTTTGTTTCAATCAGCCTGATTTCTTTGTTAAGTCTGACCATAAGAGGCCCGTGCCCGGCCGAAGACATCTCTGCCTTGCCGGTTCTGGGGTCGATGGCAACGATTTGCAGGGTAACAAAATGGTAAGAGTCGAGTTCTTTCGACAGCTTGTTGTTAACCTTTTCAAGAATGGTTGTCAGATCAACCGTGTCTTGAACTACAGATCTCAACACCATTCTTGAAACAGCCATCAGAATGGCTGCTGGCATGCCTTTGCCTGAAACGTCGCCGAGCGCAGCGAGAATTCGGCCATCATCGAGGGGAATGATATCGAAGAAATCGCCGCCAATTTGCCGGGCAGGTATGCTTTTTCCGAACATTTCAATATTTTGCGGTAGTTCTGCAAACGACTTCGGCAGCAACGACATTTGAATGTCTCTGGCATCTTTTAGCTGGCGGTCGAGCAGTTCTTTTTCATGCTTCGCTTCAAGAAATCTTACTTTTTCAAGTGCCGTTACCACGAGATGGGCTATGGCTTCGAGCAGTTGCTGATCCTGTTGAGTAAAGGTCAGGCCGTTGGCCTTGTTGTTAACATTGATGACTCCGATTACCTTTTCTTCACCTTTTCCGCGCTTGCTGACCAGAGGAACCGAAAGAAGAGATCTGTTCAGATAGTCTTCCATCGAACGTTTTCTGAACGCACCTTCTTTTTCGATATTATCAATACGAATCGATTTACCATGCTGGGCAACGAAGCCGGAAATTTCGCCACCAATCGGGATTTTGGTCGATTCTTTAATGCCCGGCGGCAGACCGAATTCTTTTCTTATGAAGAGAAATTGCTCGGTTTCATCAAGGGTTAAAAAAGAGATTCGGTTAACCTTCAGTAGCCGACGAATGATGGCGATCATTTCATCAAAAAGAGAATCTGAGTCGGAAAGCTTTGACATTAACCCTTCAAGCGCTTTTATGGTGTCGAGTTTTTCGGCATAATTTCGCGCAACCTGCAAAGAAGCACCAATGCCGTTGAGCAGAATAGGTATGAGCTTTTGCAGAGTTTCTTCTGATAGATGTTTGTTAGCAGAATGTTCATAAAGAATTACCGCTCCAAGCGATCTTGGGGTAAGCAGATCTGGCGAAATTACCTGGGCTTGCGGGGTTGCCGAAAGGGGCAGAATATAACGAATCGGCAGCGGGTAACGTCCGTCGCGATTGTCAAATACGGCTCCTTCGTTTATAAGGTCATAAATATAAGGGTGTTCATTCATCGCGGAATGAATATCAAAATTCTCAGGAACCGGGCCGCCAAGTTGGGTGGTTACTTCGAGTTCCTGAGTTTCAAGCGAATTGATAAGAATTGCGCCGGAATATTGGCGAAACAGGTTGTTAAGGCTTTCTACCAGCTTAAACAGTATCGCGCCGATGTCTACCGACGAGTTGATCGTGTTACAGGTTTGGTTAATCTGCTGCAGCATTCTTGCTTCAAGAGCCTCTCGGCGAAGCTGGTGCAGATGACTGAAATAAAAGCCAAGCTGATTGGCCAGCATGGGCAAAATCTTTGACCTGTGATTGATATAGCGACCAAGATTGTTTTTCGATGTGAATATTCCCAGGTGACCAAAGCTTATACCGCCGGCCTGGCATGAAAAAACCAGCGGGATCAATCTTTCTTTACGGTCCTGGCCCGCTTCATTTCTGATAATATCGCGCGATATTATTGAGCGTTCGGCCAGAGCATCGAATTGTTTTACCGCATCGATCATCTCGCGAACATCGTCATCCATTTCCTGCTCAGGCAGAAGAGAAGTTACCACAAGCTCATGCATAAAACCCGGTGCGGCATTTTGCAAAATGAAAACTGTATGAAGGTTCAATTCCTGTTGAACCCTTGTCATAAATCTTACCAGAACCGGCTTGTCTTCTTCGAACCATTGCGACGCCTGCAGTTTTTCCTGTTCTATGGTTAGGGCGATTGCCCGGTTGTTTGCAGTAAGAATCAGCTGGGTTTCACGTATGAAAGATAAAAGCCTGTCTAAATCATTGCTCGATCTGGTTAAAAGATGCTCGGCGAATTGATATTTCGAAAAAAGCTTATTTGCGAGCAAATCAGAAAAAAGATGCCATTCTTCAAGATTTTGACATTCATCTGGGAATTCGCTCTTGATTATCAATATAAGATCGCCGAGGTGGTAGCCGTCAGTAATATAAGGGCTGACAAAAACGAAAAAATCTTCGCCGTTAAACCGTTTTCTGTGCCAACTTTCAAGTTTTAAGGTTTCGCTGTCAGAAAGGTTGCCCGAAAAATCGGTTGCTGATTCAATTTCTTCAAGAAATGCTTTATCTGAGGCAATATAGTGCCATGAGCCATCGATTTTTCCAGAATAGATTCTTAGAACTACCCCTGAAAATCCTTCCAGTTCTTCCAGAAAGTTGGTTGATAACTCGGAAGCCTGGTGAAAAGTAGAAATTTCTTCAGCTTTAAGAAGGGTTTTTAGAAAAGAGTTTTTCAATTTTTGCTCCGGGTTGGGGGTAGCAGAATATGCGCTTGATTCTTGAAAAGTATAAACCTTTTTCTTTGCCTGTTCAAGCATCGAATCTTTGCTGACAGGGGTGATAAGCAGTTCGGCCGAATTTGCTGATGATTTCTATGCAAAATTGCTCTAGGCAAGCCTTTAAAGGAAAAAGCGGATGCGTCTTTAAAGCCGTTCAGTTACAATGCAATGTACAGCGTTTCCTTGTGACACTGACAAAATTAGGATGTCTTCTTTAAAGTTTAAAACTTTTATTTGTCTGAAACGTAGTATAAAATAAAATTGAATTCTTTGTAGGAGAAAGATATGAAAAGGCTTCTTTCTTTAACGGTTCTCGCAGCTTTGATGCTCAGTTCGCCAGCTTCAGCCGGTACAAATCCTTTCGCCGGTGAAGAAGTTAAAATTGAGCAGTCATCCGCCAGGGCGGCTGCAAGCAATGAAAAAGTGGTTTTGTCAGGAAAAACTAACGTAAGCCGGGCTGATCTTGATAAGGCCATTGGCAAACTAGAGGAAGCGAATAAAAATTATTCTGAGCTTCTGAAAAAATTTGCCAAAGATCCTTCTAAATTTGCCGACGAAAATGGCGATTACAGGGACTTTATCAAGCAATTAGAGCAACTTTCGAAACGGCTTACCGAGATTTCTGAAAAACTAAAAAAAATAGCTGAAACCCTGCCGGAAAAGGCTGCTGAAAAGCCGAAAAACGACAAACCCAAGAATGACAAGCCAAAAACTATCGAAGGTACGGTAAAAGTTGGCACCAGTCTTAACGTAAGGACCGGACCCTGGGGAACCATCATCGGCAGCCTTCGCAACAACAATAAAGTTAAAATTCTCAGCAAGAGTGGCGATTGGTATAAGATCGATTACAAAGGCAAAACAGCATATGTTCACGCCAACTATGTAAGCACTCCTGATAAGAAAGCAGGCACAACTCCGGTCAAAACTCCGAAAGCTGCGCCCAAAGCTGCTCCAAAAAACAGCGTCAGGTCTGGCGGCGGATTGACTTCAGCGCCTTGTTCGCCTATGCCATCGAGAGCTTCAAGTGAATTTGGCTGGAGAACACACCCCACATTGCGAACAAGAAAATTTCATAGTGGTATCGATCTGCCGGTGCCAAACGGCACCAGACTTAATGCTCTTGGTAATGGCACGGTTGTGGCCGTTGGCTATGAATCAGGCGGTGGAAGATATATCAAAGTAAGATATGACAATGGCTACGAATCATTCTACTGCCATCTTAAAAGCACTTCAGCGAAAAAGGGTCAGCGAGTTTCTGCCGGTCAGGAAGTTGCCCGATCAGATAACACCGGCCAATGGACTACCGGGCCTCATCTGCATTTCGGTCTGAAGAAAAACGGTCAGTATGTTAATCCAAGGTCAGCGGGAATTCCGTTGCCGTAGTTTTTCGATAAGGGTGATAAAAGTGAATAAGAAAATAAAATTATTGTTTTTGATTATGGTTGTTTCTGCCGCGCTGATTTCTGCGGCAGTTGCCCAGGAAGGCGAATTCAAGAGAATCAATGCTCTAAACTATCATAAGAGTATGTTCTCGGCCCAGCAGCCCACAGAATTGCTCAGAATACCTCTTGGTTCAGGCAGATCAGAAGTGGGTGGAGGCGAACAAGATCCTGAAGTCTATACCGAGGGCGTGCCGTTCGCTTTCAGACCAGTTGAAAATGGAAAAGTCTGGGTATTGGATTCAGCCAATCAGGCTTTGAAGCTGTTTGCCGCCGACGGGTCGGTAATGAGAAACTTCTCACTGAAAGAATATGGCAAAATTGTAAGAGATTTTGCACTTGATGGCGAGCATGGTTTCTGGTTGCTCAGTCCGATTGAAGGCTTTATTTACAGGCTCAATGAAAAGGGTGAAGAGGTAAGTAAAATAGAGGGCTTTTTCGATGCGCGTGCTATTGAATCATCAGTAAGAGGTGATCTGCTTGTCGATATGCCTTTGCTTGCATCTGTGTTGAGATTTGGTTCTGACGAGCTTTTGCGTGACCAGCTTCCTTACGGCAATGGTTTGAGTCTGGTCGAGGGAACTGGTGGAAAATTGCTCGGTCTTGAAGTTTCTGAAAAGAATGTTAAACTTAATCTCCGCTCCGTTGCCTCACCATCACAGGACATTACTCTGGCAGAATTTCCTCTGTTGATAAAAGACGAGGCCGTGAAATATGCCGGTGCCGAAATTCTCGGCAAAGATGCATCAGGCAATCTTTACCTGAATCTTATTGCCTGTCATGATCAGGGGCCGATTTATCAGGACCGGTTGTTGAAATGTACGATTCTCGGCAAAATACTGGCTCAGACCGATATTTTAACCGTGCCATGTCTTACACCAGATTTGCCCAGAACCAGGGTTGTCACTCCGGATGGCAATGTTATGACTTTCTATCTGAAGGGTAATGACTACGTTCTCGCAGTGTACAAAATTTGAAAAATACTATTGAAAAATCAGAGATAGCATGTTACACTTAGAATCCTGATTTTGAATTTAAGAAAGGTGATTAACATGGCTAATACATTGTCAGCAGAAAAAAATGCTCGTAAAGCTGCTCGTCGTCACACTCGTCGTGTGGCTGTAAAGTCTGAACTCAAGACTTATCGTAAGAAAGCTCTTGCTGCCGCTGAAACCAAACAGTCGGCTGAAGACGTTAAAAGACTTACTACCGAGGCTGTAAGAAAAATCGCTAAAGCAGCTTCTAACAAGTATATTCATCCAAGAACTGCTGCAAGAAAAATCAGCCGTCTTGTAAAGGCTATCAACAGAGCTCAGAACGCCTGATTTTTATTTAGCATTCTAAGAATTAACTTATTAGCCATTTCCCGGAGATGCCAAGGGTATCTCCGGTTTATGGTTTTAGGCAGGTTTAGACAAAAAATCGCAGACAAAATTCTGCAATGCTGTTTTCGGGTCTGGTACTCCCGATTTGAATTTAAGATCTGTTTCAATGAGTTTTGGCCAGACTTTAACCAGGCTTGAATAACTGAAGTTCAAAGCCATGTGCAGATGTTTTATTTTTACCGGGTTGTTGAAGCCGAGACTCGAAGCCAGCGCAGGTGGCATGGTTTCGGCGGTGTTCTGAATTCTGGCAACCAGGCTTTTCTTTTCCTGGTTTGAACGAAAATCGCTTTTGGTTGCAATTTTTGCGTATTGCTGCAGCGAAGATTCAATCTCAGAAAACAAATCGGGACGATCGATGATCAGCTCGTGTAACAGTCTGAATTCACGCAATTGTCGACAAAGGAGAAACCATATTTTTTGCGAAGCTTCGCCACTGTTGACCAGAATCTCGATTGTTCTAAGAGCATCTTTTAGTTTGCGGTTGCCAAAACTTTCGAGAAAATCGAATACTGAGTCTTGTCTGAGGTATCTTACGGCCTCTTTGACAAGGTTCTTTTCTATGGTTTTTTTGGGATTGGCAATTACAAGTTTTTTAAGTTCCTGGTAAAGAATGGCAAGATTTGAGCCGGTTAGGTCGATTAGAAGCTCGGTTGCGTCAGAAGAAATTTTTCCTCCAAGTTCTGCCGCTTCTTTTTTGACCCATGCAGGAAGCTGATTTTCAAAAGGTCGCCAAAAATCAATTTTTTCGCTTTGCTGCTTGAAAGCGGTGCTGATCTCGCCGGCAACTTTAGCATCGCTGGTCGTGAAGATCAAATAAGTGTTGGCGGGAACCCCGCTTTGCGAGATCTGGCCAATGAACTTTTTACGAGAACCTGCATTAACACTGTTGATGTGTTGAAAGAAAAAAAATCGCGGGCTTGGGTTGAAGGAAAAGCTGAAAATTTCATGTTCGCTTAAATCGGTTGCTTTTCCCGAGCAGTCCATTCGAAAAACATTTTCGGTTTGATCGGCTTCAGGAACAAGCCTGTCGAGAATTTTCTGAAAAGCTCTTTCTTTTAAAAAATCTTCGGGGCCGGCAAAAATGTATACCGGTTGCGAGAGTTTTCCTGCTGAGATTTGTTTTTCAAAAGTTGCCAGGTCCATTTATTTCGCTCTGATTCCTCTTAAAAGAAAAGGGGTTGCCCCTCTCGACCAGTCGGTCAAGGGCAACCCCGGTTCTTTAATAAGCGTTCTGCATAAAAGCTTTGTAGGTAGAAACGGTGTAATGATAATCGACTTTCGAAATTATTTCGAAGGGAGAATGCAGGCTTAATGTTGGCAAGCAGACATCGAGAACATGCATGTTCAGATTTGAAAGCAAGAATGCTACAGTTCCGCCGCCACCTTCGTCTACTTTTCCCATTTCACCAAACTGATAAGGAATCTTTTCCTTGATCAGCATTTGTCTTATGTAATTGATGAATTCAACATCAGCTTCGCCGCTGAACATTTTTCCGCCGGAACCTGAATATTTGCTGATCCATACTCCTTTACCAAGAAAAGCCGAATTCAAAGGATCATGAGTGGCTTCAAATGAAGGGTCGATCGGAGGGCTTGTGTCAGCTGATATGACCATGGTTTCAGATATGGCCGTACGGATTGCCGCAAAAGATGATTCGCCAGAGGTGGCTTCGACAAGCATTCCGAGAAAATCTGTTACCATCATTGACTGTGCGCCGTTGGCACCACATGAGCCGATTTCTTCTTTGTCGACCAGTAATACCGCACAGGTAAACTCGGGTATCTTTACTTCGCACAAAGCGTCGTATGCTGCGAAAACGCATCCGCGGTCATCGTGGCCGTAGCCGCCGATCAAAGATCGATCAAGGCCAACGTCGCGTGAGGTAAAGGCCGGCACCACATGTAGTTCTGCCCAGGCAAGATCTTCTTCTTCCAGGCCGAGTTCATCGTGAAGATAGGTGATTACCGTTTCTTTGATACGATCGTTTTTGTTTTCGTCGTCTTTTGCTTTGGCGACAGGCTTATGACCGACAATTATATTCAATTCTTCGCCCATAATCGTGGCATTTGATTTGCGGTCATCCTGAATTTTGCGACTAAGATGCGGCGCGATATCAGTGATTGTGAAAACAGGGTCAGTCGGCTTTTCACCAATCTTGAAATTGATTTTTTTGCCGGCTCTGGTGATTGCAAATCCGTGAAGAGCCAGTGGCATAGCTGCCCACTGAAACTTTTTTACCCCGCCGTAATAGTGAGTCTTGAATAGAGCCAGACCGTGTTTTTCATAAAGAGGAGTCTGCTTGATATCAAGTCTGGGCACATCGTGGTGGGCGGCGATCAGGCGAAGACCGTCTTTAGCCGGCTTTTTTCCGATAATGGCCAGGCCCATGGCACGATTCTTGTTGATAAAATAAACTCTGCTGCCCGGTTTTAGTTTTTTGCCTGAACCCAGGGGTGGAAGAGGTTTAAAACCAGCTTTTTTCGCCAGAGTTTCAATGTAAATTACTGATTCTCTTTCAGTCTTACAATTGTCGAGATAGTCTTTGTAACGCTGGGCCCTTTGTTCAAGAATCTTGTTTTCTTTTTCAGGAAGGCAGTCCCAGGCGTTAGGAATCTTGAGTTTGCCAGGAGTGTTGTTTGAACTTTTCTTGCTAGTTTTTGCCATACATCCTTTCCTTGCTTTAATAGGTTTCTATGCCAGACATACTAGCATAATTTTGCAATTTTGAGATAAAGTAAATATTATTTAGTATGCCAAAGAGTTAAAATAATCTTTATTGAATAAAGATGAAACCGGGTGAAAAATGGATAAGAAAAAAATCGCAGAATTACTGGTTAAATTGCAGCAGTCACTGCAAAAAGTGATAATCGGCAAGCCCGAGCAAATCGAAAAGACCCTGGCCTGTCTGTTGGCTGACGGTCATTTGTTGCTTGAAGATCTACCCGGAGTTGGAAAAACTACTCTTGCTTCTGCTTTAGCAAAAGCAATTGGGGGGTCATTCAGTAGAATTCAGTTTACTGCCGACCTGTTACCCTCTGATATCATCGGCACCCGTATTTATCGCAGACAGCGCGAAGACTTCGAATTCGTAAAAGGACCCATATTTGCGAATGTCGTTCTTGCTGACGAGTTGAACCGCGCCCCGCCGAAAACGCAAAGCGCCTTACTTCAGGCAATGAACGAATATTCTGTCAGCATCGATAAGCAACATTACGAACTTGCGGTGCCTTTTATGGTTATTGCAACACAGAACCCGCGTGGGTTTCATGGTACTTACCCATTGCCGGAATCTCAAAGAGACAGGTTTCTTATGCGAATCTCTCTTGGTTACCCAGATCCTCTCGCAGAGAAGCAGATATTAAAAAAGTATTGGGGCATTGAAGAACTTTATCAGGTTGAATCGCTTTTCAGTCTCGATGAAATAAAACGTTGCCAGAACCTGGTTAAAGAGATCGAAATACCTGATCATGTATATGATTACATTACTCGTTTAACCAAAGCTTTACGTTCGCACGAAGAGGTTGACCTGCCCGTCAGTCCAAGAGGCAGTATTGGCCTGATGCGTGCGTCACAAGCGCTGGCATTTTTACGAAATCAGGAATTCGTAACTATAGATCTGATTAAAGAGCTCGTGCCGGCCATATGGTGCCATCGCATCGGGCTTAAAGGGGCTGCAAGCTTTTCTGGTGAAGGTGCCTCGACCAATTGGATCGAGCACGAAATACTGCAAAGGGTAGAAATTGACTAAAGCCGGAATCAAAGTGCGACTTACATTTTATGGTAAAGTTGCTATTTTTCTCGCAGTTTTTCTGCTGTTCTCTGCACAGAATACTGGCAATAATCTGCTGTTTCTTATGAGCAGCTGTTTTATTGCCGCTGTTTTTCTATTCGGAGGTTTAGGTTATAAAAACCTTAGTGGCGTCGATGCCATTCTGGAGCCGCCTGAAGTCGTTTATGCCGACGAACCGGCAACTCTTAAATGCTTTGTTTACGAAAAAGAGAATCGCAACCATTATTCTCTCGGGTTTGAAGAAGATTTTGCCGGTCAGATTTCATCGGGCGATGCCCTAATGTTCAAGACTTCATTTAAAGCTCCTTCGCGAGGCCGTTACCACCTGTGTGATTTTTGCATCTATTCTCTTTTTCCATTTGGACTGACAATATCAAGTTTGAAATTACCTGAGACAGAAGTCTTTGTTGGTCCCGCAAGGGCAAAAAATCTACCTGCTCCTGTAGATAAAGAGATTGGCGGCGCAATTCAGAAGTTTCACTCTGGAAAAGATGGGGAATATTGGATGCAAAAGCACTATCAGACAGGTGAAGATGCTTCGCTTATCAACTGGACCATTTCAGCCCGCTCTGACTCTGAATGGGTTTTGCTTAAAGCTCAGAACTATGGTTTTCCTGAAAAGCTTTATTTCAATTTTTCAGGAATAGAAGGAGAGTTATTCGAAGATTGTCTTGAGATGGTGATGGGTATCATTTTTCGCTTGAGAAACGCCGGAAGCAGTGCGTTTGTCTGGGCTGAGCAATTGAACGGTGATTATAACTGGCTATCGATTTCAGATAACTATTCTTTGCTTGTTCGTTGGCTTGCCAAAGTGAAAAATGCTGCGGAAATCCCCGTGCCCAGCGGCGAATGCAAGGGCATCGAGTTCGCTGACCTATTGCAGGATAGCTGATGAGAATAACCAAAGAAAAAATTGAAGACTCTCGAAAAATAAATGGCATTGGTCTGCCAACGCTTGAGTTGACCCGGGCTTCTTATGAAATTACCCCGGGTTTTTATCGGCTGTTGGTTTTGCTTTCATTGCTGGCGTTGTTGTCGATCTGGACGACCGGTTATCTTAAGCCTCTGGTGTCAGGTCTGATGATTCCTATGTTCATAATGTTGCTGCTGGGCAGAACTTTGTTTTGTTTTCCCCGTCTTATTCAGGTTCTTAGTGTCGGGGTTCTGGTATATTCTTTCGTATTGTACAACCGGGGTGGTTTGCCTGGGGTTGTGGTTTTATTGCAGTTCACTGCTCTGATTTTGTTTCTACAATTGCAGATTTCGGTTAATTCGCGCTCTGTTTCAGGGTTGCTGGTTCTTTCCATAATGATAATTCTTGCCGTTGCAGCAATGAATGTGAACTTTCTTTTTCCATTAAGTCTTTTGCCCTATCTGATTGTTTTTTTTACAATTCTTCATAAAATTTCTGTTTTCAGACATGTAAGACATTACAAATTGCCCACAGATGCTTCCAGGGAAGCTTTTTCAATAGGTTTGCCGAGAGTTGTCTTTTTTATGGTGATGTTCTTTTTGACCTGGACATCGCTTTTTTACATGATTCCCAGATCAGAAAGTTACGGCATAGCTTCTGAAGCTTCAAGAAGACGTTTGAAAGGTTTCAATGAATCTTTGCAGCTCGGCGAGGGCGGATTGCTTGAGGATAATCCTGCGGTTGTCATGAGAGTCAGGCCAACCGACACCGAAGCATTGTCTGCTTCAGTTGTGCGACGATTAAGGTCAAAATTGCTCAGGGGCACGACCTTCGCAATGTATTCAAACGGACGTTGGGACAGGCATCGGACTCGACGATACTTCATCGACCTGCGTAAGACACTTGGTGAGCTTGAATTAATGAGCCAATATCCGAAAGACAAGAATCTGCATCAGCTCGAGATAATTCTCGAAAATACCGATCCTCCGGTAATCTTTTTCCCTGATCAAACGGTTAATGCTGACATTGATGCTGAATTCATCGGAGTCGAGTCAGACAGGTCGATGTTTTTTCTGGGCAAAAGTTCGGCGAGAAGACGGTATCTTGCCAGAGTTCTTCTTAATCCACTTGAAATACGAGATGCACCGGTTGAAGCAATCGATTTGAAGGGCCTGCAAAGAATTTATCTGTCAAGGGTGGGCATAGACCAGAGAATTCATCAGCTTGCCGAGCAGATTGCTTCTGGTACAACCACTATAAACCAAAAAGTCCAAAAGACCATGGATTGGCTTAACAGAAACTGTTTATATTCTCTCTATGAAGAGTTCGAAAGAGGTGTAGACCCGGTTTATCAGTTTCTGTTCAGCAGTAGAACCGGGGCTTGCGAGCATTTCGCTTCCGCAATGACTTTGCTTTTGCGATCTATGCGTGTGGCCGCAAGACCCGTGAATGGCTATACAATGGGTGACTGGAACGAACTCGGAAAATTTTTTACTGTCAGGCAGAGGCATGCTCATACCTGGGTCGAAGTCTATTTTCCTGAAAGTGGTTGGGTGCCATTTGATCCAAGTCCGCCAGCAGATTTTTACGAGCCCGAAGGCGAAATTGAAAAGCTTGTGGTTCTACTATGGGAAATTTACGAGGGGCAGTGGTTCAATTACGTATACAGCTTCGATCAGAGAACGCAGATGATGGGTTTCAGGCGAATTTATGACTCTCTGGGAGATACATACCAGAAAGCGAAAAAGGTTTTTGGTATGAAGAAGGTCTGGCTTTTTTCTTTAATCGTTCTTGGTTTTGGTGTTCTGATCAAGTATCGCTATAAAAGGCGTGGAAAACGCAGCTGGATTCCGGAATGGTATCAAAAATGGGAATCTACGCTTGCAACTTCTCGGCATTCGTGGGAAACTCCAGCAGAGTTTCATCGTAGAATAGTTGCAGATGGGTTTATAGCTAAAGACAAACAATCTATTCTCGCTGAACTTGCTCATCTTGTCGATAAGCATACTTTGAAAAAAGAAAACAGCTTTACTTTAAAGAAGCGAGCAGAAGAGCTCATAAAAGACCTGAATAAGTAGATATAGTCGATGATAAAAGTTTCTGACCGCAGGTTTTCTCGTCTGAAGAGCTGGGCGCTGATTTTTTTTCTCAGTCTTTTGCCGGGTATTATCTTCCTATGGGACTGGAACCCTGAAGGCGAGGGGGATTTTCGCCGGGAAATCGTTTCTCAGGAATGGTTTCGCCGAATGGACAAGGTTGCGGATCGGTTTGGGAAAAGTTCTGACCGAAGCTTCTGGTGCTCTCTTTCTGTTGAACGCTTCAAGAATCTGGTTTACCGAGAACTTGAATCCAAAAAAACATTGAGTTCGGCATTTGCAAAATCCTGGGCAAACTACCGGCCTGATAACTTTCCAAATGCCTCTGTTCAAGTCTTTTTTAAACAGAAAAAAGCCTGGCAAAATCAGTCCTTTGGCCCTCGTGTTTATACTTCAGATTACCTGGTCAGAAAGCTTTTTTCTGAAATGGTTTTGAAGGCGGGAAATTTTGCAGACAATCTTTCTGACAAAAACTGGGAACAGAGAATTAAAACCCTTTTTGGTCACATGATTTTTCCGGATTTGTTTTTTGAAGAAAACAGAAGCACCCCCTTTTCTGCATTGATAAAAAAAAGACCCTACAGGGTTATCTGGGATTTTATTTACGATAAGAAGAATCAGACGATAATCGGTGGCTACTTTTTCTATTTTCCAGAAAATTACGATGAAAAGATATTGCCTGGTAAATTGATATTACAATACTGGCAGATGATTTGTGATGAAGAAGGCATTTATCCGGTAATGCTGCCTCTCAATTCTGAAGACCCCAGTTTGATCGTTCATTCGGCTATTGATAAGCCACAACTAAGAAAAGATCTTGAAAAGTTCAGGTTAAACTACATTAAGCGAGTTCCAAGCCCAGTACCTGAATTGGCTGATAAAGCCAGATTGCCGGGCGAGATTTCCGGCTCTACTTTCAATGTTGGCTCTTACCTTGCCCGCCTATGTATCCTCAGTGCCGAATGCGGACATGTTGGTCTGATTCTGGGTTCTCGGCCTGCCCCACAAAACACCTTAAGGCAGCAGATTTCAGATGTTTATTTTACAATCGCCGCCATTTTTTGGGGAATGTTTTTGTTCAGACTTGTTTTGTTCAGAGAAGTTCCGACTGTCAATCTCAGGTTCAGGGTCATGGCGTGGTTTCTTGCTTTCGCAGCTTTTCCGGCAGGCCTTACTATCAGCGCCTGGTCTTCATTGATACAGGATTTCGAAGATTACAGAATCGAACAGATGCAGAAGGCATTACATCAATCAGTTTTAAATATCGAAACCGGTTTGTCTAAAATTGATTCGTTTTTTCTCGAGGCATCGAAATCGGTTATCAATAAAAAGGGTTTTCTCGATTCTATAATCGAACTTCCAGAAAATCCTGAGAATGACGAAAAAGTTTTTGAAAAAGTTTTCTCTGATTACCATCAGAAAGGAATCGATATTGACTCTGCAATGCTTATCGTGCAGGGCGGCTGGTGTTTTCGCAGTTTTAAAAAAGAATCGACCGCCAAGGATAAGGCCGGACTGAGAAATGGCATCGCTGCGCTTATAAATCAAGTGTTCGCAAACGCAAATCCTGAGGTTTACCAAAGATTCACGCCGCCAGGCGGAAAATATGCAGACAAAAAAGTGCCGGCTATTTTGAATATGGCAGATCTGGATGTTTACGACAATGTAAAGTCATTGCGAGACATTTTTGATGGCGTATCTGACATCAATAGCGACAACAAAAACTATCTTCAGTTCCTTTATCAGTTCAATGCTTTCAATGGGCCATTTGCCGTCCTGGTAGTTCATTGGGACTGGACTGAAATGGTGGAAAAAAAGATTCGGCTTTTGATGGCCGAAGAGAGTCTGAGATTCAAGAAAAGCTGGGGAGTGGTGCCTGACTTTTCTGTTTTCAGGGCCAGTCCACAAGGCATAATGCCCGTTTGCCATACCGGTCATTCTTCGCAGATGCAGAAAATGGCTGAGTTTCCCGTCAGTAAGTTAAGCAGATTTTTAGACAGTTTTTCTGCTTCTATCATGGTCCCATCTGCAAGATTGCCTGATTTGCGCATGGTCGCAAGGGCTTCTGTTGCAGACGTAAAACTGCTGGTCGCAGAAGAAAAAGGCATGATCGTTTTTTCTGTGACAGCCCTTTTGCTGATTATCGTGATTGGTGCTTCAGGCGCAACTATCTGGATCACACGCCCGATTAAAAAGATATCAGAAATACTTGGCAGTTTGAGTTCGGCAAATGAACCGGGTACATATTGCCCTGCAAGAAAAGACGAGCTTGGTCTGGCGGCAAGATCGATTACAAGAATGACGGAATGGATTCTGCAGCGGCAAAGGCTGGTGAAATTCATTTCGCCAAAGGTTCTGGAAGTGGTTTCCGGCGGCAATGCCTTTAAAGCTGGTGCCGGCACTTTGCAGGAAGTAACGATTCTGGTTTCAGATATTAGATCTTTTACCACGATAACTGAAGAGCAAACAGTGGAAGAGGTTTTTGAAATGGTGAATAATCACCTGGCCCGAATGGCTTCGGATATTAAAGATTGTTCGGGGATTATCGATCGGTATGTTGGCGATGCTGTTTGGGCTGTGTTTTTTGATCAACATCCCAAAGGCGGCATCAATGCTCTTAAAGCTGCGCAAAAGATGATGAAATCGCATCGCCAGATACAACAGGACCGGTTGCATGCCAACAAGTTTCGTTACGACATAGGTATTGGAATCGTCAAAGGAAAAGTTCTGGCGGGAGTTATGGGTGATTCAAGTGTCAGGCTTGATTACACAATCGTAGGCGAAGCCTTGAATGAAGCCGAACGTCTTGAAGATCTTTCCAAAACCGCCGGTTTAACCGGTATCGTCTTTTCAGAAGAACTCCGGGAATGTGCTTTGAAAGCCGAAATTCCTTTTGTAAAACTTGCTGCGGAAGTTTGTGAGGTGTCTTCGCTTGAGTAGAACTTCGGCAAAACAAAAGCTTATCGCGCCCAGCAGATCATTCTTCATCGTAACAATGGTATGCTTCGTCATGATCGGAATTCTAATGATTTTGAATTACGCTGACAAAGCTCTAAGGCAGGCTGAAGTCGAAAGAGCGACCTCTGAGGCCAGAGACAAACTCTTATTGGACCTCAGGCTATTGCAAAAAGCGGCTGTTGCAGAAGTGCATTTTGGCAGTAACTTGTATTCAAAATTGTCTGAGCTGGCAGAAAGTGTTCCAGAAGGCGAAAACTGGCAGAGGCTTATTGATAAGCATTTACAGGCAGAGACGCAAAGCTGGAGCGGCCAGCCGGCATGGTTTATTTATGATTATGAACAGTTAAACTATTTTTCAGGTCTTTCAGGGCAACCGCCGGCTAATAACGCCATTTCTGGCGGCCAAAAACATGCGTTCTCAGAAAAAATTGTCCGGTATTTTTGCCTTAAAGGAACCTATAACTTTACCAATATACCAATACCTCTGGAGATAGCTGATACGGTCGGAGAATATTTCGAGGCGGCTATCGACGAAAAAGTTGCCAAAGACCAGTCTGACTTTATCAGATCATCGATGGCCAGATTTAAAGAAATAAGAATAGATGACGAGCCTTTTTACATTGCCTGGTTCCCTTTGTTTAAGCGAGATTGGGCAGAATCTCCACTTCGATTTTCGAAGATTGATCTGGCGAAATTCGACAAGAGGCAGCTGGCAATGATGCATTTGCATGGGCTGGTGGCTCTGGTGTTTTCTGATGAAGATTTTGCAGCATTGCGCAAGAAAGATTTTCGCCGTGCACTTATTGAGAACTATGCTCGTACAGGCTGCAAAATAAGGTTTAAAAGGTATGCGAGTTTGAATCAAAACGAACAGAAAAGATTTTTGATTCCGCAGACACACCTGATGAAAGATGGCAGGCTTGTTGGAACGGCAAGAGTCTTGTTGGATGAGTATTTTCTGGTATTCGCAGAGAGAGTATCTGAACTTGATACCAGACTGGCAAAATCAAAAAGAATTCTTGGTTTTATTCTGAAGCTGTGCTGGTTTGTTTTTGGACTTCTGGTTGTCGGTAACTATTTTATAATGGGCAGACAAATTGAACACAAGATCGTGGTCCAGCTTATCGTTTTCATTCTCTGGATCCTTTTTCCTGCATATTATATTGGTTATTGTGCTACAGAAAGATATGTTCTTGAAAAGCAAACCGCATCGATGTCTTATCTTAAGAGCGGTTTGAGTGAGCTTACCAGAGCGTTTGACAGCTCGATAGAACTTTACAAAACCTGGGTTTGTGATAGAATTTCAACTGCTTTGGACAAGAGTGTTGCCGGGCGAAAAATAGATCTGAAGACAATGAGCGAAAGCGAAGCCCGTTTTTTGCTCGATTCAATTCAAAGAGAGCTTCTTGCGAACGGCGTATTTTCAAAGAATCTTATTCTGGTTGACTCGGGCGGAAGAATTTATTCGTATCTTTTTGGCGCAGATTCGAAAGAAAAAAAGTTTTTCCAAAGCTTTTTCCGGGCTTTTTACCTTCCCACAATTACCAGCCGGATAAAAGATGTTTCTGACGTTGATAACAAAGCCGGTAGCGATCTTTTGCTCGGCGCTCAGGCCGAAGAACTGGTTTCGATTGCCAGAAGTATTGTGCCGGTTCGGTCACTATCAGAGATGGCGATAAAGAGAGTTTCTCTTGACCACTTTGAAGGTTTGGGCGATCAGGCCTTTATTTTTCACAAATATCTGGGGCAAAAAACTGAAGCAAGCACGGTAATTCAGGTCGGAATCTTTTTGCCCTCGATCGAAAGAAACTGCATGCTTGACTGGATCGAGAATTATTCAGATTCAAAGTTCAAAAATCTTGACTGGGTCATATCTCGTCGCGATTCGCCGTCGTGGTTTCTCAGAGCTCCTTTCTGGAAAGCCATAAAAACTGGCAAAATGGGTTTGCTCAATCCGGTATACGATTTTCTACCTGAAAGACTTCTTTTCTGGAGTCATGTTGGAAACCGTCTTAGTGAGCCTTTTTCTACCACAATTGATTTTGCTGGAAAAAAGGTTTTGTTTTCGAGCTTTAAAGGCCAATCAATGCTTGAATACCAGATAGGCGCATTATTGCCTCTTGATAATCATTATCAGAATCTCGAAAGATTTCATCGGGGCCTTCTTCTCGCAGTTACGGCAATTTTCATCGTTTGCGCGCTGATTGGTTTCAGAATGGCCCGAGGTTTCATGGAACCGGTAAAGAGTCTGGCAGAAAACGCAGAGAGAATTATGGCGGGGAATTTTTCGGCCCGAATTGGTGATAATTGGGAAGACAGTGAAATTTTTGAACTTGGTCGAAGTTTTGACAAGGTTGCCGCGGACCTGGAAACCGGTCGAACTTTGAAAAAATTTGTCTCTGACAGCGCGCTTGAGGTGATTCAGGGTAAAAGCGAAGAACGGACAAATTTGCGTAAAAACCAGGCAGTCGTTTTGTTCTTACGCCTGGATAATTTCTGGAGCCAGACTCAAAGTATGGCACCCGAAAAAGCTGTATTTGAATTGAACAGATTTTTCAGTCTTGTATGTCGAGAAGCTGCTATGGTGGGATGCGATGTAAATAAGTTCATTGGCGAAAAGACACTTGCTGTTTTTCGTATCGATTCAGAAGATTCGGTTGCCGAAGTTGCTCGAGCCGCCGCAAATTTTTCGCTTAAGCTGGTGCAGATTTCAGCTTCTCTCGATGGAATTTTTTCTAATTGTAGAATCAGGGTGGGTATAACCCTCGGTAAAGTGCTTTCGGGTACAATTGGTGGTGAAGATACCAGGCTTGAACAAACTTTGGTTGGCGATACCGTCAATCTGGCTTCAAGACTTTGTACATTTAAAAGTGAATATTCTATTCTTACCAACTCTCTTTTTGCAGAGGCTTTGAATAGCGCTGATGCTGAATCTTTGCAGGTTGTTAAGATTCCTGATCAGGTGATCAAGGGTAAAAAGGAAGCTGTAAGTATTTATGCTTTGAAAAAATCAGGTGAAATCTGAGAAACTTTTACCATCGCTATTTTTCGGCGGGGTACATCGGGTTGACAATTTATTTCAGATGTATTATAGTAGATTCCTTCTAATTCAGAGTTCAACCTCAGGAGATA
>JASURT010000088.1 GCA_030446435.1 Candidatus Ozemibacter sp.
CCGTAGAAGCCTTGCGCCAGAAAATCGATGCTCTTGAAGCCTGGGCCAGTCTTGATGAGATCGGCAGAATAACTACGCAAATGGGTATAGACCCTGATTGGAACTACTCAAGCCTTTCCGGCGGGCAGAAACGCAGAGTTCTTCTGGCCGCAGCTTTGGTGTCGAAGCCTGATCTGCTGCTTCTGGACGAACCTACCAACCATCTTGATATTGATACCATCGCCTGGCTTGAAGATTTTTTGTTGCGCACCGGAATAACATTGTTGTTCGTTACCCACGATCGAATGCTTTTAAGGCGCCTGGCAAACCGCATTGTCGAACTCGACAGGGGCCGCCTTTATGACTGGGAATGCGATTACGACACCTTTTTGCTGCGAAAAGAAGAAGTGCTGGCCGCAGAGCAAAAAGACTGGGAAAGGTTTGACAAAAAGCTTGCCCAGGAAGAAATCTGGATCAGAAAAGGCATAAGAGCCAGACGAACCCGCAATGAAGGTCGCGTCAGGGCTTTGAAAAAAATGCGTGAAGAGAGACGAAAAAGACGACAACATATTGGCAAAGTCAATGCTCAAATCAGTCAGGCTGCCGATTCTGGTCGTGATGTCATCGAGGCTAAGAATATCTCTTTTGCTTATGATGACAAACCAATCGTTGAAAATCTCTCGATAAAAATCTGCCGTGGCGATAAAATCGGGGTTGTCGGCGCTAATGGCTGCGGTAAGACCACTTTGGTAAAGCTGCTTTTGGGTAAGCTAAAGCCCGATTCTGGCGAGATAAGCTATGGCACGAACCTTGAAGTGGTGTATTTCGACCAGCTCAGGGCCGTGCTCGATGAACAAAAAACCGTCTGGGAAAACGTTTTGCCCCACGGTGATACGTTGCAGATCAATGGAAAAAGCGTTCATATCGTCACTTATCTGCAAAATTTTCTTTTCCCACCCGAACGAACACGCTGCAAAGTCAGCATTCTATCGGGCGGCGAACGAAACCGGGTTTTGCTTGCCAAACTTTTTGCCGCTCCGGCCAATTTTCTTGTTCTCGATGAGCCCACCAACGATCTTGACATTGAAACTCTCGAGCTATTAGAAGAACTTCTCGTAGAATTTTCAGGCACGGTTCTGGTTATTTGCCATGACCGCGCATTCTTGAATAACCTTGTTACCAGCACCATCGCCTTTGCAAAAAATGGTGAAGTTCGCGAAATTGTAGGCGGATACGATGACTGGATGAACGAAAGGCGTGCATTGGCAGAGTTGGAGAACAAGAGTGAAGAAGCCGAAAAGGAAAAGGCCAGAAGCGAGGCTAAAAAAGCTCAGGCCGCCAGGCGTTCGGCAAAGCTTTCTTTTAACGAAAAACGCGAGCTTCAGGCCCTGCCGGCGCTGATAGAGGCGGCAGAAAATGAATTGACCGAACTGCAGAACCTGCTTGCCCAACCTGAATTTTACAAGTCCGGCGAAGATGTGCAGGCGGTAAAGACGCGCATGGAAACTCTTGAAACGAATCTGATGAGCCATCTTGAACGTTGGGAAGAATTAGAAAGCAAAAATGAATGAAAAAACAGAACAGGAATCAGATCTATGGGGCTTAAACATCGGCATAATTACGAATCTTTAAGCTCTGCATTAAAAAGTTCAGAACGCTGGTATACTACGTCTCAGATAGCCGGTAAAATCAATCTTGCGGTTGTTTACCCTAATCTTTATTCTCTCGGAATGAGTAATCTCGGTTTTCTGACCGTTCATCGGCTGGCCTCATCAGTCCCGGGAATAGGTGTCGAAAGATTTTTTCCCGCTCTCGAACCTGAAAAGCCGCTTAAACCTCCATATTACTCTTTTGAAACCAATCGGCCTCTTGCCGACTTTGATCTTTTGCTTTTTTCATTCAGCTATGAAGGCGATTTTGACAAAATTCCCGGCATTTTCAGCGCCCTCGGAATCCCGGTATTGTCACAAAAGCGAAACCGTCATCATCCGGTTATGATTGCCGGAGGCGCAGCGGTTGCCTCTAACTCTGCAGCTTTGTCGCGAATATTCGATGTGCTTGTTCCGGGCGAAGCCGAAACGACATTGGTGCCGATTCTGCAAAGCTTTCTCGACAATGGCCTCGATATCGAAAAAATTGCTAACCTTCCCGGGGTCTGGGTGCCTGCCTGCAGCGAAGAGTTCGTTCGCCCGAAGAACTTTTGCAATGTCGATCTGGAGCCGGCATGGTCGCATATTGTCTCAGCAAAAAACGCCTTTGGCGGCGCTCACATAATTGAAGTGATGCGGGGTTGCCCGAGAATCTGTTCTTTCTGCCTGGCCCGGGTCATTTATCAACCTGTAAGGGCAGTGAGTCGGAAAAAAATCGAAGCCTGGCTGAATGAACACCCTGACTGCCGTGATCTTGGTCTGGTGGCGCCTTCTCTTTTCGACCACCCTGAAGTCGAAGACATTTTTTCGATGCTGATCGAGCGCAAAATCCGAATTAGAAATTCTTCGGTAAAATGGGAAAAGCTCAACGACAATATTTTATCGGCCCTTCGTCAGTCAGAAGTAAGAAGCCTGACCCTGGCGCCTGAAACCGGCAGCGAAAAACTTCGCGCTGCCATGGGTAAACCACTTGCACCCGATCGGTTTTTCCGAAAGATTTCTGAAATTGCTGACTACGGATTTGAACACATCAAGCTCTATTTTGTCGCTGGGCTGCCCGAAGAAAACGACGATGACGTTAAAGAGACCGCAGCTTTCATCGAGCGAGCTGCCAATGCAGCGGGTAATTCGTCACTGTCAGCCGCTTTTTCTGTTTTTGTGCCCAAGAACGGCACGCCGTGGCAGAATGAAAAATCTCTGAGTTTGCATGAAATAAAACGAAAAATCAGATATATTAAAGAATTGCTGCAAGATATTCAGGGGCAGGTGAAAGTTACTTTTGAAAGCCCCGTTGAAGTGTGCAGACAGTCTTATTTGTCTAAGGTCGGCCCCGAGCTGGCCGACGAATATGCCAGGGAGGCAGAAGAATGCAAAGAAAATCGCCTGTTTGCGCGAAACCAGTTCTCTACATTGGAATTCTGATCGCTTGTCTGTCTATTTTGGCGAGTGGATGTGGTAACGGCAAAAACGGCAGTTCATCAGAAAATCCGTTGAAAATTGCACTGATGATTACCCCTAGAGGCCTTAATGACAAAGGTTTCAATGATTACGCCTACGATGGCCTTAAAGAAGCCGAAAAAAAATACAATATTGTCGGAACGGTTATCGAGCCCTCGACAATGCAGGACCACGAAGCTTCTTTGCGCTTTTTTGCCGGGCAGAAGTTCGATGCGATAATCGCGGTTGGTGTGGCTTTTACTGATACAATCAGAAAAATAGCCAGCGAGCAGCCTGAGTTGAATTTTTATGTGATCGATTCTGATATAGACGAAGGCAATATTCGTGGCATTTCTTTTCGCGAAGATGAAGGCGCTTATCTTTGCGGCTGTCTTTCTGCAAGAATTTCCAAAACCGGCAAAGTCGGCTTTATCGGCGGAGTTAAGATTCCGGTCATCGAGAGATTTGCCATAGGCTTCAGGAATGGTGTTCTCGATACCGCCAGCAGCAGCGAAATTGTTGAACGATATATCAGTAATGACTTTTCAGGCTTCAATAATGCCGAAGAAGCTTCGAATCTTGCCCAGGAAATGTATCACAGTGGTTGCGATGTTATTTTTCCCGCTGCCGGTGCTTCGGGTCTGGGCGTGATTTCGGCGGCTGTTAAAACCCGCAATTACGTTATCGGCGTCGACATGAACCAGGATTCTCTGGCGCCGGGTCTGGTATTGACCAGTATGTTGAAAAGGGTTGATCTGGTAGTTGAAGATATTGCCCGCAGCCTTAGTCAGCACGGTGACCCTGCCTCGGTTAAAAGGTCATACGGACTTAAAGATGGGGCCATCGGACTGACAGATTTTCAGCTAAGTTTCAAGGTCGTTGGCGAAGAAATCATCAAAGAGCTTGGAAGAATTCGCAAACAGATTATTGACGAAAAAATTATTACCGGTAAAAGAGAAAGTCATAAATAATGGATACAAGGCCGATAGGCGTTTTTGATTCCGGGGTTGGCGGGCTTACCGTATTTAAAGAGATCAGGCAGTTGCTGCCGCATGAAGATTTGATTTATTTTGGCGATACTGCCCGGGTTCCCTATGGCGGCAAATCAATCAAGGTCATTCAGAAATACTCAAACGAAATTTCGAGGTTTCTCGAAATTCAGGGCATCAAAATGCTTGTGGTTGCTTGTAATACCGCTTCAGCTCTGGCTTTGAATCGACTTAAAAATGAATGTTCAGTGCCGGTCATCGGGGTTATCGACCCGGGAGTCAGGGCGGCAGTAAAAGCTGCTAACGGCGGCCTTATCGGGGTTATTGGCACCAGAGGCACAATCAATTCAGAAGCTTATCAGAAGCGAATTTTAAGATTGCGAAGCGGCATTGAAGTCCTGGCAAAAGCCTGCCCTTTGCTGGTGCCGATTGTAGAAGAGAATGTCATCGATTCAGAAATTGCCCGACTGGCAATTCATATGTATCTGAAAGACTTTAAAAAAGTTTCTTCACTGATTCTTGCCTGCACTCATTATCCGCTGCTGAAGAATGTTATACGCGATTATCTGGGTCCTGAAGTGGCTTTGATCGATTCTGCCGAAGAAACCGCCATTGAAGTAAAAGAAATGTTGCAGGCCCGAAGAATTACCGGCGATGAAAGCCATATTGGTCTCGACCAGTTCTTTGTTTCCGACAGCCCCGAGTCTTTCACTGAAATAGGTGAAGCCTTTCTGGGAAGGCCAATGCAGGGTGGCTGCTTTTTACATTCCTGGCAGAACGATGATTGATTCGAATGCTTTTTCAGGGTTCTAATGCTTGACAACTGAGCTTAATGAGATGGAAAATACCTTTGCATGGAACAGAAAACTTTAAAATGCCAACATTGTCATGAAATGAACTTTCCCATGGTTGAGTTTTGCCACCATTGCGGCGAGTCTCTTCATTCGCGCCCGACCCAGGCCAATCCCGGCCTGATGGAAAAGTGGCTATATCATGCTATTGATGCCATGTTCTGGATTGTTGACGAAACGGTGCGCTGGTGGGAAATCGGTAAACTCAGCATCAAGCTTAAATCATTGCGCCGACAGCGTGCCCAGCTTTTGCTGCATTTTGAAAGTCTTGATAAATCCGGTGGCGAAACTTCACTCGAGCAAAAGCAGGCTTTAATTGGTATTACAGAAGAACTGGCAAGAATTTCCGGGCGTGAGGAATTTCTAAGAACCAGATGCTGGGCATTGACCCCTGAATTATTGTTCATGGCAATTTTTCTGCTCTTTGTTTATGGGTTGTTTGCCCTTAGCCCAGGCCGGTCTTTGTTGCCAAGAATACATCGGGGTGCAGGTGTTTTTGCCGGCCAGGTTTCACGGGTAAAAGACATACCTATTACCGGCCATTCGATGATTTCAAGAGCCATTTTTCATAAGGGAAAACTTTATGTCGGTGGTGACGGTGGTTTGACCATGGTTGATCCGGTAACCGGCGAAGCCTCTAAAACTGTCGGTTTGCCTGAAGATTTTTTCGTGCGTGATCTTGTTTCTGATGGCAACCGCATCATCATTGGCGGATTTTCAGGTATATTTGTTCTGGAAAATACAGTTGTTAAGCCTTTTTATCAAGAAAACCAGCTGCCCGTGGATTTAATTAACTCACTGGCAGTTACCGGTAATAATCGATTGCTTATTGGCTCTCTGGGGCAGGGCCTGTTGCGTGGAAACGAAAACTCTGCGGTTTTTGTGCTTGGCACTCAGGGGCGCACTATCAGAGATTTTGGTCGGTTGGGCTCAGAGCTATGGATTATGCACGAAGACGGAATTTTAACCGGGCAGGCCGACAGCTTCAAGCCGCTGAACCTTCAGGTTCTTGCCGGCAGACATCTGCGTAGCATGGTTACTACCGATAGAAGCGTTTTTATCGGCTCTGACCAGGGCGTCATTGCCGGGTATCGCAACCTGAAAAATTGGGTGTGGACCCTTCTAAGCGCAGGCAAGCCCGGCTTTGTCAATGATCTGCTCGTTTCAGGCGATATACTTTTTGTCGGCTCTGATGAAGGCCTGTATCGCTTCAATAACGGCCGAATGGAAAGACTTTCTTCAATCCCATGTCAGGCTCTTGCGGCCGACGATTCTTTTCTGGCTGCAGTTAACCCCGGTTCGGTAATGTTGTTTTATTTTGCTCCATTCGTCGGCATAAAAGACAGCTCTAGAATAAGTACTGCGCCTGAAGTTGGCTCTTTTACCCCTTCGATGCCTGTGGTATCGATGATACCCGTGCCTAACCTGCAGTTTGGTCGGCTACCAGATTTTCGTTCACTCGATGCCGGCGACGAAGATTCTGTGGTCGGCAAAAGTGCCAGTGAAAGTCTGATTTTAGATCGCCCCGAGCCCGGCTTGCCACCAGAGCTTCAGGTGCCGGTATTTTCAGATCTTGAGATGGTTTTTGATAAGTATTACATGGCGACGAAAAATCGCGGCATCTGGCTTTACCAGAATTCAACCTGGAAAGAAATCGACGGAGTGCCCGGTGTCGGCGTTGAATCACTCGCGGGCAATGGTACCAGCTGTTACGCCTATGGTAACGGCAAGGGAGTTTTTAAAATTCTTAACGACAAAGCGACTGTTTTTGTCAGGGAAATTTTTTGCAATGGGCTGTTGAATGTTCATCTAAGCCAGGATGGAAGCCTGCTGTTGCTTTACGAAAATGGATCAATAAAAACAACCGATGAAAACGGTGATCTCAAAGAGCTTGCCAGCATTCCCGGTGAATTCAGCGGTGAATTTCATTCAATCTGGAAAATCGGTGCGAATCTTGTTGTGGTCGTAAACAAAGGGGTTCTCGTTCAGGAATCGGATAAGCAATGGAACCTTGTTTTCTTCAAAGGAAGAATAGAAGGGTCAAGAGTTACGTCTGCGACTATTGGTACTGCGAACGATCTTTATGTCGCCCAGAACGATGGCAGAATCTTTCGCTTTGCTGCGGGCCAGCTTGATTTCGTCGGTGCGATAAACGATCTTCCCGTTGCCATGAATTATGCCGGCTGCTTGTGGGTTGCCGGTAACGATTCCTTATATTTCCTTGAAAAAAATGATTTGATAGCTGCACCGTTTCATGCCAGAGACCGCATTCTCGGCGCTTATCCCGTTCCTGACAGCAAATCGATCATGGTCTTTACCGGCTCGGGCGTGAAAGTCATAGCTGGACGTCAATGAAATATATGGGTAAAATTGTTCGAGGGAATTGCGAAATTTGCCGATAATGATCAGTGTTAATATATCCAACCCGGAAAATTACTGAATATGACTAAAGAATATCTGCCGGTTTTTGCTGAAGAAATATTTATCGTCAACCTATATGGAACCGACGAAGAGATCGAAGAGTTTAACGATCTCATGCGGGCAAATCATGTAGAAAAAAATCTCATGTCAATGGCCCTGATCATTGAAGAAATTAAAAGACGCAATTTCCTGAAAATCAATTGGCACTGCTGTTGGCGATGCCAGTATTACCAGAACTGTAAGATTAACTGGTATCGCGGCGAAAGAAATATGGAACTTAGAAACTGCTGCACTTACTGCCAGAATTTTTGGGAATGCCATAAATCTTTTAATTCCAAAGAAGAAATCAGCAAAGAACAAGGCGGAATCGATTCTAAGATTGGAAATGATTCCCATGAAACAAAAGAAAAAAAGTAATGTTCGTAAGCTGAATCTTATCGCAATTTTTATTGGCCTTTTCTGCTGCCTGCCTGCAATTTCTGCTGCGGCCGGTCTTACTTTACAGGGCCCTTCAGGCTTCATTCAGGTGCCCTCTCATGAAACCGTCAAGGCTAAACAGGTCGAGCTTGCCGCACATTATCGAATGTATAAGGTGCCTAAAACTGGTGAGGAATCTTCTTTAACCAATCTTTCTTTTGCTTTTGCGCCGTTTAAAGATTTCGAAATCGGTTTTGCCAAAGCAATCGATTCAAGAAACTCTGCCAATGACCCTGATCCGCTCATGAGTTTCAAGGTAAGGCTGCCTTCCATCGGCACCGGAGAATTCTCTGAAGTGGCATTTGGCGGAGTTTTCGATGCGAATCCGAACAATTATCATACCCTGTATCTTTCAGTTGGCGGCTTTGGGCTGGGTTGGAATTTTGGTGGAAACAGGTATAGCGGCATGGCCAATTATGGCGGGTATGACCGGGGCAAGCACGAGCCCGATTCTCTCTGTCTGCTGATCGGTGCCAGTTACCCCAAACGCAGACCTGGCGAAAGAGGTTACAAAGGTCAGGCATTCATCGATTATAACGGTGATGTTTTTTCAGGAGGCTGGCGTTACAGCTCGCACCGAGGTTTCTGGGTAGACGCTTCTGTGCATTCAAAAAGCTCTTATACCGACTTCTACGACTATCGTCCCTTTATTCTTGGTTTTGGTGCAAATTTTTAATATAATAAGCCATCCCTCAGAAAAGGATGGCAAAAATGAGGCTCTACACTTCTGACGAAATGCGCGCTGCCGACCGGCACGCCATAGAAAAAATCGGCATTCCTTCACTGGTTTTAATGGAAAACGCCGGAGTAAAGTCTCTCTTTACTCTCGAGAGAATTCTGGCCGGCCTTGTGGGCAAGCGGTTTACGGTCGTTTGCGGCAAGGGTAATAATGGCGGCGATGGTCTGGTGATTGCCAGACATTTGCTTAACAGCAATGTCCCGGTATATGTCTTTTTAACCGCAGAGCCCGAAAAGCTTGGTTCAGATGCAAAATCGAATTACGATATTCTTTGTAAATCCGGCATAAAACCATCTGTTATCAACAATGAACAGGATGTAGATCGTTTCAGAATTGCCATGGAATTTTCTGATTGTGTAATCGACTGCTTGTTCGGAACCGGTTTTTCGGGGCAGATCGATGGGCTGGCGGCTCGGGTTGTCGAGGCAATGAATGATTCGAAGGCGTGCAAAGTTGCCATCGATATGCCTTCAGGTCTTTGTGCCAACAGCGGCGCAATTTCTCCGGTCTCATTCGTTGCAGATTATACAATAACTCTTGGGGCACCAAAACTAGGACTTTTTCTTTTCCCCGGTAAAAAAATTGCCGGCGAAGTCTGGGTCGCAGATATCGGAATTCCCGCGGTATCGTTTGCCGAAATTCAGTCTGAAAATTACATCGTTACTTCGCAGCTGGCCCAAACATTGATTCCAGAACGAGATCAGGAACTTCACAAGGGTTCAGCCGGTAAATTACTTATTCTTGCAGGGTCTGACCAGTATCAGGGGGCAGGAATAATGGCCAGTTATGGTGCGTTGCGCTCGGGAGTCGGAATCGTTAACCTGGGTTTGCCCGAATCACTCAAGGGTAATCTGGGTTGTCAGGTTTTGCCTGAATGTATTCTTGATTTCTTTGCCGCAAAAGACGGCAGCTTTGCATTAGAAGCCGACATGGTTGAAAACTTCAACGGTCGCTATCGGGCGATTCTGGCCGGGCCCGGATGGGGCAGAGAAGAGTCGGCAAAAATGACGCTGGACAATCTTCTCGATAGCTGGAACGGTCAGCTGATCCTCGATGCCGACGCCCTGAATCTTATTTCAGATCCGACGATTTTGAAAAAATGCCCGCATATTCCGATTATTACTCCGCATCTTGGCGAAATGGCCAGATTGACCGGTAAAACCCTTGAAGAAATCAGCGCCAATCAGGTTGAAATTGCTCGACAGTTCGCAATTGATAACCGCTTGATACTCGTGCTTAAATCTGCAGTTACCATAATTGCCGATCATACCGGGCGAATATTTGTCTCGAGCCGGCCAAATTCCGGCCTGGCCCGCGGTGGTGCCGGCGACCTTCTGGGAGGTCTTATTGCCGGTTTGGCCGCAACGGGTTTGTCGCCTTTGAACTCTGCTGTGGCCGGAGTTCATCTTCTTGCAGATTCAGCAGAATTCGCCGTTTCTGAACTTGGCGCTGATTCTGTTACCATAAGCGAGATAGCTTCTTATATTCCGCGTGCATTCAGAAAATTGCGTGGCGATTTGCCAGATGCGCCACAATAAATAATTCTGGAATTTTTTTCAGGCACGGTGCATAATAAGACTGATTGAATCGTCAGAAATATTTATTCAGGATAAAGATTTGATAGCAATAACCTTTATCGGTTCGGGCAGCAAAGGTAATGCCGCTCTTATCGAATTTGAGAAGAACTTCTTTCTTCTCGATGCCGGCTTTTCATGCAAAAGAATCAAAGAGTTTCTCAATCTCAGAAATCTTGATTTTAAAGATCTTTCGGGTGTTTTTGTTACCCACGAACATGAAGATCACGTAAAAGGTCTGCGGGTAATTTTTGGTAAACACCCTGAACTGCCTCTTTTCTGCACTAAAGGAACCCATTGTGCTCTGGCTTCACGCGGTATCGCGCCAAAATCTTTCGTTGATCTGAAATATGGCCGCGAGCTTGAAATTGCCAACATCAGATGTTTTCCGTTTAAAGTGCCGCATGATGCAACCGAACCCATGGGTTTGCGATTCGATTTCGGCGGCAGAGTGATGTCGATTGCCACTGATCTTGGGCACATAACCGATGAAGTTCTCGAAAACATGAAAGATGCAGATCTGCTTTGTCTTGAAAGTAATTATGATGAAGGTCTGCTAAGATCAAGCATATATCCCGGCTGGTTGAAACGCAGAATTCGCAGCCCGATGGGGCATCTGCCAAATGAAGGTTTCAGAGGGGTCTTGTCGCGCATGAGCAAAGATCCTCAGATTCTCGCTCTTATGCACGTCAGCCAGGAATCCAATACTCACTATCTCGTGCGTGAGACCGTTGAAAACTTTTTTGAACTCAATCCCGCCCGGTTTGCGACAACTCGGCTCAGTATCGCAGTTCAGGATAAGCCCGGAGAAAGACTGGTTCTTGAAAGGCCTTTGCCTGAAAGAATTAAAAGAAAAATTCTTGTGCAGAATACCTTCGACAGCATCTGGGAAAATGAGGAAATCAGGTCGGTAAAATGAAGGTAGAAATTCTAATGATAGGGAAAATCGGTGAAAAGCCTTATCAGAAGTTGATTAATCAATACCTCGAGCGCTGTTCAAGAAGATTGCCCGTAGAAATTGTTCATTGTCGCAGTGAAGATGAAATGTTGCGGCGTTTGACCGGCAGAGACTGTGTTATCGCTCTCGATGAGCATGTCAGATGTTCCGACTCGGATGGTTTTTGCAAATGGCTCGAAGGCAAGATCAACGCCGGAATTAACCGTATCGTTTTTTGCCTTGGTGCCGCCGCTGGTCTTGACAAAAGGGTAAAAGACGCAGCCCATGAGTTTATGTCTCTTTCTCCACTAACCTTGAATCATCAGCTTGCGTTGCTTGTGCTTTCTGAACAGCTTTATCGGGCCGTTTCAATTATGTCAGGAGACCCATACCATAAAGCATGATTTTTCTTGAAAAACGACAACTCGATAAAATTGAGGGAATGATCAGAGATTATTCCGGTATTATTCTTGAACGTGTAACCTCAAAAGATATCAGCTCAAAAATTCACGAGCACATGCAGCGTCTCAATCTCGTTAAATTCGATGATTATCTGACCGTTCTCGATTCTGGGTTAGACGACAAGCCCGTATTGGCAGATCTGATTTCAGAGTTGACCATCAGTGAAAGTTTTTTCTTTCGTAACCCCGGTCAGTTCAGGTTTTTAATCGAAAAGCAGTTGCCCGAAATTTTTTCTGCCCGGGGAAAAAAGCACCCGATCAGAATCTGGAGCGCCGGCTGTGCCAGAGGCGAAGAAGCCTATTCTATCGCCATGGTCGCCCGAAAATTTCAGATTTTGAACCCTGGTTGTGAATTTCACATCTATGCCGGTGACATTAATCGAAAAAATCTTTCTTTTGCCAAAGATGGTATTTATAATTCAAGAGCATTACGCAACCGGGTTGAAACTTTTGAAAATCTCCTCGGGCTTCCTCTTGGTAAAAGAGACAAAGAGGGTTTTTGCAGGGTTTCAGACGAAATTAAAAATCTTGTTCAATTCAGAGTTTTAAATCTGAAACAAATCCCAAGCTTGAAATGCATGGCCGGCTCAGATATTATCTTTTGCAGAAATGTGCTAATCTATTTCTCTGAGGAATTCCGCCGAATTCTTGTTGAAGAGTTCGCCAGGTTCCTTGTTCCCGGCGGCCTTCTCTGCCTGGGAGAAAGCGAATGCCTGCCAAAAGACGTTACCGGGTTTGAGATCATAAATCACGAAAATTCTTACTGCTACAGAAAGCCTTCTTTTTAAATTATGAGCGAAAAGAAAATTAAAGTACTGGTTGTTGACGATTCAGCCTTCATGAGGACTGCAATAGAACGTATGCTGCAGGAAGACAGCGGCATTGAAATCGTCGGCTCGGCAGCAAACGGCAAAGACGCCGTAAGCAAGGTGGCCAGACTTCGACCAGACGTTGTGACCATGGATGTGGAAATGCCCATCATGGATGGTCTTCATGCCCTGAAAGAAATAATGCGAATCTGCCCGACTCCGGTACTTATGGTCAGCTCGCTGACCCATGAAGGAGCAAAAGTCACCCTCGATGCTCTTGAACTTGGGGCGGTAGATTATGTTCCGAAGCCCGGTTCAACTCTTTCTGTAAATATTCTCGGTCTTAAACATGAACTTCTTGCAAAAATTCATGCGGTAGCAGGTTGCAAGCCGCAGGCGGTTAAACTTGAATATGTTCCTGCAAGGCGAAGTCAGCGCCGATTACCGGCAAAATCAGATAAAATCAT
>JASURT010000089.1 GCA_030446435.1 Candidatus Ozemibacter sp.
ACCAATGGCATGAGCTATGCTGCCAGAAGCGGGCATTACGGAAACGCTGCATTTATAGTGCCGGTTCAGCCGGAAGATTACAACGACAATAATTACAAGTTTGAAGCTATGGCCGGAATCAGTTTTCAACAAGCTATTGAAAAGGCTGCTTTCAATGAAGGTGGCCAGGATTTTAAAGTGCCTGCCACCCGGCTGAACGATTTTCTGGCCGATAAAATTTCAGAAAACCTTCCCTCTAACCGCAGTTGCCACTCAGCCAAACCCGCTGATTTCAGAAAAATCCTTCCCGATTTTGTCATCGAAACGCTTAAGTCTGCAATTCCAGGAATGCTAAAAGAACTTGATTGCGTCAACCCTGACGACGCGATCCTTTACGCAGCAGAAACCCGAAGTTCGAGCCCCATCAGAGTGGTTCGGGGTGAAGATTGCCAGTCTATCAGCCACACCGGAATATTTCCGGCTGGTGAAGGCGCGGGTTACGCAGGCGGAATCGTCAGTTCAGCCATAGACGGCCTTAAAACTGCCGAAATGCTGATTAAAAGCCTTGCCTGATCAATCTTCCTCTTTTGGTTTAAGCCAGGTTTTTCGCCGGTAAATCCAGGTTGCCATCAAAACGGCAGAGACATTGCTGAATATCATTGGCCACCACAAGGAAGTATAAGGCATATCTTTCAATATCGACGCCGACCATTCGACGAATCTTCTTAAAAAATTAGGCCAGTCTTGCGCCATTGAACAAAAATAGCCAGAAAGAAGATACGCCATGGGCAGTCTGATCAACCATAACCGCAAAATATCGGCGACCATGACCGGCCTGGTATGCCCGCTTCCGTTGAAAACTCCCCAGAACATAAAGAGAAAACCAAAGAACCAGACTGCGATAGAGTTAATCTTCAGCATCTCATTGGCCAGACCGATAACCTCTGGGTCATTGATGAATAGAGACGAAAGACGGTCGCCCTGAAAATAAATCAACAAAGACCCGGTTGTCATTATCGCCATCGACAGACCCAGGGAAATGTGAAACGATTTTATCGCCCGATCAGGTTTTTTCGCGCCAAGATTCTGCCCGATAATTCCGGCCAGGGCATTACTGATACCCATGGGCGGCATCATGATAAAATTAACGAATCTGGTGCCGATTGCGTGCGCCGACATTACCGCTGTACCGAAAGAATTTACCAGCCCCTGCATAACCACAAACCCCAGTGAAGTCGTAGTCTGAGCCATAGAAGAAGGAATAGCTATGCCCAGAATCTTTCTGATGCTGGTAAAATTCGGAAAAAAATCAGCCAATTCCGGTATGAAATCGCGATAGCGTCTGAACATGTAATAACCCGCCATCGCCACCGTAAAAATTCTTGCCAGTAAAGTTGCCGTGCCTGCGCCCCGAACCCCCATGGCAGGCGCACCTGCCAAACCATATATAAGAATCGGGTCGAGAAAAACATTGATTAAAACCGAAATCACATTTATTACCATCGGCGAAATCGTATCGCCGATGGCAACGGCAAAACTCTGATAAATGAAGAAAATGAACATCATTACAACACCAAACATTATCAACTGAATGTAAGTTTGCGCATTTTCAACTATAGCAGCCGGAGTTTGCAGCAGATCAAGCATTGGCCTGATACCAAAAACAGTTACGAGAACGAGAAAACTCAAAAAAATCAGGTTCAAAAACCAGGTCTGACCCAGAACATGTTTGATTTTCTCAGGGCGGCCCTGACCCTTGTATCGTGAAACAAGGGCTGTGGTAGCAACCGCCAGCCCTTGTCCAAAAGAAGCGAACAGAAAAATCAGCGGAAACGCCAGACCGGTGATGGCAACCGCCTCGGTTGCCTTGTCTGACATCTGGCCGAGAAAATAGGTATCAGTAAGGTTATAAACAACCTGAATGAAGTTCGAAAGCATTATGGGAACCGACATTGCAACCAGGTTCCACAGCAGGCTACCGCTGGTAAGATCACGGCTCTGCGTCATAAATTTCCTTTCCGATCAAGTCTTCAAGCCGTCTTTTTAAGCCGGTTCTGCATTTGTTCTTCAGTGTAACCATAGTTTTCGGTGATGAAATCAATGTCTTTATCACCTCTGCCACTGAGGTTAACCAATATTGACTGGTATTTTTTTTCTTTCGCCAGTTTAAGAGCGTAAGCAACTGCATGAGCACTTTCAAGAGCAGGAATAATGCCCTCGGTTCTGCTCAACACATAAAATGCCTCAAGACAATCCTGGTCGTCAACTGTAACATATTTTACCCGCTCAGAGTCTTTTAAATGACAATGCTCCGGCCCAACTCCAGGGTAATCGAGTCCACTGGCTATCGAATACACCGGCGCCGGCTCACCCTTTTCGTTTTGCAAAAGATAACATTTGAAGCCATGAATGACTCCAGGCTTGCCATAAGTCATTGTCGCAGCATGATCACCGGGCTTGAAAGATCGGCCCGATGGCTCGACGCCATAAATCTCAGACGGGTCATCAAGAAAAGCTGAAAACAGGCCAATTGCATTGCTGCCACCGCCAACACAGGCAACGATATTGTCTGGCAACTCACCGGTCATATCAAAGAACTGCTCTCTGGCTTCGATGCCGACTATTCGCTGAAACTCTCTCACCAACATGGGAAATGGATGAGGCCCAACCACTGAACCGATGCAGTACATAGAGCTTTCGGGATCTTTCAGATAGCTTTCGAAAGCCGAGTCAACAGCCTCTTTCAGGGTCTTCAGTCCTGATGAAACAGGTATGACGTTTGCTCCCAGCAATTTCATTCTGATTACGTTCGGGTGCTCTTTGGCCATATCGACTTCGCCCATGTGAATTTCACATTCAAGGCCGAAATAAGCGGCGGCTGTGGCAAGGGCAACACCGTGCTGTCCCGCGCCGGTTTCTGCAATAAGCTTCTTTTTTCCCATGTATTTTGCAAGAAGGCCCTCGCCCATGCAATGATTAAGCTTGTGCGCACCTGTATGATTCAGGTCTTCACGCTTAAGATAGATGCGTGCCCCACCAAGCATGTTAGAAAGTCTCTCGGCAAAGTAAACCGGAGTGGGCCTCCCCTGATAATGCTTTCGAATCGACCGCAGTTCAGAAATAAATCGATGCGATTTTGAGATGGTCAAATAGGCATGCGTAATATCTTTAAAATGTTCGATGAGCGCAGGGGGTAGAAATGCTCCGCCATACTGGCCAAAAAAGCCCTTCTCATCGGGAAACTTCTTGAAATACTCTTTGTTCATGTTTTCGGCATCCTTCTTTAAAGCAAAGTTGTTTTGCTTTAAACTTTCGGCAAAAGCCGCAAATTTTGCGAGAAAAAAAGACGCAACAAAGAAGAAAAACCGGGTTTCAGGAAAAAAAAGGGCCCCTGGACTGAAATGCCAGGGGCAAAGTGAGAGGATCTTTTGAGAGGATACGTGAAGTCGCGCGGGGACGCGACTAAGCGTAAATACAAAGGCTCAATTACAAGAAAACATAGGGTGATAAATTCGGTTGCGAAACCTTTAAAACCAGTGCTGCAACTTACTCGCAAAGCTAATTGCGAAGTTACCCATAATTGAACCCATTGTTATCAAAGAACGACACAAACATAGAAGCAAGGTTCGTGCCAACTTTAGCTTTCCGCTCACAGAGCGGTTTTTGTTGTTTTTTGCCCTCAAGACAAAAGTGCATTTTTTCCACTTGTGTCATTTTCACACACACATATGTAAAAAATTTGTTGCACTGATCTGAAATTTCAGAAACTGACAACGCCATTTTTTCGACAGAGCTCCCCGGTTGAAATGCACCGAAAAAAAAGGTATACTTGCTCTTCACAGTGCACAACTGAAGATTTCAATGGTAGAAGCTTTGAAAAAAAGCCGCTCGGGAAGGCAAGCAATGGACCAACTTTTATATGGTTTTTCAAAAGAAAAAATGATTTCGCTGACCTACGTTGACGTAACCGAAGCCGCGAAAGAGTTGGAAAGAAAGCATCTTTCGGGCCCCACCGCAGGAAGATTTCTGGCAGAGGCTCTTGCTGCGGTGGCCATAATGTCTTCAGATCTCGGCAACAAAGATGAAAAGCTGGCAATGCAAGCCCAGGTCAGCGGCCCCATGGGCGGATGTTTTGTTGATGTCTCAAGACAGGGAAACCTTAGAGGGTACACCAACGCCAAAATCCTCAATGATTTTGACGGCACCGAAAACGCCTCGTTAGATGTGCCATTAGGCGACAGCGGTTCGATAACCTTTACCCATTCTTCGAACCTGGGCATAATTTCTCAGCAGCAGATTGCCTGCAATCCTCTTAACCTTAGACACGGTCTGGCAAGATATTTTAATGATATTCAGCAAAAACCCACTGCCATTGAAATAAGCGCAACAAGCAGAGATCACCGCATTCACCATGCTGTGGGACTTCGCATGACAAGACTTCCTGAAGGCAGCCCCGAAGACTTCGTTCCACTTCTTGAACGCTTTAACGATCTGACGATAAAAAAGGCACTGGCTCAATCTATTGATATAAAAGTAATGAGCGAACTGCTCGGACTTACTGACCTCCAGATCATCGAACAGAGGGTTTTGTCAGCAGAATGCACCTGCAGTCTTGAAAAGGTGCTTTATTCTATCTCTTGCCTGCCCGCCGAAGAACTTGAAGAAATCATAGAGAAAAAAGAGTGCCCCGAAGTCTACTGCCATTTTTGCAGCAAACTTTATAAAATAACCACTGAAGAAATTGCCAGACTTTTAAGAGAAAAAACAAACAAAGAAACAGATGAAACAGATTAAACACCACACAATCAAAACACCGGGCTCCTGGTCTTCTTTGCTTACACCAGAAAAAATGGTACAGAAAGCCAACACTCTCGGCGGGATAATCAGCTTGAATTCAGAAATTTTTGTCGTTGAATCACGCCCCTCAGAAAAGGGCCGAAACACCATTGGAAAAATTGATGGTGATCAGTTCGACGAAATTCTTCCCGCAGAGGCCAATGTAAGAACCAGAGTGCACGAATATGGCGGAAATTGCCTTGCAACCGACAACAAAGAAAGTTTTTTCTACACAGAATTTTCTGACCAGAACATTTATCGGGTAAAACCTGGGCAAAAACCGACGGCGATTACGAAATGTGAAAAACTTCGCTTTGCCAATTTCACCTTCGACCAAAAGAGAAATGCTCTTTTCGCAGTCATGGAAGACCATAGAAAAAGCGATCTTGACCCCGAAAACAGCATTGTCAGAATCGACATAGACACTGGCAACATAACTATGGTCGTAAGCGGCCATGATTTTTATGCGTATCCCAAACTCAATTCTGACGGCAACAAACTGGCCTTCATCGCCTGGAACCACCCACAGATGCCCTGGGATGGCACCGAACTGTTTCTGGCCAATCTGAATGAATCGGGTGACGTTGTCGAATCAGAAAAAATTTCCGGCTCCGCAGACGAATCGGTAGTTCAGCCAGAATGGCATAATGACAGCCTTTATTTTCTTTCAGATAAAAGCGGCTGGTGGAATCTTCATTCTTACAAAAATGGCACAATAAGCAATCTTTTGCCGATGCAGGCCGAGTTCGCCAAACCCATGTGGGGAATAGGCACCAGCTATTACCAGATCATTTCCGAAACCCGAATTTTCGTAACCTGGTGCACCCAGGCCCAGTGGCAGGCCGGCATTTTCAACCCGGTTGATGGCAACCTGAAAAAGCTTGAACTACCCTACTCTTCTTTTTCTTCAGTTCATGCCGACGAAAATCAGATCTATTTTATCGGTTCTTCTTTCACATCCCTGCCCGAAGCCGTCAGGCTGAATCCTGAAACCGGGGCATACTCAACTTTATACCGCGCAGCAGAGCTACCGATTTCAAAAGACTTCCTTTCTATTCCTGAATCAATAGAATTTTCGGTCGGAAACTCTGAAAAGGCGCACGCCTTTTATTACCCTCCGCACAACCCAGAATATGCTTTAACCGAAGGGGAAAAGCCGCCACTGCTGGTAATCAGTCACGGAGGCCCAACTTCATGCGCCACCGCAACCATCGATCTTTCGATACAGTTCTGGACCAGCAGAGGCTTTGCTGTTGTAGACGTAAATTATAGCGGCAGCAGTGGATTCGGGCGCGAATTCCGTGATCGCCTCAAGGGGAACTGGGGCCTGGTAGACGTAAGAGACTGCGAAAAAGCAGCTTTGTACTTAATCGAAAAAGGCCTGGCCGACCCACAAAAAGTAGCCATAAGAGGAGGAAGTGCCGGAGGCTTTACAACACTCTGTGCACTTACTTTTACTGATTCATTCAATGCCGGCGCCAGCCACTTCGGGCTTAGCGACCTTGAGATGCTGGCAAAAGAAACTCACAAATTTGAATCCCGCTATATGGACAAACTTATCGGCGAATATCCTCAGCACAAAGACATTTACCAAAGTCGCTCCCCCATCAATTCAGCAGAAAAGTTGTCATGCCCGATAATTTTTCTTCAGGGTCTGGAAGACAAGGTTGTGCCGCCCAATCAGGCCGAAAGAATGTTTGAGATCTTGAAAGAAAAAGGTATCGCCACCAGCTACGTCACGTATGAGGGCGAAGGACACGGCTTTAGAAAATCAGAAAACATCAAACATGCCCTTGAAGCAGAATTGTATTTTTACAGCAGGGTATTCGACCTTGAATGCGAATTAGAGCAGCCTCCGATAGAAATTCACAACATCTGAATTTTTGATTTTTCGTCTGCCTGCTTTCAAATTTAAGCCGAGGCATCTATACTGTCATTAAAGTTTTTTTAAGGAGCCACGGTAATGAAAAACAAATCTGCTCTTCTGCTTGTATTTTTTCTGCTGCTTACTTCAGCCTCTATGGCGCAGTTAAGAGTTAACAGAAAAAGTCAGCATATCAATAAATTCATCGTTCTAAAAAAACTGGTCAAGCTCAGTCAGAGCAAGTCAGAGCAGGTAGCCATTGCCGCATTGAACCAGATCAGAGAAGTGTTGTTCCGCAGCGAAAACCTCATGCTACCAGAAACCGAGCCGGCCGTAGATCACTCGGTTGCCTATATGGTCAATCGCATGAATAATGACGTTGACAAGATTTACGAAGCTTTCATGAACCTGGAAAAGGTTTATCAGGTGGCAAACCCCAATTCCAGCGAAGATATTGATTTTCTCAACACACTTCGCGAAATGATCATAGAAGAAATCAAACTGGTTCTCGGCTCATCCTATTTTCAGGATTGTCAGCAGTTCAACGCCGAATTGCTCGAAACCAAAGCCCGGCAACTTAAAGCCGCCAACCCATCAGACCGACAAAACAAAGTATTTAACAATTTACAGAAACTTCTCGATTTTTCCTGGTATATTTATGCAGAACAGTCTCAGTGGCTAATGGCAAATGCATTTCGTCTTGAATGTATTGATTTTAGAACCCTCAGAAGCAAACACCCATACACAATTCTGCCGGAGCTGAATATAACGAAGCCGCCGAGAATGTTTATTTCTCAGCGGCCCCAGGATTATCTTTTCGATTGATTTTTAAAAATCAAGAAAATCCAGATCTGATTCATCATTGCCACCACCCGGTTTGTCTGTAAGTTCGGGTGAATCAAGTTCGATTCCTTCAAGCAAACCACCATCATCGATTTCCTGATTCTGCCCGCCCTGAGCGGGTTGCTGACCAGGCATCGGTTCATGATGTGCGGGTACAGGCTGTTGATGACCTGGCGCAGGTTGGTATTGGCCAGGCCTTGGGCGATGCTGCCCAGCCTCGGGATGCTGCTGTTCATGCTGTCCGAGTTGCGGTGTCGGTAAAACTCCCTGGCGCATAGCCATCGTCCACTCTTTCACTTCAAGCTTTCCATTGCCATTTTGATCGCATTTCTGCAGGGCCTGCCGGTATAGCTGCTGGTTTCGTTGCGAAAAAACCTGCATTTGTTTCTGATGTTCGGCTTCGAATTTCTCATTTTCAGATTGATCGAGCTGACCGTCGCGGTTTTGGTCAAAACGGTGCATGATCATTTTTCGAATCAGGGTTTCGCTTTTAAACCGCTCGATTTCAAACGCATCGAGCATTCCATCTTTATTCATATCAAAACCATCGAGAAGCTTCTGATATTTCTCAGGATTCTCATCTTTAAGGGCGAGTAGTTTCTTTTTCAGCAATTTATCCTGCCTTTTTTCACCAGATTTTTCATTCTGGTTCCGGCGAAAGTTTTCGCCGATTCGCGGGCGCTGTTGCTTTCGCCCCCAATTGTTTTGCAAATCGCCGCGATTCGCGGGCTGTGCCTGCCCAGCAGTGACACTTGAAACCATGACCAAAAGCAAAAGAGACCTTTTCATATTCGTACTCCTGAAAACCTGGTTATTGCACTGGCAAAGCAGGCCTAACCTTGATAGTCTGCTCCTTTTTTATACAAACAGTACCGCTTGAAACCCCGCGCGGTTTGCTGACATTTTTTGCTAAAGTATATGAAACCGGCACAACCCCGCCATTTCTAGCTTTACTATAATAGGCCGCCACGGCAGCAGCAATTTCTATATGCTTTTTCAGGGGTTGCTCATCACCGGTTGGCCGAAGAAGAACATGACTGCCGGGCACCCCTTTTACATGAAACCACAAATCATTCTGGCCCGCGACTTTCAGACTGATGAAATCGTTATCGCGACTTGTACGTCCGGCAATTATCACAAAATGCTCATCGATGAAATACAGGTATGCATTGCGTTTAAGGGTTTCAATTTCTGTTATCATAAATTAAATGTTATCATCTTTGTTGAAAGTATTGAAGTGAAGACAGGCAACTTCTAAATTCAAATATACCATCAAGCACTGGAATCAGGAGACGAAATGAAAATAGTATCGTTCAACGCAAACGGAATCAGAGCCAGGCTTCACCAGCTTGAAGAACTGATTTCTCTTCACAAGCCCGATATAATCGGCATTCAGGAAATAAAAGTTGTAGACGACGCTTTTCCTTATGGTCCAATAGAGAAAATGGGCTATCACTGCGAAGTTTTTGGACAGAAGGGGCATTATGGAGTGGCACTGCTGTCAAAAGAAAAGCCGGTCGATGTCAGACGAAACTTTCCTGACGATGATCCTTCGGCACAGAGAAGACTGATTGTCGGCACCTGGCTCGATGACCAAAAGCGCCCCCTCGTGGTCATGAATGGTTACTTTCCCCAGGGTGAAAGCCGGGAACATCCGACGAAATTTCCGGCAAAAAGAAAATTTTACGCCGACCTGGCAGATTATCTGCAATCAGATTTCAAAACAGATGACAACATAGTTATACTTGGCGATATGAATGTCGCGCCAACGGACCTTGACGTGGGAATCGGTGATCGCAATGCCGCGAGATGGTTAAAGACCGGAAAATGCTGTTTTCTTCCGGAAGAGCGCGAATGGCTCGACCGCATTATGCAATGGGGAACCTACGACCTTTACCGTGAACTCAACCCGGATTCAAATGATTACTTCAGCTGGTTTGATTACCGCAGCAAAGGTTTTGACGATGACCCCAAGCGCGGCTTGAGAATAGATCTTCTTCTAGGCACAAAGCCGGTTCTAAAGCGCTGCGTTAAGGCAGGAATAGACTACAGCATCAGAGGAATGGACAAACCTTCTGACCATGCACCGGTCTGGGTTGAATTGAAATAGCAGAAAGCCGGAACCACAATGGGTTCCGGCTTTCTTTCAGACACTTTCAGATCAATGGCATTCGTCGTAATCTGGACAAATTCCTTCTGAAGTTTTGCACTCGAGCATTCCTTCAGCTTTGCCGCGACAAACCTGCTTCATTCCGGTCTGGCGCCGTGATTTTCTGTTTAACTCAAGTTTTTCTGAGCGAAGTTCGACAACTTCTTCATCTGATAGTTTCTTCACCGGAAGAGTCATAGCTGCTAAAGCCTCCTGTAAGTTGTTGGGCAAGATGCAAAATTAACCTTTTCGGCCTGATTTTTCAATAGTTTTTTTTCGTGGTCATATTTGACACAATTTTTTTCGTTGGCCCATTCGAACAATTTAGATAAAATAACTTCAATCGGAGAAAGTTAAAAATGCCGCAAAATTCACAGTTTTTACCCGGAACCCTCGAGGTGATACCATGTGGCAGTGCTTGTGAAGCGCTGGATTTTCTACAGCAGATTTATAACACTGCCCCGATAATGATGCTGGCAATTTCTCGCGAATTGAAAATTGTCAGACTGAATGAGAGATTTGCCGAATTTCTGGGGCGCCCCTGGGACGAATGCCCCGGAGAACCCCTATCAGAGATGCTTCCTGCCGCAGCCGAGTCTCTGGGAGGCCTTGTTAATCGGGTGATAGTCTCAGAAAACCCGGTAATGGAAAGCGAAATAGAGTTTTACTTTTCTGACCAACCCTGCTTCTGGAATGTCAGCGCCTACCCCCTGAGAAACGAAAATTCCAGAATTGAAAGCGTAAACCTTATCGCCCATGATTTAACAGAGTTACGAATTGCGCAAAAGAAACTTGAAAGAGCTTATGAAGACATTCTCGAATTACAGGAAAAGCTGAAACAGGAAAACCAGCTTTTACGCCGCGAAATCATCAAAAGTAACGAGAATCTCGAAATAGTCGGCAGCAGCCATGAAACCAGAAAGGTTCTTGAACAAATCAGGCAGGTCGCCGCAACCGATGCAATCGTTCTTGTTACCGGCGAAACCGGCACCGGCAAAGAACTTGTCGCCAGAGCCCTGCATCGTTTAAGCAACCGCAACTCGCAACCACTGGTAACGGTCAACTGCGCCGCGCTTCCGGCAAATCTGATAGAAAGCGAGCTTTTCGGGCATGAAAAGGGCTCTTTTACCGGCGCCATCAACCGCAAAATCGGCAGATTCGAGCTGGCAGACGGTGGCACCATTTTTCTCGACGAAATCGGCGAACTACCGCTTGAACTACAAAGCAAGCTTTTACGTGTACTACAGGAAAACCAGATAGAAAGGGTTGGCGGCACTAAATTGATCGAGGTTAATGTCAGGGTTATCGCAGCGACCAACCGCGACCTGGCTCATGAAGTTGCAGCAGGAAGATTCAGAGAAGATCTTTTTTACCGTCTCGATGTCTTTCCCATTCATTTGCCCCCTCTACGCCAGAGAGGAAGCGATGTTATCGAAATCGCCAATGCCTACATCGAGATTTTTTCTGAAAAAATGGGCAAAAACAAACCCGGACTGGCAAAATCTTCAATACAGAAGCTTATGACCCACTCCTGGCCGGGCAACATCAGAGAATTGAGAAATCTGATAGAGCGGGCAATGATATTGTGCAAAACTGACACACTTGAAATTGAAATTCCCAGACACGCCTTCAGCAAAGAATCAGGAACCATTCCCAAAACTTTTTCGAAACACCTTTCTTTGGCCGATGTGGAAAAATTGCACATTACCAATGTTCTCGAAAATTGCCGCTGGAAAGTCAGGGGTCCTGACGGAGCCGCCATTCAACTCGATTTGAAGCCGACAACCCTTGAATCTAAAATGGCAAAGCTCGGCATCAAACGACCCAAATAATTTTTCGAACTTTCCCCTCCTTGCGAAAAGCCTTTGTTAAAGAGCTTTTTCTAAACCTGGCACGCAATTTGCGACATTAATATGCAGGAACGGGCCAAGGAGTAATTCAAAGTGAACCTGGCTTTTCACGTAATATTCACAGAATCAGGTCCTGATAAAGTAAAGCAATTCCTGAGCCAGAAACAGCACCAATCACAGATCTACCTGTTCTGGGCAACAGAAAAGTCCTGTAACAGCTTACCAATCAATGCAAACCCAGAAAAATCAAGAAGCAATTCGGATTTATGGAACCTGATCAAACTACTGACCGCACATCCGGCTTTCTCTACCCGTCCTGGTCTGGTTACGCCATTGTTCGCACAAATGTCACAGCTATTGGGTCTTGATAACGCAACAATCGAAGCAATCAGAGAAAAACTCGTTCACGCAAACTACCTTCTAATTGCCACAGAAAACCTCGATCACATCATTCAAAATATTGACGAAATCACAGTTATAGAAAATTTCAATATCAAACTTCAAAGCAATTTTCACAGCATGATCAAAAAAGCGTCATTGCATCTGCTTCAGCTTACAGCCGCCGAAATTAACGCAGAAAGGCTTCACAATGATCTTAGCATTCAACATAGTTAGAATCTGGATAAGATTCATGATACTGGCCTCAGCAATCAAACATTCTATCGTCGCATCACAGAAAACCCAGAAAATCATCTACCGCTGAGACATTCATTAGACGACCAGGGCTAAAAACGCTACCAGCGTCAGCTGGTAGCGTTCTTTTTTTAGTCTGAATCATAAACCAGACACGAATCTGTTTGAACGGCGCAATTACCTGCCCGATGATTTTGCCGCGAACAGTAACGCCAATTTCAGAAACAAAGGAAACCTTTTATACCTTCGCTTTTTAAAAACCCTGGGGCAACCTGCTTCAAACAAAAGTCTTTCAAAATCTTCGGGCAGGTATTTGCAGAGCGTCGCTGGCGAAAAGCGTCCCTGACTCTCTGAACAACCTTCGATAAAAGCGCCGGCGACCGTCAGGATGACGGGAGACCTCGACGGTCTCCAGGGATGGAGACTCGTCGGGGTTTCGGCGCGTTATGAGAAGGTTGAGAAGCCAGAGTCAGGAGACG
>JASURT010000090.1 GCA_030446435.1 Candidatus Ozemibacter sp.
AACAATGGTAGAACCGTAGCCAACGGAGTGTATTTCTACAAGCTTGAAATTACCAAAAGCGGTAAGACCTTCAAGAAACGTGGCAAATTCGCCGTGATGCGCTAGTTTGAATAAGGAGAGAAAAGCAATGGCTAAGAAACATCTAACTGCAATTCTGCTGGTAATTCCTCTTCTTCTCGGCCTCACCGGGTGCACTGGCGGGGTTAACGGTGAAGGAACCGGATCATACTCACAAGACCTCGGCACCCCGATTGTTCGCGGCAATGCCTTTAACGACGCGGGCTGGACCCATATTGACAAAGGACAGTATGAAAGTGCAATCGCGCAGTTCAATACCGTTCTGGCCGATAACCCGACCGAAGATGAAAAAGCTGAAGCCAACAACGGCATTGGTTGGGCCAAAGCCAAGCTGGGAACCCTTAAAGATGGTATGCCCTGGTTTACCAAGGCCGCAGACCTTTCAAACGATGCTAAAGTCGGTCTTGCTTCTGCCTATCTGCAGATGGCATCGAGATCTGATATGGAACAGGTCGTTGATCTTCTTTACAAGCAACTTGGCAAAGAAAATGAAAACTTCAACTATGTTCCGCGAAGAAATACCGGTGTAAGCAACGCTGAAGTTCATGCGATGCTGGCTTATGCGTTCGCTTCTCTTGGCGAAGATGAAAAAGCACAGCACCAGATCGATTATGCCAAAGAACTGAACCCTTCATGGGAAGGAACAACCATTGACCAGATGGGCCAGGTTGTCGACTTTCTAATTAACTGAACAAAATAAACAGACTTTCTCCGGAGGCAGCTATGACATTCAGGAAAGGCTTTGGCAGCAGTAACGGCTCGAAAAGCATCAAGTTACTTGCAGTCATAATGGCGCTGATGATTCTTGTCAGCGTAACCGGTTGTTTGAATAGTTCGAGCCCGGTTAAGGGTAATGTAACCGGCAAAGTTTACGATTCAAACGGTCGGGTGCTTTATAAGGCCAGAGTCGAGATCTATGGCGGCAACAGTTCTGTGCTCACCGATGAGCTTGGTCGCTATTCTATCAACGATATCGAGCCCGGGCAGAAAAAGCTGGTTGCTACCTACGAAGAAAAGTCTGTGGTAAAAATTGTCGAAATTCCACGCGGCGGCACTCTTGAGGGTGCCGACCTTACATTTTCGGTCGTAGACGGCCTGCCGCCGGTCATCACCGAAGTAATGGTTCTTAATGTAACCGAAAATACAGCAGAAATTACCTGGAAAACGAACGAATCTTCTGACTCGACGGTCGATTACGCCGAAGGTCCGGTTGGACTCGATCCATACAGCATGGTGGCGTCTGATACATCGATGGTTACAGATCACAAGATCACTCTTTCCGGTCTGTTGCCGGGAAAAACCTATCATTTCCGGGTCAGGTCACTTGATTTTGAGCGTAACGAAGGCGTGTCATCAGATTATCAGTTCGACACACCATCAGGTGCGGCACCAGTGCCGCCAACCAACTTTGTAATCAGCCCTCCGACTGAAATGGAACGGGTGGTTCTGAGCTGGACCAGTAACAGCGAAGACGATCTGGCGGGTTACAACCTTTATCGTTCTGAATCTTCGGGCTCTGCTTTCACCAGGGTTAATGCCAACCCCATCACTTCAGGTGTGGGAAGCACAACCTATCAGGACGAAGGTCTGAAAATTGCCTGTAAATACTACTACTATCTCAAGGCTGTCGATGTGGCCGGTAACGAGAGTGCCCCAACCCAGACCCTGTCTGTAGTAACCCCGGGAATTCTTGTCGAGAACCGAACCTGGTCGGTCAGCGAAAGCCCCTATATCGTTCAGGGCGATATTCGCATACGTGGTGGTGTAACCCTGATAATCGAACCGGGTGTAGAAGTAAAATTTACCAGAAAAGATTATCTGCCTGACCCGAATGGTGCCACCATGACCGAAATGATCGTTCAGGGCGGACTTATGGCTGTTGGTAATGAAACACAGAAGATCATTTTTACCTCGGCCGAAAGCTTTCCGACCCGGGCTAATTGGGGCGGCATCGTTTTTCAGGGCACAACAGAACCTGAAAACATGCTTAGATATGCTACCGTCATGTTTGCAGATCAGGGCGTGGTAAGCGAGGGTTCGACACCTTCGATCGAGAATACCGAATTTGGACTGTGCGGCATAGGTTTGAATCTTGGCTTGTCTACGGCTTTGAATATCAGATACAACACTATCAGAGACTGTAATATTGGCCTGATCTCTGCTAATTCTAACATTCGCAACAATCTGTTCATCGATAACCAGACCGGGGTAGCATTGCTTGGCAACGATTATTTCGAGCACAATACCGTCGATTGTCTGATCGGGGTTCAGGTCGATTTTGGTAACCCCATTATCAAAAACAACATCATTGCCTATACCGGTTCAACCAACGCCATTTACGGTATCAATCAGACCCAGGCACTGGCTACGCCAACCGTTAGTTTTAACGACATTCACAACTATGCTTTTGCTTTCAACGGTACCAATGGCACCGGCACCGCGAATATCGAAGAAGACCCGCTGTTTATCGGTGGGCTGCCTTTCGATTATCAACTGCAGACTCAAGCTGCGGGCTATGCAAGTGATTCGCCCTGTCTGACTTCAGGCGAGGGCGGTGTGCAGATGGGGCGTTACGGTCCGTGATGAATTGATACAAAAACGAAAAAGCGGTCATTTCGACCAGAAAATTCTGGCCCGATGACCGTTTTTTTATGCCTCTTTGGGGTCCGGTGAACCGTCGTCGTCTTCGTCGGGTTTCTCATCTTCAAGTTGAAAAAGTTCGCCCTTTTCATAGGCTCTTATCCACCAGTTGATCAGTTCTCCGTTGTGTTTGAGAAACTCTTTGAAGCTTATGTGGCGGCCGTCTTCGCAATCATCTTTATACTGATCGGTAATGAATTGAGTAAGAGGTTCGGTGACCGAAGCGTCTAAAAAGATGCCCGCTCCCACGAGAAATCTGGTGTCGCCAAGTCGCAGCACCCGGGTGAACAAGACCGAATCTGGTAAAGCGTTTTCTGAGCCGACCGATTCTTCGACTTCAAATTCTTCGCCGAGAAAAAGATCTTTAAGGGTTAATGATTTGCCTGGCACCGAGCTTTTTACCTGCAACAGGGTTAGATGAGTTTCCTTAAGGGCTTTGCATATCTGCATTTCCTGTAAACTCAGTTCGTCGGCATTTCGGCGCAAAAATTCGTCGATCAGGGCGTTTCCTTCAAGGTCTTCATCGTCGAGCATGAACCAGCTGAGGAACAGAAACTCTTCTGCGGGGTCGAATTCATATTCTTCGCCTTCCTGAAGGTTGTAAAAAATTTCGAGAGATTCGCCCAGAAAGCTTAAAAACTCTTCTTCAAGGCAGAATGCCATCATTTTTGCGAACAATTCGCTGAAAAGCGACTTAAAAGCTTCTATTTGTGGTGACATGATGGCTTGCTCCCTTGGTTCTTTGTGAAGTAGTTCAATTTAAAGGTTTTAACAAAATAAATCAAGCTGCCTGCAGAATCAGAGAAAAAAGTGTTGAATGCTATGCAAGGGTTCATTGAACACTTCTTGAGGCTCGGCCCTGCCATGCTTCGACAGGTTTATCAAAACGCAGGTTATAAACTAGAATTCACTTTACTGATTCTGGCGGATTCTGTTCTTTTCTAACGCTCTCAAAACTGTCAATCTGAATGCTGTCGAGAATGCTGTTGATGTTGTTGAAAATGGCTTTCATCTCTGGCGGAAGATTCGCTGCGTAGCATCTTCTTTTGGTTTCGCCATTGAGGTGAGCAATGAAAACCGTTTTGATCTCTTCGATAGGTTCGAGAATTTTTTGTTTCAGGCTTTTAATAAATACAATGCCGGCAGTAAAAGAGCATAGAGCCATGAAAACGACACCCCATGCGCCACTGTTGCCAAGCCGTTGAGCATTTTTATCAGCCACAGCCATCGCTTGACGATTTATCTCTGCCAGGCCTTCAATTGCACTGACGATATCGGTAAAAGCTTTTCCATCCTGGTTAAAAGCTTTGTTTTGATTTTTCGTAATTTTTTCTATAAAAATCGGTTCATCGGTTTCAGTTACGTTTGCTTTTGCTCGCCCCAGGGCCTCCAGAAATTCTTTCTGCAAAAGCTTTCTATCAATCGAGGGCAGGTTGAGTCTTGCCAGAGAAGAAAGCATCTGTGAGCAGGCTTGAAGAGATCTTTCGTTCTTATGAATAATATCGGCAATTGCCGGAGACATTCGGGAAAAAACTCCGATAGTGCCGAAAGCCATCAGAAGATTTATGCAGACAAGCAACCATGCACCTATAATAATGCCTTTTGCCAGTCTCATCTTACTTAACCTCCATCAGGCGTTTAATGGCCTCTTCTTTTGAAACCAGAACCAGATTGTCGTTTTCCTGTAAAGGCTCTGACGGATTGGGTTGAAAAACACTGCTGGGGGTTCCACGCCTGATAGCCACTACCATTATGCCGAATTTTTTTGGCAGGGCAAGCTCGATAAGAGATTTGCCGACCATATCTTTCTTTACTGAAATTTCTGAAAGATGCAAGCCGTCTCCCAGGGGCATATCTGCAATCAAATGACTGTATACGAGTCTATTGGCAAGCCTTTTGCCAAATTCCTGCTCGGGATTTACTATCTGGTGCGCGCCTACCAGTTGCAAAATTCTCTGATGCATTGGGTTATTTGCCCTGGCAATTACACATGGGGTACCCATTTGTCTCAAAAGGGCGGTGCAAATAATCGAAGATTCTTTCGAATCTTCGCCGATGGCACAAACAGCGACGTCTCTCTTGCCTGGTTCCAGCTTTGCCAGTTCGGTTTCATCGGCTGCGTTCATCACCACCGCTTCAGTAACAAAGCTTGACGCTTCTTCGACCAGATTTTTGCGGGTATCAACCGCCAGGACTTCTGCCCCCTTGTTTGTCAGAGCCGCCGCCAGGGACATCCCGAATTGCCCCAGGCCGATTACCAGAATCTGTTGAGCCATTTCAATGCTCCTTAGGTTAAGTTTATACGTGCATCAATCTTTTCAGATGATCTTTTAAAGTGCTTTCTGCTGAGAATGGTAAAAAGAGTTACCGGGCCAATTCTGCCCATGAACATCGCAAATATTATAATCACTTTTCCGATGCTGTCCAGTTGTGAAGTTGCGCCCGTTGACAGGCCCACGGTTCCAAGGGCCGATGTCGCTTCAAACAGAAGTTTTTGTGTTGGTATATCCTGAGTTATCAATAACATCAACACGACAAAAAATAGTATTAGCAAGCCTGATGCAACGACAGAAACAGCTTTGAAAATTGTGGCGGGCAAAATGCGGCGATTTTGCAGAATGATTTCATTTTGTCCGCAGGCTGATGACCAGAAAGTAAGCGCAAGCAACCCGATGGTGGTAGTTTTTACACCGCCAGCAGTGCCGCCCGGACTTCCGCCAATGAACATCATTGCCAAAATAATCAGGAAGGTCGGACCAAGAATACTTTCAAGCTCAACCGAATTGAATCCTGCGGTTCTAAGTGTCACGGATTGAAACCATGCATTGAGTATTTTTTCTGAGCTGGAAAGATTTGCAAGAATACCGTTCCATTCAAAGACCAGAAAAAATAAGGTTCCGCTTAAAAGCAGGGCGGCTGTGGTGACCAAAGCAATTCTTGCAGCAATTGGTATTTTCTGTCCCTGAAGCCATCTGGGCACCAGAAGGCATACTGCCGGGGCAATGCCACCGCAAATTATCAAAAAAGCCACGGCATTCAGAATCAAGGGGTCAGATTGAAAGGAAACAAGGCTGTCACTTTGTAATGCGAATCCGGCGTTGCAAAATGCCGATACGGCCGTAAAAATTCCTTTCCAAAGAGCTTCGAAAAAGAGAAGGCCTGAACGATAAAAAAGGGCGGTAAGAACTAAAGCCCCGGCTAATTCGATGAAAAATGAAAATTTCACAATCTGATATAGGGCATCGAATAATCCCCCGCTAGTTGAATCTACAGAGCTTGATAATACTCTTTCCTGTTGCAGGCTGATTCTGTGCCCTAGAGAATGCATGGCTACTGTGGCTACAGACATTATTCCCAATCCGCCAAGTTGTATCAACAGCAGAATAAAAAATTGTCCGATATGGGAAAAATCATTTGGAGTATCTAAAACGATCAGTCCGGTAATGCACACCGCACTGACAGAAGTAAAAGCTGCGTCGATCAGTGAAATCGCCTTGCCGCTTGAAGCAATCGGCAGAACAAGAAGAAATGTTCCGATACTGCAGAGCAGGAAAAATGTCACGATAACGGATCTTCCAGGGTGGTCAAGCAGAGGGCTCCACCACTTATCTGCTTCCAACTTTTCAGATGATGAGTCGGGAAGAAGCAACCAGGCAGAAAGTCCTGTAATAAATGCTGCGAACCATAACAATCGGGCATGCAGGCTGAAGATGAGTAAAAACAGGGCAGAAACATTAGCGAAAATACAGCCGTTTCTGACTCTGAGCGGTTGCTTGATTCCCCAAGCTAGGGTTAAAAACTGGACAAAAATTGAAGCAAGCATAAACAAGGCGCTGGTCGTTGAATTCAGGTTGCCGAAAATAAGGAAGGCCAGAAAGGAAACTGAGGCAAGTGTAAAGCCGGCCCATCTGGCTCTTTGCAGATATCGTTCAGGCTTCTCGGCCGGCTGGCCAACACTTCTTTTAACTTTGAACTCGAATAGAACAAAAAGGGCAAAAATATAGGCTACACCGCAGGAAAGAGCCAGATTCGGATCAGTTGTTAAAACAGGAAAAATTGAAATAAGACTGCTGGTGGCTGCTGCCTCGGCCAGAATTTTGCCGAGATAAGGTTTTCTTAGAATATAAAAAGCAGAAGCAAGGAACATCAAACTCGCTAAAATTGCCAGAACTGTTGTCCAGCCGGAAGTTAGCGAAACAAGGCTGATTTTAGAAAATACCAGCGGCACAATACTTAAAATAGCCATTGTGCCTTCTATTCCTACTTCCTGAAGACGAGATCTTTTGATACTGACGAATTTCATGGTTACAATATTCTAAGACAATTTTTCGGTAAGACAAGCAAAACTTGCTTTTCAGCCTGCAATTATCATTTTCGGCTGAAATAAAGGCGGGTATCTTTGAACAGACGAAGCAAAGACACGATTACAACGAAAAATTCGAGACGGCCTAAAAACATGCCTGCCGTTTCGACCCATAAAACGGTATCGGGCATATTTGCCGAGGTGATACCCACCGATAATCCAACAGTTCCCAGTGAAGATGCGAACTCAAACATTGCCTGTTGCACCGATGCGCCATTGGCGGTAAGAACCAGGACGCCGACGAAGTAAGAAAAAATGTAGATGCTGAAGAACACTGCAAGGTTTCTAAATCTGGCATCTGAGAAACTTCTGGCGCTGTCGCCTTCGTTTATTTCCAATTCCAGGACGGTTTTAGGAGGATAGAAAAAGCGATAAATTTCGCATTTAATCTGTTGGTATAAAATCCAGACCCTGATTTGTTTAAGACCGCCGGCGGTTGAGCAGCTACCTCCACCAACAAGCATAAGAATAATCATTGTCATAATTCCCGGTGAATTCCAGTCATTATATGGAACTGTGGAAAACCCGGTTGTGGTTAAGGCTGAAACTGTTTCAAAAATCGCAACCCGAATTGATTTGTTCAGACCTGGGTAAAGCTTCCAGCAGGTCAACCAGAAAATTAGAAGGGTTGCCAATGATGCAAACACGCAAAATATTTTTATTTCACCATTTTCAGCAAGATTTTTAAACTTTCCTTCAATTGCCATCCATGCTGATAAGAAGCTTAGACTGCCGAGAAACATCAGTGGTAAGGTAACTATTTCTATTGCTAATGAATCCCAGTGCCCGATGCTGGCTGCCTTGGTTGAAAAACCTCCGGTCGAAACCGCCGCAAAAGAATGGTTCAGTGCATCAAACAGACTCATGCCTGCAAATTTATAGGCGAGGGTGCCTGCCAGAGCATACCCGAGATAAATCGTCAGAACGATTTCAGCTGACTTTTTTACGTGTGGTACAAGCTGATCGCCGCGCCCTTCAGATATTGAAATGCCGGATGCGCGTGAGCCGGTGATGGCAGAGACCATTATTATGGCGAGTCCGGCACCACCGGCAAGCTGTATCAGGCTTCGCCAGAAAAGAAGTATTCTGGGGGCATTTTCGACATCGACAACCGAAAGACCCGTCGTTGTCCAGCCGCTAACCGACTCAAAAATTGCCTGGGAGAAGTTCAGTGAGCCAAGTTGAGCAATTGGGTAAGCAGAAATTATAACCGCAATCATCCAGCTTAAAAAGACTATTATCTCGCTTTCTTCATGAGTCAGAGCGCCCACGTCCAAATTTTCAAAGCGTTTTTTTATGGACAGGCCCAAAAAATTAGTAATCAGAGCTGCCAGGACAAAAGTGAGCGAAAGGTAACTTTCTTCTGGGTAGAAAATGCAAACAAGGGTTGGCAAAAGCATCAGATAACCAAGAAAAGTTAGAATATCTCCAAGGTAAAAAAATATTCTGCCATATCTGTGTTTAAGATAGCTCAGGGTTCGTTCTGCAGTCACTTGTTTTCACCGGAAAAAAATTTTATTGCCTTACCATGATTTTCTGGGAGTGAAAGAAGAACCACTGAATCGCCAGCCAGAAGGCAATTGTTGCCTCCCGGAACGATTGCTTTGCCATTTCTTACTATAATGCCGATCAGAATGTTTTGGGGAAGTTCCAGGCTTCGCAAAGGTTTGTTAATAACTGGGTTATTCTGGTGAATTTTAACTTCAGTTATGTTAACCAGGCCTCTGGCTGCAGGCTGAAGATTCAGAATGTTGTCTGTAGCTGTTCTTTCTTCGATTAAAGATGCGATAATCGAGGTTATAGAAAAAGCTTTTACCCCAAGCTTTTCAAATATTTCAACGTTTTCGGGGTCGTTGGCAAGGGCAATTACGCGCGGAAGACCAAATCGGTTTGCAGAAATTTGACATGAAATCAGGTTGTCGTGGTCATTTTCTGACATGGCGAGAAAGACATCGGCAATTTCTGCGCCGGCATGCTTCAGGGTTTGAATATCGCATGGGTCGCCTTCTATTACACTTATCTTCAAATCCCGAAACAACTTTTTCCCTTCATTTTCATCTTTGCAGATAAGTGTCACATTATAGCCCTTTTCAAGAAACCTTCTGCACAAAAAGAAAAATTCCTTGCCCTGACCGGTCATAATAATTTTCATGATTTGTCCTCTGAGGAGGTTTTCAATTCTTCAGCGAAGATGCTCAACGCCTTTTCGCCGGCCAGTATGGTCGGACAGATGTTAAAAATCTCTGAATCCTGAAAAATTTTGCTTTTCTCCGGATCATGAATGCGGGCAAAAACTTTATCGACCTTGAAAAAGGATTTTGCTGTCTGGGCTATCATAAGATTCAGATTGTCATTTTCGGTCAATGCCCAGAAAGCATAGGCATCAGCCACCTTGGCCTTCTGTAGCACAGATAGCAGGGAAACGTCACCTTCAAGTTTGAAACCGGTGAATTCAAAACTCAAGCGCTCGAAAGCGGCGGGATTTTTGTCTATGATCACGATAGAGTGCCCGTTACTGCTAAGTCGGTTGGCAAGAAACGACCCCAATTTTCCGCATCCGGCCATTACCATGTATTTCTCATTCATATCAGTAATTTAAGCTCTATTTCTTGCCAAAGTCGATGTCTGAATCGTCTCTGCGAAAGGTCAGTCGGTCGAGATTCGCCCTTGCAGACTTATATGTGGGATCAACTTCAAGAGCTGTGCGATAAAACTTCTGAGCTTCAAGCTTGTCGCCGCGGGCTTCAAGAATTGCGCCGAGAAGATTGTGTGCTTCAGGTCTGCCGGGGGCTTTGGCAACGGCCTTTTTTATGGTTTCAAGGGCTGCTGAAAAATTTCTTCTGTTTATGTACTTTTTGGTCAACTCAATCAAAGCTTCGAAATCACTGGTGTCGCTCTCTACTATTTCATCTCGTTCAAGCACCTTTTTTACCAGAGTTCTAATTTCTTCGAGACTGAATGGTTTCTGAACAAAGTCGGTCGCTCCGAGCTTCATGGCTTCTACTGCGCAGTCTATCGTACCGTGCGCGGTGATAATAATGACTTTGGTATAAGGAAATTCATTCTGAATCTCTTTCAAGACATCCATGCCGCTCATTCCCTGCATTTTCAGATCAAGAAGTACAACACTGAATTCATCTTCACTTAACATTTTCAGAGCTTCTTCGCCATTTACAGCAGATTGAACTGGTAGGTTCAAAACTTCGAGAGCCTGAGAAAGTGTCGTTCTGATGTTTTTTTCATCATCTACTATTAAAATTGATTTTGCATTCATAGGGTCACCTCACATGACGGGAATCGTAAAATAGAAACAACTTCCTTTGCCAGGGGCGGAATCTACCCAGATTGTGCCCCCATGTGCGCGAATAATTTCTTTACAGATTGCCAGGCCCAGGCCAGTGCCACTCGATTCATTTTCATTTACCCGAGCAAATTTTTGAAATATTTTGGATTGGTATTCGAGCGGAATGCCTTTGCCATTGTCTTTCACTGAAATGGTAACGAAATTGTTGCTCTCTTCTGCGCGAATTGAAATCAAGCCATTTTTGGGTATGTATCGAAGGGCATTGGATATAAGATTCGTGATAACCCAGGTGATTTTATTACTGTCAGCCCTGACTTTTGCCAAGTCGTCCGGTATTTCAATTTTCATTGAAGCCTTTAATTGCTCTAACTGACTTCTGAAAATCTTTTCGGCGTGAGTAATAAGGGGTTTGATTTCGACCCCGGTGAATTCCATTTCGATCTTCCCGGCTTCAATTTTGGATAAATCAAGGAGATCGTCTACCAGGGCCTTCATGCGTGATATTTCTTCATCGGTTATCTGAAGAAGTTCCTTTTCTTTTTCATTAAGCTTGGTCTCGCTTTTTTCTTTTAAAAGCGAAAGGCTCATTTTGATGCTGGTCAGAGGGGTTCTTAATTCATGAGAGGCAGCTGAAATGAACTCGTCTTTTAATTTTTCGATTTCCCGAAAATCAGTTACGTCTTTGAAAAGTATCACATAACCGGATTTCTCTTCTTTGAGACCCGGAATCATCGTAATTGAAAAGAGGAAATGTCTGGTTTTATCGCCCTTGTGAATGGTGAAAACATTCTGTTCGGTTTTTGTCGATTCTTTTTCTTCGAAAAGATTCGACTCAGTTTCAAGAAGTCTGGAAACTTTTTCAGGCAGAATGTCTTTGTATTCACGGTTCAGGCAGTCTGAAAATTCAAAACCAAGTATTTCTCTTGCTGCCAGATTGATGCCCACGACATTCAATTCTTGTGACAAAACGATTAGGCCGTCTTTGATGCTTGAAAGAACAGCCTCGTTCTTTCTTTTTTCTTCGAGAATCTTTTCAAAGTTCAGTTCGTGAAATTGTTTGAGTTGAAGCGCCATTGAATTAAACTCCTGAGACAGAAGAGCAATCTCGGAAGCGACATTCTCTGTGCTTGAAACCTCGATGTCATAGTGCCCTGAGGCAATTTGCCGGGTTGCCTCGACAAACTTGCGTAAAGGCTCTACTATTCGTTCGACCAGAACTGACCCCGACAATAACGAAGTTATCAGAACCAGAAAGGCCACAAGTCCGGTTGACCAGATAGCATAACCGGCAATCGATGACGCGCGTTGACTTGCTGCATACATGGTTTCTTCATTCATTTTCCTGAGTTTTTCACAGGCTTCACGAACAGTTAGAAATCTTGGTAGTAAATCTTTTTTGTAAAGTGGACCGTGCTCTTTTATGTCGACTTTACTCTGCTCTATTTTCTGAAGAATATTTAAATATGAATCTCTGAAACTTGAATAGCTTTCAGTGATCAGGGCAACAGTTTCTGCTTCTCCGGTGATGGTGATGTTGTCTTTGGCTCTGGTAAGCCACTGAATAAAAGAAAGGTCATGTGCGGAAAACTGAGATTTGCCTTCTTGCGGAAAACCAATTATTGCCAGCAGAATTGCGCTGTCCTGGCGCTCGATTGAGTCTATCATGTTTTCTGCGGCAATGATGCTGCGATAGTTTTCTTTTAGAATTTCTGAAGAAGCGTTGCTTAAAACCACGAGATGCCAGATGCTCCAAGCTATGGCGATGCCCATGATAGCCAGTAAAATTCCGTATCCCAGCAGAATTTTTTTCTTCAGATTCATATTTTTGGACCTTGATTTTGTGAGAAGTAGTTCAGCTTAAAGGTTAAAAAAAAAAAAATCAAGTCATTGCCCCATCTGAAAAGACGCGTTGCTGTTTACGGCAAAATCTTCTGGCAAGTTAAAGCTCCGGGTTGAGAATGCCCTGAATTCGCAACATTTCTGAAATGCTGGTGACTCCTTCGACAACGAGTTTTTG
>JASURT010000091.1 GCA_030446435.1 Candidatus Ozemibacter sp.
TCTCTTTTTCAAGAGCAGCATAAGAAGCAGGAGCAAGACCGGCGCTTTTCAGCTTCAAATCTGAGGTTTTGATCTGATCATTCAGGTTATCAAGTTCTGATTCTGCAGCCCTTTTTCGCAGCTGTATCTTTTTAAGCAACGCCTTTTTCTTTTCGACAAGCTCTGCATCAGAATCAATTTCTTTCTGCATTCTCAGCAACTTTTTCTTTTTCTCATCAATAGCAGCGTTTGCAGTATCAATTTTAAGATCGAGTTCCTGAAGTGGAATCAGCTTTTTTACAGGTATCACAATTTACCTCGTTATTGATTTTCTCAGGCGTATAACATTAACAGATGCCAACACCTCTGTCAATCTTACCTCTTCACCCAAAAACAGTATTGATTCAGTGACGCAATATTACCATACGGTCGCCCCGCCTTGTTCTTTCAGTATTTTCCTCAACAGGTTTTCAGATATTTCTTCTTTTCATAAAATGCTTAAGCACATTAATCCGAAAGTTCTTAAGCAAAAGAGTTCAGTTAGAACGTGAATCGGCGAAAAATCAAGATTTAATCAGGTTTTGCGGCCCACAGGGATTGACTTATTACATAAAAAAATGATAGCATTTTTCTCTTAATCTGGAGGTAAGTCATGAAGACAATCCCGACAATCGCAATAATTGGCCGCCCCAATGTTGGTAAATCATCTCTTTTGAACAGAATAGTCGGCTATCGACACGCAATCGTCGATCCGACTCCTGGTGTAACCAGAGATAGAAACTATGCAGAAGCCGTCTGGAACGGCAGACAATTCAACGTCGTCGACACCGGCGGCCTCGACCCTGATGATTCAAAACCGATAATGCAGTCCATCAAGTTTCAGGTCGATTTCGCTCTTAAAGAGGCAGAATCAATCATTTTTGTCTGCGATGGAAAAGCCGGTCTGATACCTGATGACAAAGAAATCCTGAATTTTCTCAGGCGTTTCTGGTCTGACAGACCCATGTTCGTTGCAATCAACAAGCTTGATAACGCCGAAGATGAAAGCATTCTTTCTGAATTTTACGAGTTGGGTATAGACCAGCTTTACCCCATATCAGCAGTTCATGGGCATGGAGTAGCAGACCTGCTCGATGATGCCATCGAAAAGTTTCCGCGAAACTGGGACGGAGAAGTGGACGACGGCAAAACCAACCTTGAAAGAATCGCGATAGTCGGAAAACCCAATGTTGGAAAATCTTCAATATTCAACTGTCTACTCGGCGAAGAACGATCTATTGTCGACAATGTGCCCGGCACTACCCGCGACACAATTTTAAAAAGATTCGTGCGCAACGGCAAAACCTATAATTTCATCGATACCGCCGGGCTGAGACGACCCGACAGAGATAAAGACGATGTCGAGCAATATTCGGTATACCGAACCCTTGGCGCAATAAAAAATACCGACCTGGCAATTCTGGTTTTAGACGCTTCAAAAGGCAAAATCACCAATCAGGACAAACGCATAGCCGGCAGAGTTATCGACAGCGGTGCTGGCTGCATAATAGTCTGGAACAAATGGGATATTTCAGGTAACGAAGAACGCCGCTGGGACGAGCTTATGAAACACACCCGCGACGAGTTTCCGCTGCTTGCCTTTGCCCCGATGCTTTCGACTTCTGCCAAAACGGGCTTGAGAGTAAACAAGCTGTTCGACCTGATCGACCGGGTTCAGGAAAACGGCAGAAAAACCATTCCAGCTGACCGACTGAAAACAATTCTCTACGATGCGGTCACAATACAGCCGCCACCTTCATTCAAGGGTCGTGAGCTCAAGCTTTATTCGCTGCATCAGTTCGCCGGCCCACCGATCGTTTTCAAGCTCAAGGCCTCAGACCCCAAAGGGGTACACTTTTCCTATCAACGATACATACTTAACCACATTCGCCAGGAAGAAACCTTTGACGGCTGGCCAATCAAACTGGTCGTTCGAAAGTAAAAAACTGATATGGATTACATTTACGCAGTTATAATCGGCTATTTATGCGGTTCAATACCTACCGCATACTGGCTGGGTCTTGCATTTTACCGGCTTAACATTTTCGAGCACGGCAGCAAAAACATGGGCGCAACCAATGTTTATCGTGTTCTTGGTAAAACGCCATTTGCCTTCACGCTGGCCATAGACGTTTTAAAGGGCATGTCAGCGGTTATCATTACCGCAAAAATTCTGGGTCGCAACCCTCTGGCGCTTTTTGTAGCGGGTGCCGCAGCTCTAATCGGGCACACGCTGTCGTTCTGGGTCAAGTTTCGTGGCGGCAAAGGTGTAGCCTCTGGTCTCGGAGTTTTCATGGCTCTCGCTCCCAGGGCAACGCTTTCTGCATTGGTGATTTTCATGGCTGCTTTGATCATAAGCCGCATGGTTTCGCTTGGTTCAATTCTTGCTGCCGCCTCGTTGCCCTTTCTAATTTATTATTTTCAGGAAGGTGGCCCCGAGTATTTTCAGTTTTTAACCGTTTTTTCAGCTCTGGTAGCTTTTTTCATCATCTTCAAGCATAAAGCCAATATCAGCAGAATCATAAAAGGTGAAGAACTGGCGCTGGGAGCAAAAAAGAAAGAAGAATCAACCGAGCCTGAAAACAAAGACAACGGAGAAGAAGAAAAATGAATTTTGCAATTCTCGGCGCAGGTTCCTGGGGCACAACCCTTGCGAATCTGCTATGCGAAAATGGCCACCAGGTCAAAATCTGGGCCAGAGAAGCAGAAGTCGTTGAAGGAATAAACAAACAACATAGAAACCCTTATTTTGTTACAGGTTTAGAGCTCTCTTCGAAGCTTGTTGCCGTAAATAGAATTGAAGAAGCTCTGCATAATGCCGAGTATGCTTTAACTTCTATTCCATCTGGTTTTCTCAAACCAACTTTGCAAGAATACGGCGAAGAACTTGCCGGGCTAAAAGGCATCATAAACGTGGCGAAAGGCTTTGAGCGCGGAACCGGCAAAAGATTGTCGCAGGTTCTCTGTGACATAATCCGAGCCGAGCCCGAAAGCGAAAAAGACATAGTCGCTTCTTTATCAGGCCCTAACCTTGCCGACGAAGTGGGTATGAAAAAGCTTGGCGCTTCGGTAGTAGCCTGCCACAACGAAGACCTCGCCAGGGCTTTCCAGGCCGGAATTTCTAACAGTTACTTCAGAATTTACCGTCAAACTGACCGAACCGGGGTTGAACTCGGGGGCACATTGAAGAACATTTTCGCCATCGGCGCGGGTATTGTCGATGGGCTTGATCTTGGTGACAACGCCAAAGCAGCCTTTTTAACCCGCAGCCTTCACGAACTGGTAAGATTGGGCACAGCTCTCGGCGGGGAAACTCAGACCTTTTACGGTCTGGCAGGTCTTGGCGATCTAATGGCCACCACCTCTTCGCCACTTTCACGAAATCATAAACTGGGTCAGGCAATCGCCCAGGGCAAAACTCTGAAAGAAATTACCGAAGCTTCCAAAATGGTAGTAGAAGGCGTTGAGACAGCAAAGATCGCAGCCGAATGGGGCAAAAAGCTAACTCTTCCGCTGCCAATTACCGAAGAATTATGTAGGATTTTGTTTGAAAACTGTCCTCCTGAGATTGCGGCTAAACACCTGATGAGTCGTTCCCTCAAATCCGAAACAGATTAGCCAGGAGCCAAGAATGAAGAACATTTTTAAATCAGCTTTAACCATCGCAGCACTAATTGTAGTTCTGGCGGTAGTTTACATTGGAATAAAACACCTGCAGGGAACTGCACCTGTAACAACCCCTGACCAGAGTTCGTTAACCAGCCCCGACGATACACAGACGACATCATCGGGTCTGTCACCAGACACCCTGGTTGAAAAAAAGAATGTTAACCTTGAATTCAGTGACGGTAAAAGCATTGTTGCCTATAAAAATGTTCCGCTCTTTTCGGTTGTAAAAAAAGATGACAAACCAATCAGCATCACCGCAGACGGCAACCTTGCCAAGACTCTCATAGAAAAGCTTCCTGAGCCCAGCGACGCCTCTGAGCCGGTTCCAAGCAAGCTCGGAAAAGCAGCGAATGATAACTTCAAAAAGATTGTAAGAGGCAAAGAAGGCCTGACTATAGACCGCGAAAAAACTCTGGCAGCGCTTGAAGCTAAAATTAAAGAAGCCGGAGCTGCGGCAACACTTTCTGTGCCTATTTTTACCAAAAAATTTGAAGGAAAGGAAAGTTTCAGCAACAAAATTAACGAAATGGGTTTCAACAAACTAATCGCATCATTTTCAACCCTTCATGAAGGCCACATCGATGACGAAGGCAGAAACGTAAATCTCGCCATTGCCGCCAAAAAGATCGACGGTCTTATTATCCCTCCGGGCGGCAAATTCAGCTTTAACAAAGTAGTTGGGCCCAGAACCCGCAAATACGGTTTTGAAAACGCCGGAGTAATCTCGCGCGGAAAAGTTATTCCGGGTCTTGGTGGCGGCATCTGCCAGGTAAGCACAACCCTTTATCGCACAACCCTCAAGGCCGGTCTGAAAATTGACGAGCGGCACAACCATTCTATTTATGACGGAATCGAATACGCCGACAGGGGCCTGGACGCCGCTGTAGCCTGGGGTTACAAAGATTTCAAATTCAGCAATAATCTCGATGTGCCGATTCTGATTTCTGCCAGTTCAGGCAAAGGCAGTGTAGAAGTATCGCTTTATGCAGAAAAACAGCCTTTCGAATCTGTAGTTCTGCAGACAAGAAACGAACAGAAGCACCCTTTTAAAACTCAAAAGAAAAGAAACTCAAAACTGAAAAAGGGTGAAGTAAAAGTCGTTCACCCCGGGGTTACAGGCTATACAATCGAAACTTACCGAATTATTACACAAAATGGCAAAACCCGCGAAGAGAGAATGAGCAAAGACAGATATTTAACATACAATCGTATCGAGGAGATTAATAATTGAGACAGGGTCGTAATTCAGCCTTCTTTAATCTGGTTTTTCTGATTCTGGCGATTTTATCTGCCGGCAACTGCTTTGCCCTTGATTTTTCTGTATTCGTGGTCAGGGGTTTTGAAGGCAAAGGACCGCTCGAATTCAATTATCCGGAAGACCTATTGATCACTGAAGATGGCCGCATTATCGTTGCCGACCAGAAAAACAATCGTCTGCAGGTTCTTAGCAAAGACGGTGATTTCATTCGTTTTATCCCACAGTTGCAACAACTTTCAGAAAGCGCCGACGAAGCGGAAAAAATCGCTAACCAGAAAAACTTTGAAGAACTTCAGAACCAACTGAAAAAACCAGCCGGACTGGCCATGGATAAGGATGGTCGTCTTTACGTATCATGCCAGGACACCAATCAGATTCTTATTATAGATTTCGAATCAGGGAAACTGCTTGGCAAGCTTGGCAAAACCGGCAAAGGTCAGGGCCAGCTAAGATCGCCCATGGACATAGATGTAGATTCTTCTGGTCGTATCGCTGTGGCAGAATGGCGAAACCAGAGAGTTCAGATTCTTGACCAGAATGGCAAATGCCTTAAAGAAATCATTTACAACGAAGAAACCAAAAGAGGTTACAAACCTGTGTCACCGCGCGGGGTTTTCTGGACTGTAGAAGGTAAACTGCTGGTTACTTACCCCCTTTTCAACCAGGTTGTCTGCTGGAATGTAGATAACGGCGAGCTGCTCTGGCGCTATGGTATCAAGGGCAGCGACCGCGGCATGCTTCACAACCCGTCTTACATCACGAACAGCACCGACGGACGCTTTCTTATTTCTGACACATTGAATCACCGTCTTGTCGAAATCAGCAGAGACGGAAAATATTACCAGAACTACAATGTCAGAAAGGGTTCTGCCCCCGGCAGACTTATTTCACCCCGTGGAATAATGCTGAACAAAGAAGGCACGCTTGTCATAGCTGACCAGGGCAACAACAGAATTCACTTTTTCCAGCCTGGTCAGGCAACTCTGATGCTTCGTGAAGTAAAAGAGCTTGCTTTAAAAGATGACTGGCAAAGCGCTATGCCGAAGATAGAAAGAATTCTCTATCTGCAACCAAACAACTCTCAGGCCCGCGAACTTATGGTAAACGCGCTTTACTACTTTGGCGACAAAGCTTTTGCCGAAGGTGAATATCTTAAAGCCGAAGAAAACTTTAGAAGAGTATTACGTTATCGACCTGATGATCCCAATATTCCCGAAAAACTCGATGCGATTTTCTGGGCATCGAATCAGGGCTTGATTGCCAACGTAGTTTTTGGCATCATAGCTATCGTTGTCGCTCTGATTTTGATCTGGATTCTCAAGGTCATTGTCTATAGATTCATACTCAGTCGAAAATAAGAGGTCACAAATTGTCACAGAAAAACATACGCAACTTCTGCATTATAGCCCATATCGATCATGGCAAATCTACTCTTGCCGATCGCTTGATTGAAAGCACCTCAACCGTCAGCAAGCGCGAAATGAAAGAGCAGCTTCTTGACTCGATGGATCTCGAGCGGGAACGCGGCATTACCATTAAAGCCCAGGCTGTTCGCATGATTTATAATGCAAAAGATGGTCAGGAATACACCCTGAACCTGATTGACACCCCTGGTCACGTCGATTTTTCATATGAGGTATCACGCTCGATAGCCGCTTGTGAAGGAGCTTTGCTTGTAGTAGACGCCAGTCAGGGTGTAGAAGCTCAGACAATGGCCAATGCCACTTTGGCCCTTGCCCAGGACCTTGAAATAATACCGGTAATCAACAAAATCGACCTGCCCGCTGCCGACCCTGACAAAGTAAAAGAAGAAATTGAATCTTTGATCGGAATTGATTGTTCTGACGCCATTCTGGTTTCGGCCAAAGAAGGCATCGGGGTCCCTGAACTGCTTGAACGGGTTGTCGAAAGAATTCCGGCACCGGTCGGAAATGATGACAAGCCTCTTCGCGCACTGGTTTTCGACGCAAAATACGATTCCTACAAAGGGGTTGTGGTTTATTGCCGGGTTGTTGACGGCGAATTCAAAATCGGCGACAAAATAAAATTTCACTCTACCGAAGCTGTCTTCGAGATTCTCGAGGCCGGCGTTTTTACCCCAAAACCGATTCTTCAGGAAAAAATCACTACTGGCAATGTCGGCTTCTTTTGCGCATCTATCAAAGAAATGGGCCATGTCAACATAGGTGACACGGTTCTGCTTGAAAAATGCAAAGAAGAGGTAGAACCAATACCAGGTTTTCAACAGGCAAAGCAAATGGTTTTCTGCGGTCTTTACCCGGTTGAAGCCAATGAATTCAACGAGCTGAGAAATGCTCTTGAAAAACTGACCCTGAATGATTCAAGCCTTTCATTCATCCCCGAGAATTCTCTCGCACTGGGTTTCGGCTTCAGATGTGGATTTCTTGGTCTTCTTCATATGGAAATCATTCAGGAAAGACTGGAACGCGAATACAATCTCGACCTGGTTACTACAGCCCCCAACGTCGTTTACGAAGTGCTGACGGTTGACGGAACCCTTATTGAGATAGATTCGCCGGCGAAGCTACCAGACAATACCGAAATTGAAGAAATTCGTGAACCATTTGTTCATTGCACCATTTTCATGCCTAAGGACTACATCGGCACAATCATGGAACTCGGGCAAGAGCGCCGGGGCATAATGAAGCACATGGAATTCATCTCTGAGCAGCGCGTATCTATTTCGTTCGATCTGCCGCTTTCAGAAATCGTGGTCGATTTTTACGACAAGCTTAAAAGCCGCACCCGTGGCTATGCTTCAATGGACTATGAGCACATCGGAAATCGGGCCGCAGCAATTTCAAGAGTAGACATACTTGTTAACGGCGAAAAGGTCGATGCTCTATCTTTCATGTGTCACCGAGAAAGAGCTGAATATCGTGGTCGTGCAGTCATTGCAAAACTTCGCAAACTTATTCCGCGACACCAGTTTCAGATTCCTCTTCAGGCGGCAATTGGCGCGAAAATCATCGCCCGCGAGAATATTCCGGCTTATCGAAAAGATGTTACAGCAAAGTGCTATGGTGGCGATATTTCACGAAAACGCAAATTGCTTGAAAAACAGAAAGAGGGCAAAAAGCGCATGAAGATGGTTGGAAGGGTTGAAATACCTCAAAAAGCCTTCATGTCAGTATTGCGCCCTGAAGATTAAAAACAAAAGCCAGATTATTCGACAAGACTATAATAATCATCGATTCCATCGCAAACCCGGCAAATTTTCTGCGACTCCGCTTCCAGCAAAAAGGATTCGCCGCACCTTTCGCAAACTGCCGCCGATGGAACCGGTGGTTTGGCGTAATTCTTCATTTGAATTTCCTGGCATGTAAAAATATCACGACCACAGGCAATGAATTCATCGACAATTATTTTTGCTGATTCAGCCCTGGCTTTATTATCTTTTCTCAAGGACGGGTCACGTTGACGCAGGAAAAACTTGTGGGTTTCGGGCATTTTTTCGGCATCGATTTTTTCGATGTCAACGCTGACACGATACCCTCTTCCGGTATCGCGGTCATACAAAGTCAATGCATAGCGGCCGATTTTGTTCAATAAAATCAGGTATTTGTTACCGATTGTACATCCGGTCAAAAATTGAATGGCGTCTGAAAGACAAACCTGGGTCTCTGCAACGGCACCCATTTTTACTTTACCCAATTTTTCCCGGGCAATTAGAACCATTTGAACCGCGATTGGGATTCCGGGGGCACGCTTAGTATGAAAAGAATATACATTTTCAACCAGAGCAAGAAATTCGTTGTCGGTCATCGTTTTCCTCCAGATCGATCCAGGCTTGTTATTTTTTATCCAATGCGGCGCGGGCAGCTCGCTTAACCTGACTTGACATATCATTATTAGCCAAGTCTTTAAGACATTCCAATGCAGTTTCATGCGAGAATCTGGCTAAGGCTTTGACCAAAGCATACCTTACTTCTTCTGAGTGGTCTTCTTGTTTATCAAGAATGAACGGAAGTGACTTTTCAGCAGCGATGCGGCCCAAAGAGCTAATTACCGAAGCTCTGACAAATTCATTTTCATCGTCGATCGCGGCAAGAAGAATATCTACGGCCCGAGGATCTTTTGCATCACCCAATGCGTTTGCAGAACTGCCTCTAATGTTGGGGTTACTGCTCATCAAGCCGTCTCGTAAACTGAGCATGTATTCAGGCAAAATTGAACTGTCTCTTTTTTCAGATACAGCTTTACCGGGTTCTGAAGCTTCAGCGAAAGATTTAGAAGCAAATTTAGCTTTTACTGAATCTTTCCTGCCATCTTTCATTAAAGAATACAGTTCCTGATCGAGTCTTTTCGAGGCTTCGATCAATTCATCGAGAATTTCAAGGTTTTCCTGGCCAATAAGCGCCATTGAAGCCTTGTAGCTTAATTCACCATCTTCTTCCCTTAAGAAAGATCGTAAAATTTCAACCGACTCATCAGTTTTGATATGGCCAAGTACTTCAAGCAAAGCAAGCTTAGTTTCTTTTTTTGAATAGCCTAGTCTGCTTTTGATCTCTTCGATTACCATTTCGCTGCTGAAGCAGGCAATTGACTTGGCTGCAGAAAATCTTACAACTTCACTCTCATCTGCGGTCAGCTGAAAAAGAGCGTCTAATGCCTGTTTGCTACCTGTGGTACCAAGAGCGTAAGCCACCGATGATCTGACATATTTATCAGGATCAGTTATTGCGCCAACCAAAGCGAATACCACCCGGTCGTCTTTTTTACCGCTAAGCGCGGCTGCAGCAGAATATCGAACCGCAACGTTTTCATCTTTCAGCGATTTCAACAATGATTCTACCGATTTGTCGTTATCCATACCACCAAGGGCTTCTGCAGCCATAAACCTAACTGATTCAACCTCATAGGGGTTTTCCAGGGCTTCGATCAGGGGTTCGACAACTTCATCGCTTTCCAGCCCGATTGCAGCCTTTGCCGCCATCTGCCTAAGCTGCTGATTGTTGTCTTTCAGCCCCTTTACAACAAGCTCTTTTCTTGGAATAGGCGAACCATCCGGCTGAAAATATTCTTTGGGTAACTGATCAATCTTAAAAATGACCATTTCTTTGAATTTGTATGGATTTTCTTCATTTTCAGATGACTCTGCAGATACTTCTGCCTCATCTTCTTCAATCTTTTCTTCGCTTTGAGCTGAAATCTGCTTTAACAGATGAGCATCATTACGACGAGAAATTTCAAGCAGCGGTTCAATGGCCCGATCATCACCAATCTGGCCCAAGGCTTCTGCAGCAGCGGCCGAAATTGCTGAATCAGGCTCATAAAGAGCTTCTATCAGGGCCGGAACCGCTTCTGTCAGCTTTTGTTCTCCGGCGATGTTAATTGCATCGAGTCTTTTTTCAGTCGGCGCTGAAAACGTCCTGATCAAAATCAGGGGATCAACTTCTTCGCTGCTTCTGGTCGTATCTTCTGTTTGAAACTGAGCAGCAGGTGCTTCTGGTGATTCAGCTGAATCTTTGGCAACTGCGATTTCGGGTTGCGAATCAGCAACTGGTTCTGCCTGGCTTCGAATATCATCAACAGCAGATTCAGCAAAAACCTGCGGCTGTTCCGGGGCAGATTCGTGGGCCTGTTGAATTGGTTCAACAGGCTTTTGTGGTTCTTCACCGCGCTTTTGTGGGCGTTTGATTTTAATGTCAGAATGATCTTCTATCGATACTCGTCGCCCCAACCAAATTCTCAGGGCAACTATGATCAATAGAAGAACGAAACCTGCTGCTATTACTATGTCTATGGTGTTCATCGCCCCTCTTATCGGCGCAGAGAACTTTTTTGTTAATAACTTTTATCTGCATTTTTTTTCAGATTCTGTTAAATTTAACCTTACTGAAAGGAATTCAACGATGCAGATAATAGACAATGTTATCATATCAGAACAGGTTTGGAATACCCGCTTTTCATGTGATCTTACAAAATGTCTGGGTAAATGTTGCCAATATGGTGATCTTGGCGCCCCAATCTGCGAAGAAGAAGCAATAAACATCGAGAAAAATCTTGAAAATGTTTTTCCCTACCTTCCTTTGCAAAACCAGAAATTTTTGCAGGCCGGAGTAAGAGAATTATTTCATGGCACTCTTCACATAAGAGAAATACAGGAAAATACCCCCTGCCCTCTTGCTCACATGCCTGATGGAAAAACAGTTTTATGTTCACTGCACAGTTATGCCCTCGACAACAACATTCCTCTGCTCGATGTAAAACCCCTGTGGTGCTCGCTTTTTCCGTTGATCATAAAAAAATCAGCAGATGGCTGGATGATGAATCTTCACATTCCTGATTTCTGCGTTTCAGAGGAAAACGCTCCGCCGGTAATTATAAGCTTCGCCCCATTACTGGAGACTATTTTCGGCAAAGAATGGATCGAAAAAGTTGAAGAACTTTACCGCCAGGAAAATGTTTCCTGGTAAGGCCCTAAGACAATTTTTACCAGTTTTTCAGTAAAAGTATTCGCGCCATGCTCCGGCTTTGGGGTTTGTAAGGGTTTTAACCGGCTTGGCCCCATTCATTTCGCCGTATTTCAATTCGTCATAACGGGCAAAATATTCTTTGGCCGTATCTTTCTGATTCATTTTCAAAAGAATTTCGCCGGCTCGATCATATAGCTTTGCGGTTCGCTGATGTTTTTCAATCAAATCACGAACCAGCCAGAACGCTTCATCATAATAACCTTTGCTTTCAAGCAATCGACTCAGAAACCATTTGGCAAAATCATGATCTGGCTTTAACTTCAGAGTTCTACGGTATTCTTTGATGGCTTCATCTTCCATTTCAAGGCTATAGTACAAGTTGGCGATCTGATAGCTTAATTCTGGATTTGTCGGGTCTTTAGCCCTCATATCCTTGAGACGGTGATAATATCTTTCGCGATCTTTCACGATAATGCCCGTGACACCAGGGTCACCGCCATAACTGTATGGCAGCAGCAATACCAGCAGAAGAACTGCCGAAAAGATCGCGATACTTTTAGTGAATAGATTGTTCATATCAACTACCTTTTCGGTAAAAAGGCAAAAAAATGTAATGAAAAAAGGGGCAGAAAATTCTGCCCCTTTTAAAAACAATCCAGCGATTAGATATCAGCTACACCATCCTGTGAAGCGTCTTCGATGGTATCTGCGCCTTCACCGGTATCTACTTCTGTATCCTGAGTTGCATCACGCATATCATCTGAAGTGTCGGCATCTCTGGTTTCATCATCGAGTGATCTTTCATATTCTTCAGCTTCGGCCCAGCCGTCTTTCCAACCCTGTTTACC
>JASURT010000092.1 GCA_030446435.1 Candidatus Ozemibacter sp.
ATCGAGGCTATGGAAAACTTTCTTTTCCACGAAGCCCTGCGCCGAATCTGGGATTTAGTGCAGCGCCTGAATAAATACATCGATGAAACCGCCCCCTGGAAACTGGCTAAATCTGAAAATTACGATCTTCTCGACGAAGTTTTTTACACCATTGGTGAAGGCATCAGATTCATATCTCATCTTGTAGAACCGTTTATGCCGCATCTCACTCCTGAATTTCTCAAGCAGATCGGCTGGAACGAAGGCTTCGTAAAACTCAACGAACTTGAGTGGGGCCAGCTCAAAGACGGTACTGTATGCACAACCCCCGTTCCCCTTTTCCCAAGACTTGAAACCGAAAGAATTCAAAATCTGAAAAAGGGTGTAAAAGGCCAGGCAAAAGAAGCGAAAAAAGAAAAGAAACAGAGCGAAAAACCAGCAGAAGTCGCCACAGAAGGCATAGTAACCTTTGACGATTTTCTTAAAACCGAATTGTGCATTGCCAGAATTGAAACGGCAGAAAAAGTTGAAAACGCTGACAGATTGCTGAAGCTAACCGTTTCTATCGGCGAAGAATCGCGAAATCTGGTTGCCGGAATTGCTGCTTTTTACAGCCCGGAAGAGCTTTTGGGCAAACAGGTGGTTATGGTGAAAAACCTCAAACCTGCCAAAATTCGCGGCATCGTATCACACGGTATGATTCTCGCGGCCCAGACTGAAGATGGCGGACTCGCGCTTGTTACCCCCGATAAGCCTGCCAAAACCGGTGTCAGGGTGAAATGATGTCTAACAGCTATCTGATCGATGTTCATGCGCATCTTCATGACGAAAAATTCATCGGTGAACATGAAGCCATTGTCGAAAACGCATTGAAAGCCGGAGTAAAAAAAATAATCAATGCCGGCACCTGTATAGAAACTTCAAAAGAAGCCATCGACCTGGCAGACAGGTTTGAAGCCTGTCTTGCCACTGTTGGCATACATCCTCACGACATCGCCTCTTTCAACGATGAATCGATCGCGCACCTGACCGAACTGGCAAAGCATCCGCAAGTTCTTGCTATTGGTGAAATCGGCCTCGACTATTACTATGATTTCACCCCAAGAGATATTCAGGAAAAGTTTTTTGTCGAGCTCTGGAATCTCGCGGTGAATATCGAGCTTCCGGTTGTTGTGCACGTCAGAGATGCTTACGACAGGTTCATACCAATCATAAAAGAGCTTCCACGGCCCAAAGGCGTTTTGCTTCACTGCTTCAGCGGCGATAAAAAAATTGCCGGGCAAATGGCTGATCTTGGTTTTCATTTCTCGGTCGGCGGTGCACTTACTTTTCCAAAATCGGAAACAGCCCGCGAGGTTTTCAGCTATTTACCGGCTGAGCTGATTCACCTTGAAACAGACTCGCCCTATCTCGCCCCTCAACCAAGGCGCGGCAGGCGAAATGAGCCTGCCTACGTACCTTTTACTTTTGAGTTTCTGGCCCAACTGCGAAAAACCGACCAGGAATCGTTGAAACGACAACTCGTCGAGAACGCGCGAATTCTTTTCGGATCAGAGCATTTCTAAACCATGGAATCACAAAAGCTTACTTTCGCCAGAACAACCAGCAGTGAAATAATTCTCGGCGCAGATATCTTCAAAGAAATTGCCGCCAGACTTTATCGAACCCGCACCGCTCGTAAATGCGCGATAATTACCAACGAGGTGGTGGCGAAATGGTATTTGCAGCCATTGTTGGCTGAACTTAGAACCCGCGGCATCAAAGCAGATGAGATAGTAATTCCGGATGGAGAAAAATTCAAAACTTTTGAAACCGCTCATGACATTATCAACCGCCTTTGCGAGCTTGAAATAGATCGCGATTGCCCGATTATAGGGTTGGGCGGAGGTGTTGTCTGCGACATCGCCGGTTTTACTGCTTCTATTTTCAAGCGCGGAGTTCCCCTGATTCTTATGCCAACTTCGCTGATGGCAATGGTAGACGCCAGTATAGGCGGCAAAAACGGGGTTAACCTTGAACATGGTAAAAATCTTGTCGGTTCTTTTTATCAGCCACTGCTGACCGCCATCGACGTTTCAGTTTTGCGTACCCTGCCTTTAACCCAGCTTTCATATGGTCTGGTCGAAGCAATCAAACATGGCGCAGTGGCAGATTCAGCCTATTTCAGATTTATTCTCAAAAATTCTGAAGAAATCAAGGCGCGACAGATAAATCTTTTACAGCGCCTGATACGCAGGTCAATTCATATCAAGAAGAGTTTCGTCGTTGAAGATGAACTCGACCAGGGCGTCCGTGCACAACTTAACCTTGGGCACACTTTTGGCCATGCCCTGGAAACTGCGGGCAGCTATATTCGTCTCCATCATGGCGAAGCCGTCGGCCTGGGAATGCTTATGGCACTGCGTGCATCATCTTCCAGTGGGCTGCTTGAAGAAGATTACTCTGAAGCGCTGCTTCAACTGCTGAAAGACTTCAATCTTCCGCAGAAAATTCCAAACGAGCTTGAAAAAAAAGAAATAATAAATACACTATGTCAGGATAAGAAAAAAAATCAGGAAGGGTACACCTTTATTCTTCCGGTTAAACTTGGGCAGGCTGTGATTCACAAAGTTTCTGCCGATCGTATCGACGATTTTTTATCCGCTGCGTTAAAAAACATATAGACTTCAACAAATAATAAGGATGGCGCGATGAACCCTACTACGACTCTGTCACACCGATTTTCTCCCAATGCACAAAAAGTTCTGGCGAAACGTTACCTGACCAAAGGCCCCGACGGCAAACCGACCGAAACCATTGAAGGCCTGTTCAGACGGGTTGCCAAAGCGATTGCTTCTGCTGAAAACAATTATCACAACACCTCAATCAATGCCCAGGAACTTGAAGAAAAATTCTTCAAAATCATGACTGATCTTGATTTTCTTCCAAACAGTCCAACTCTGATGAATGCCGGCAAAGACCTCGGACAGCTTTCTGCCTGTTTTGTTTTGCCTGTAGATGATTCAATGGAAGGAATTTTCGATGCAGTAAAAAATGCGGCTCTGATTCACAAGTCTGGTGGGGGCACCGGATTCAGCTTTTCACGTCTCAGACCGGCAAACGACATTGTATCATCGACTTCCGGCGTCAGCTCTGGACCTATTTCTTTCATGAAAGTTTTCAATACCGCCACAGAAACCATAAAACAGGGGGGAACCCGACGTGGCGCTAACATGGGTATTCTCAGAATCGATCATCCTGACATACTTGATTTCATAACTGCCAAAGAGAAAAACAGCGAGCTGACCAATTTCAACATTTCGGTTGCCGTTACCGACAAGTTCATGGAAGCTCTTGACAGAGATGGTGAATACGACCTTATTAATCCGAGAACGAAAGAACCGGTTCGTTCACTGAAAGCTTCAAAAGTATTTAACATGATGGTTGAGCGAGCCTGGAAAAACGGTGAACCCGGAATTGTCTTCATCGATCGTATAAATCGCCACCAGCCGACCCCCAAAGTCGGCGATATCGAATCGACAAACCCGTGCGGTGAACAGCCTTTGCTGCCTTTTGAATCATGTAATCTCGGTTCGATCAACCTGGCCAGATTCGTAAAGATAGTCGATGACAAGCCTGAAGTAGACTATGATCGCCTCAGAGAAATCGTAGCCCTTTCGGTTCGCTTTCTTGATAACGTTATCGATCAGAATAAATACCCAATTCCGGAAATTGATAAAACCACAAAAGCAAACCGTAAAATTGGTCTCGGCGTAATGGGCTGGGCCGACATGCTGATAAAAATGGGTGTGGCTTATGATACTGAACTGGCTTTAGAGCTGGCTGACAAGGTCATGGGCTTTATCAAAAGAGAGGCCTGGTCGGCTTCACAAGAACTGGCGAAAGAACGCGGGCCTTTTCCGAATTTTGAAAAGTCGGTTTTTGCCGAGAAAAACATGCTGCCGCTGCGTAATGCCACGGTAACAACAATTGCTCCAACCGGAACGATCAGTCTGATTGCAGGTTGTTCGAGTGGAATCGAACCTCTTTTTGCCATTGCCTATGAAAAGCATGTAATGGAAAACGAAAAACTGGTAGAGGTGCACCAGGAATTCGTGAAAATTGCCCGCGAACGCGACTTTTATTCTGAAGAAATTCTCGAAAAAATTGCCCACCTCGGAAGTCTGCACAATATTCCAGAAGTACCTGAAGATGTGGCACGAATTTTCGTAACCAGTCACCTGATTTCTCCTGAATGGCACATCAGGGCACAGGCTGCATTCCAGAAACACACCGACAACGCTGTCAGCAAAACGGTTAACTTTCCGTTCGAAGCCTCGAAAAAAGACGTCGAAACCGTCTTTCGTCTGGCACACACTCTTGGTTGCAAGGGGGTCACGGTGTACCGAGACGGTTCTCGTGACGAGCAGGTATTGAACATTGGTTCAGGCAAAGGCCGAGAAACCCAGGCCAGCAACCCTTACGTCACTCCAAGAGCCAGACCTGATCGCACTGTCGGCGCCACTGAAAAGGTTAAAATCGGCTGCGGAAGCCTTTATGTAACAGTAAATTCAGACGAAAACGGAATTTGCGAAATCTTCACCAGCCTGGGCCGCGGCGGCGGATGCCCGTCTCAATCAGAGGCTGCTGCCAGACTAGCTTCAATGGCGCTGCGAGCCGGCATCGACGTTCAGGAAATCATCGATCAGCTTAAAGGAATTCGCTGCATGTCCACGATAAAAAAAGCGGCAATGTCAGGCGGAATCAAGGTTCTTTCCTGCCCTGATGCTATCGGCAAAGCAATCGAGGAATACAATCTTTCGGCCCGTGCGACATTCAAAAATGCCCCGGTCGCTCCAACTGAGAAACGAAAATCCGAAAAAGCTGATCTTTTGGTAGACAACACTTCTCCAGGGCGAAATTGCCCGGAATGCGGAGAATCACTCGAGCACGAAGGCGGTTGCGTAATCTGCAAAAGCTGCGGGTTTTCGCGCTGCGGGTAGCACCGGAAAGCTTCCTGTGTACCCCGGCTGTCTCGTAAGAGCTATTAATTGATAACTTTTTTAATTCACTGTTTTGTAAAAGGTTAATTGAATAAAAAACCGGTCACTGAGCCTCTTTTAAGAGAACGAAGTGCCGGTTTTCTATTTGCATCTTAACGAATCGCTTGCCACCAGATTCATCTGACGCGAATTTCGGGATCAAACACCGCCTTTTTTGATTTTTTTCGCCTTTATGGTACAGAACCGTTTTTCAGAAATGCTCGTTTCGAGCGACAAAAACTTTTTCTCAAACTGTCGAACACCTGCAAATCCTTTGCTAGAAAGACTTTTGTTTAAGAAAAAACTTTTCTCCCGGCCTTGACACATATCAGTACCCTCAGTAGAATATACGTATAAAGTTTGTATAATAGCCTAAAAAGCTTAAGTTACAGCGCGATAAGGAGTATAAGAGTATGTTTAACAAAACCGCGCGAATCAGCCTGATGGCCTTGTTTTTCATTCTGGCCACCCTTTATTCATGGGCTGCAGAAGCACCGCTTTTACGCGTAACCTTTCTCGACGTTCACCAGGGCGATTGTGCCATCATTCGTTCTGCTGACAAAACGATCATGATCGATGCCGGTGATGATAATCGTAACGCTGCCAAGCGCTACATCATCCCTTATCTCAAAAAAGAAGGCATCAAACATATAGATCTCGCCATCATCACGCACCCTCACCGAGATCATTTCGGCGGTTTCATCGAACTGCTTTCAACTGTTACCTTCGGTGAATTTTATTATTCAACCGATGAAATGATTTCTTCAGAAGAAGAACATAAAGGCGGTAACGACGCAGTTGTTTACAAAACCATGCACGACATGATTATCGAAAAGAACATTCCTTATGTCAAGGCACAACCTGGCGACAAACTTGATTTCGGCAAAGGAATCAAAGCCGAAGTTCTTTATTGCGAAGCCGGAGCCCGCGCTGAAACTGATCCAACCAAGGTTAACCAGAATGAGAACTCAATCATTCTCAAAGTAACAGCTGGCAAAGTTTCGTATTTGTTCACCGGCGACGCTGAAAAGAAAGCCGAAGAAGCCACAATCAAAGCCCATGGCCGCAAGCTCAAATCTACTATTCTTAAAAGCGGACACCACGGCAGTAAAACCTCATCGAGCCATGCGTTTCTTGATCTGGTTCAACCAGAATACGCCACAATCAGCGCCGGAGAAGGAAACTCATTCGGTCACCCCACCCCTGAGATTCTTGCCCGCTATGAATACTTGAAAATCAAAACTTTCAGAACCGACAAAGACGGCCACATCGAAAGTTTCACCGATGGTAAGACCGTATCTTTCGTAACCAACAACAGCCCACTTAAATTCGATTCTGAACCGAAAGTAATTTCTCTGACTTCGAATTCAGCTACAATTCAATGGAAGACCAACCGCGAAAGTACCACTGCCATTGAATACGGTCTTAACTCTTATACTCAGAAAAAATCTACTGATCATGCCGTTAAGGTACACACTGTTACTCTTACTGGCCTCAAACCAGAGACAACCTATAAGTTCAAGGCTACTTCTCTTGATCCAAGAGAATCAGCTAAATTCATCAACTTTGAAGGAACAGTGGTAACACCAAAAGGCAACGGTGAACCCCTTCCAAAAATCGAAAGTGTTGCAACCAACTACAGCGATATTTACATGAAGCATCCTTTCAAAGTAATGATACCGGTTTTCAATCCAGCAGAAGCTGAAGCCAAAGGCTTTACTCTTGAACTTTTCCATTCAGCTATGGATGAAAGCAACCTGATCGACAAGGTCAACTTCACTTCGATTCCTGCTAAATCTGCAGTTCAGGCTGTAATACCAATAGAAATCACCTGGATCGGTGACGTAGAAATCATCGCGGTCCTTAAAAAAGGCAACACCATTGTTGATACGGTTTCAATCAATGTTGAAGTAAAATCAAAACTTTTCATGGTTGATGTTTCGCATGGCAATATCGATTATTTCACCGGTAAATTCGCGGGAATGAAAATGGATATTTACAAAGAATGCGGTTTCGAAATGAAAAGCATCTACAAAGGCATTACCTTCGACAAAATCAAGGATGCTTTTGTGGTCTGTATCCCACATCCAAAAGAAGATTTCACCAAAGATGAACTTGCAGCCCTCAAGAAATTCTCAGACAACGGCGGCTCGATTCTTCTCTATGGAATGGCGGATTATCGTAACCAGTCTAACCCTGACATGCTCAACGATGTTCTCGAAGTTGTCGGCAGCCGAATCAGATTCAACGACGATCAGATCGCCGATCCTACCAACAACATTGGTGCCCCCTGGAGATTCTTCGTAGAAAACTTTCCGTCTGAAGACGTGACCGGCAAAGAAGTCAAAAAACTTCTTACCCGCAGTGCCTGTTCTCTGGTAAACAACAAATACACTGCTCTCAAAAAATCCAAAAACCTTAAGATTCTCGCCGCAGGCGATAAAGATTCTTATAACTCTGACATCGACAATATGAACGATGGTTACATTTATGCAACCGGTACCACATCGATAGCCATTCCCCTGGCAGCAGCCGAAGACCTTGGAAGCGGCCGCGTAGCCTGCATCGGTGATCAGTTCTATCAGGATATGTATTACAACAACCCTTCTTCAGAATTGAACACTATTGAATTCAACCGAAACGTCGTAGCCTGGCTGAGTCTTTCAAAAGAAAAGACTCTCAAGGAAATGTTCATGTTCGCCGCTTCTCTCGATGAAGTTGCAGATGAAGAAATCAGAGCTGACAGATTCGAACAGGTCTCAGACCAGATTCTCAACCAGATCCGCTCAAGAATAGAAGCAGACGAGGCTGAAGTTCATCATATCAACGAACTGATGGAAGAACACCAGAGCGAATCGGTAGACAAGATCAAGACAATGTTCAACCAGATGATCAGATTTGATAATTTGCACAATCGATAAGCAAGTTTTTAAGTTCATAATTAAAGGCTGTCCCGCTGGGGCAGCCTTTTTTAATGCCTGAAATCATTCTATTAAAGCCCAGGCAAACTATCGAACCACGGCTGGTGAGCCTCTGTCGAATCACGGTTGGTGAGCCATGTCGAACCACGGTTGGTGAAGCCTGTCGAACCAAGGTTGGTGAGCCTGTCGAACCACGGTTGGTGAAGCCCGTCGAACCAAGTTTGGTGAGCCCGTCTCGAACCAGAAACAACAAAGCGGTCACTGAGCCTGGCCTTGCCAGGTCGAAGTGCCCGCTTTGCAATAAAAATCCCTGCTCAATGACAGTTCTGCCTGTCATTACCACCTTAAAATATAACGCCCGATCTCACTAAACCTACGAGGCTCGTTGCGTTAAACAAACCACAACGCTTTACTTCTTCGATGCCTTCTTGTCTGTATCTTTCGCCGGCTTTTTAGTCTCTTTAGACTTTTGCCCGCTCTTGTCTTTAGCTTTGGCTTTGTCTTTCGCCTTTTCTTTTTCTTCAGACTCTTCGTTTTTGCCTTCGTCTGAATCTTCTACGACTTCTTCTGCATCTTCAATATCTTCATCTTCGATCTCTGAGTCAGAAAGATCTTCGATACCTGCTCGCAAATCATGAGTTTCAAGAATGAAGTGAGCCAGCATTCGGTTAAGCTCATCGGCAACCATACTGAGGTGTTTGGTAATCTTGGCCATGTTCTGAATCGAATCTCGCTGAGATTTAAGGGAATCGAGAACCCCGTCAACTTCACGAGTGGTTGTTTTAGTAGTAATTGACAGGTTTTCAATCGAAAGACTGATCGCTTCGATATTCTTACTCTGTTCTACCGAAGACTTACTGATATCCTGAACCTGAACATTGACGCTTTCAGATGCCATGCCGATTTCATCGAGATAAGCGCCGGCCTGATTGATAATCTTAACACCTTCCTGAACCTTTTCTCGTCCAAGTCCCATTTCTTCAACGGCTTTATTGGTTTTATGCTGAATTTCACCGATAAGGGCGCCAATCTCTTCTGCTGCTTTGGCACTTTGCTCGGCTAGCTTTTTAACGTTAGCGGCAACCACGACAAAGCCTCTACCCTGCTCTCCGGCACGGGCGGCTTCGATAGATGTGTTCAACGCCAAAAGGTTGGTCTGACGGGAAATTGCCGTAATGGTTAAAACGATTTTACCAATCTTGCGTGACTGGTTTTTCAATTCTTCAAGAACTCTTGACGAATCGCCAACCGCTCGTTCAATCTCTTTAATGGTTGTAGAAGCTTCGCGCACTGCTTCCATACCCTGTGTAGCCTTGAGCCTGTTCTGAACTGATTCTTCATAGGCCCGATTAGATCTTTTTGCAATCAGCTGAGAATTCGCAGAAATCTCTTCAATGGCGGCAGCAGTAGACTCTAGAGTTGTGGCAGAATCTTTTGAAGCCTTTGTGATTCGCTGCGTATTACCGAAAATATTCTGAATCGATTCATTCGACTGAATCGTAAGATTGGAAATATTGTTGGCCATTCCTGACAAGCGATTGATAACATCCTGAATCTGCAACAACAACCGCTGAATATAACTGATGAAACGATTGAACCTTTCCGAAACTTCAGTCAATTCATCTTTACCGACAATGGCAAGACGCTTGGTCAAGTCACCGCGACCACGGGATATTTCTTCGAGGCCTTGCGAAACCCCGCGAATCTGCTTAACTACGCCATTGATAACGACCATCGTGATACCGGTCATGACAACCAGACCGAAAATAATCAGGAACAAAGAGAAATTCTGGGCGTTGTTAAGTGCGCCCATCATGCCCTGGGTATCGACCATTGACAAGAAGACCCAGTTGGTGTTCTGTATGGCGGCGGCAGCGATGAAAATATTTGATTTTTCACCAAGAAGAAATTTCTGAAAGCCGCTTTTGTTGTTGATGATTTTATCTGCGTGATCCTGAAGTTCCGGCTCAGATGAGTTCAGAAAAATATTGCGCTGCGGATCGAGAATGTTTTCATAATCGGTATGCGCAAGGTAAAAACCGTTCTGTGCCTGGTCGTTTGAAACCACTGAACTTTTTCCACCTACCGTCGACAAGGAACCGGGCACGTTCTCAAGCATTCTTTCAAGACTGATACCCAGCATAACGATTCCGATGGTTTTTTTCAGATGCGTAACGGGTTTACAGATATAGAAAATTCTTTCGCTGAAATCTTCAGAAACTTCCTTGAAAATTACCGGAGTTTTGTAAACGCCCTCGTTCTCAAAAGTGTCTTCCATTTTTACGGTGATAAATTTTTCGTATGGCGTATCAACGAGAGAAAGATCTTCTCCGTTCGAACCCATGCGAAAAATGGTTTTGCCGTCATCGGTCAGAATCGCTACTTCTACCAGATCAGAAGGCAGATACTCATCGCCCTTCTTCAACAAACCGGTAACCGGCGCTTTAAGAACCTGTTTCCATTGTTCGATCAGCTCTACCTGATCAGGTGCCTGGTCGATCCATGAAAGATACTGAACCATAGAATTCAGACGTGAGAGAAACTCGCAGGTTCTTTCATAAGAATTGACGGCAGCTGAGATCTTTGAAGCTTCAGAGTTGATAATTGCAATAATCTGAAGTGGAATCTGGCTTTTAACAGCATCACGAATCTTTTCAGAGGTATAGAAGGTTAAGCCGAGAAGAATACATGAAACCATCACCATGGTAAAAAACAACCTGGTTTTAATTTTCAGGTTAGAAAAGAATTCCACTTTATCGAGTCTCCAGTTTTATTTTGCGGGTATCAAAACCAGATCGCCAACTTTGATAATTTGCGTTTTGCGAAAGTTATTAAGTCGCAGCAGTCTGGTAAGAGAAACCCTGTATTTAGCGGCGATACCTGACAGGGTATCACCTTTCTTGACTTTGTATCTTCTGGCCTTCTTTTTGGCTGCAGCCAACTTTTTTCGTCGCGCCTCGGCCGCACGGTTCAAACGTGCTTTTCTGGCTTCTGCCTGTTTAATGTAAGCAAGATAGGTGGTGTCTATGCCCTCTTCAATGTCGCCAAGCAAAAAATCGCGCAAACCAAGATAGACAGCCTGAGCAAGCCGAGTTCTGTAAGTATAGTTCTTAAGAATGTTTGCATCGGCAACGCTTGAAGTATAGCCGAATTCAACCAGAACTGAAGGCATTGTCATCGAATGAAGCACCTTGAAGCCGGCTCGTTTAACCCCTCGTGAAGGAAGCGAGTTAACCGAAGCAGCAAGCCGGCCTTCAACTTTTTCTGCAAGCTGACGACTTTTGAACATTGTGCTTGCCTGCTTTTCGACAATATCTTTCTTTACACTCTGGGGTTTGGAATGATTAACCGCACCGCCAAAATCAACCATGTTTTCTGTTTCGGCAACAAGCCGTTCAGCTTCGCCCACCGCTCCTTTCGGAGACTCATAGTAAACTTCGATGCCGCGAATGGATTTTTTGCGATTGTAATTTACATGCAGGCTGACAAAAGCGTCGGCTCCTAGATGCTCTGAAATTTCTCTTCTTCGCTGAAGCGGAATAATGTAGTCGCCACTTCGGGTCAGAATAGCTTTAAATCTTGGGTCTCGATCGAAATAAGCCTTGACCAGTTTACCCATATTCAGCACATAGTTCTTTTCAATAATGCCATTATGCTGGGTTCCCGGGTCTTCTCCGCCGTGGCCCGGATCAAGAACGACAATTTTAATGTTTTCGGCCTTTAATTTTTTGACCGCTGAAAGTTCGGCATTTCTTCGCTGCTGCAAGGCAGCCTGGGGCTCTTTGAGAAAAATGACGATTCGATCGCCTTTGCGTTCGTTTTTGGGCAAAACAAAAGTTTTGGCTTCTACCCCGGTCGGTACCCTGAAGAAAATTCTGACCATATCCTTTTTTTGCTGAACCGTTAATACTTCCAGGAATGGGTTTTTCAACGGGTATCTTTGACGACCTGGTCTGAAGCGACAGTTTGCTATATCGAAATAAAGGGTTCCATCTTTGAGCCTTGAAACCGAAGATACTCTTGGGGTTGCTGAAACGTCGACGACAACCTGAGCTTCTTCAGGGCTCTGCCAAAAACGAATATCTGTTATGCGGCCGGGCTCTGCAGCCCAGCCACAGGCTAATACAAGGCTAAATAATGCAACTATGGCGAAGAACTTTAATAAACTGTGTGAGTGAAAGGTTCCTTTTCTATTCATATAATTGGTAATATATCTCTTAATTGATATGGGATTTGCAGAGATTATAACAGGTTTGCCTTTTTCTTAAAAGCACCTGAATCATTTCTTTTCAA
>JASURT010000093.1 GCA_030446435.1 Candidatus Ozemibacter sp.
GAAGAAGAAAATCGACATCACCATTCTTTCTGAAGTTGGCTGGATAATGTTTCTGTGGGCAATGTACGGCGTGATCTGCAGTCTGATTCTGAAGCAGGATTTCGTTATGCCGGGCAGCTGGATTATTCCTCTGTTCAAAGGTTCAGCGGTGCTGATTCTTCTGTTTACCGCCCCTTCATGGAACATTTTCTCAAGTATTGCCGCCGGCTTTGGCGCAATTCTTCAGAATGCATCAGCCTGTTTCTCTGATATCGTCAGCTACATTCGTCTCTGGGCGGTTGGGCTGGCCGGCGGAAAAGTTGCCATGGCATTCAACGACATTGCCGCAATGATTCCATTCTTCTTCTTAAAGCTCCCGGTCTATGTTCTGGGGCATTCAATAAATATCATTCTCGGGGTTATTGCTATTCTGGCTCATGGTGTTCGTTTGAATCTTCTTGAGTTTTCAAACCATCTCGAGCTCGAGTGGGCAGGTCGTAAGTATGATCCTTTCAAGGAAATTAAGTAACATCTTCTAAGGAGCGAAAATATGTTAGCAATTTTGGGAAAACTTTCTCTTGGTCTTATAATGGGTTTCGGCGGCCTTGGCAGCTGTCTGGGTATCAGAGCCGCTGGTATTTCTGCCGCAGCGGGCTGGGCAAAAGAAGGGAAAGAAGGCAAGCCTCTTTCCGGTAAATTCAGTGGTCTCGTTGGCATGCCCGTCAGCCAGACTCTTTATTGTATGATTCTTTACTTTCTCATGAGACCTTTCGCAGGTGTAGAAGCCAATGGTGGCGTTCTTTTCGGTATCGCCGTGGGCGTCGGTCTGTGTGAACTTTTCTCTGCATACGTTCAGGGAATGATCGGTGGCGCCGGAATCAGAGCTCTCGTAGATAACGGCGGCAAGGGTTTCGGTAACATCATCGTTGCCATGGGTATCGCCGAATCTGTTGGCCTGTTTGCAATGGTTGTCGGTATTCTCATTCTCAACTCCGATATCATGGTCAAGGCCGCAGAAGTCGCCGCTACCATGCCCTGATTCGAGGTTTAAAACAAATTACTTGATTTAAGTAATCGAACCCGGTCACTTCGGCCTTTTTAAAAGGCTCAGTGACCGGGTTTTCTCTTGCCCAAACGCTCTCACCCTCGTTCTCTAGAATCTGGATTTAATCCGCTCACTGAGCCTGGCTCCTGCCAGGTCGAAGTGCCCGGTTTGCATCGAGCTGAAACGAACTATTTTATGCTCAGGCTACAGGTCTTACCTTGGCCTCTGGCGGCGGAAATTGCTCACCAAGCTGATTCAGCCAGAGCAGAAAGTCTTCTGCTTCTTCGCCGATCAAAGCAGTCAGCTCTACGGCATCTTTCCCTTCAAAATATTTCAGGGCGTAGTCGGTAAGAATATTAAGCATGCCGGTGTTGCCAAAAAGATCGAGCAGACAGTCGTAATGCGCCCGAAACTTTTTGCCTCTGGCACGGGTTTCTGCCGGAGTCTCATTTTTTCTTTTCCAGATTCTTTCGCCAATAGATGGCTTGTTGAGAAGCAACAGGCGCAGGCAGGTTTTGCCACGCGGCGCTCTGGCCCAGATGTAAAGAATATCGATCATGGCGGTTATTCTATCTTCACGATCTTCGCTGTGAAGTTTAGGCAAAATTTCGGTAAGGTCTCGTTTTCTAAGAGTAAAACGATTGCTGAACTTATTGCTGCCTTCGATCAAGCCTGCAACTACATCAGACCAGAATTTGGCCTGAACGATACTGGGTATGGCGAGTAAATTGCCGATGGGCGCAAAAGCCGTCGCAAATGGCCACGACAGAACTGATCTGAAAAAGTTGCCTCTGATTACGCTTTTGTCAAAGTTTCTCAGGCGGTTATGGGTCGAAATGTAAATGCCGTTGGCCACACAGATAAAGAAAAACTTCGCGCCTTCAAAGAAAACACCCGATTTGATTCCGGGCCACAGGGTATCAAAATTGTTTTTAACCAGACCAAGCACCGGAACGCTGAAGCCGGTCCAGAATACTGATTGATAGGCGTTGTCGAAGTTGACATTTCGGGTGGTCCAGCTTTTGAAGTCAGTTCCTGATGAAGCGATGAGGTCGACGAGAACATTTCTGAAAAAGGTAATGAAAAACCATAAAGATGCAAAAACAGTGCCCATGAACAAATCGCCTTCAAACTGAAAGAAAAACATCCAGTACAAAGCGACCACAAAGCCGATAGATAATCGGCAAAAGTTTTTGATTTCGGGATTCAGATAGTGCCAGAAACGCTTAAGGCTGATCAGTTCAATGTCGCCTTCGTCGCCAACCTTATTGCCGCTTATGGGAAGCTGCTTGCCCATGCAGACAATCGTATCCTGTTCGCCTGAATGGTCGTTTTGCAGCTCCTGGGCCCATTTTCCACCGTTAAGATAAAGAGTTGCAATGGGCTGGGGCAAAACCACATGCTTTTCGATAAAATCTTTCTTTATGCTTTCACTGATTTTTGAAGCTTTAACGAAGCCCATGCCGGGTATGAGCTTGTTGCGTCCGGTAGAATCGCTGCCGCAGTTGGGCACGATGCAGCGTTGTTCTACGGCGGCTTTTGCTTTTTCTATCTTTGCGGGCGGAATTGTTCCGATATCGTTTTGTTCGAGAAAGTTTATAATTTCATTCGCCGGCCGGTTATTGAGAAAAAAGATGAATTTGTTAAAAAATATAATATCAGATGGATTTCTGGAAGCGCTGTCGCGCAGATTCATGGTTTCGACATTGGTAATATGCCCGGAAAATTCAATGATATGCTTTATGGCGCGTTTTAGACCCAGTTCAAGCGGATGAATCATTACCAGCTTGCCGGGTAGCTTTGCGATCTGGTCGAGCAGCGGAAGCTCGCTTTCGAAAATGCTGTCATAATCTACCGAACTTCGGGTCGCGAGATACTTGTTCGCGAGTTCAGCCCGCGACAGGGTTTCGTAGATGCGGCGGTCGGTTTCGTATTTGGTGGTAAGGGCATCCATTTCCCACTGGCTGTAAATGCCGCGTCTAAACCTGTCTTTGGCGGCAGCGACCAGAGTTTTGTACATCAAAACCCTTTTGTGAAAAATGCGAGTGAACCTTTCCTTGAGCAGTTCGCTTAAGTGCTCTCTCGAAGCTTGCCCACAGGCTACGATTTTTTTGAATTCTTCTACGGTTATTTCCGGAAACCAGCATGGGCTGTCAGGCGAAAAATCTTCATTGAGTTTGGGAAGGTGGATTTCGTTGAATTGTCGGATGACCGAAACTATCGATTTATATCGGTTTTCCTGATTTTGTTTCAATCCGGCTCTGAAGTCAGCAAATTGTTTTTTGTGCTTTTCGAGAAAGTTGAAAAAACTGTTGCTGCGATTGAAAATCGGCGGCACATACATGTAATGACGGCGCGAACCGCCTTTGCCAACACTGAACTCGATGCCGATTTCGACGGTGATGCCAAGAATCTCGCCCGCAGTAATGGCTTCGTGAATCATTCGTTCTTCTTCAATGTTGTTGTAAACGATCGTGAGTCGAGAAATGCCTTTGACAAAAGCATCCAGTAAAACCTGGGTCGGAGTTTTTCTACCTTCTGAAAGAGAATCGTGAACGTGGTCATCCCAGCCAAGGTCTAAATGTGAAAGAGGGGCCCCAGTCTCAGGCACTTCGATCAGGGCAAGATCTTTTAAATAGGCTCTGATAACGGCTTCATGGCCGAAAGAAGCCAGGCCGAAATCGGCGACGTGTTCCATTTGCAGGCGTCGGTTGCCATAGGCCTTTACCGCGTTCTTCATCAGGTGAATCTGAACTCTGGCGGTATTTATCGGCATGGTAACGGTCTTGGCGTGTAAAGACTGTTCCATTAAAATTCGCAGCGCCTGAAGTCGATTTTCTGAATGCTCGGGGCTCTGATGCCTGGCTATGATCAGGTAGGCTTCGGCAATGCTGAGGCGTCGACGGCCGAATTCCCTGCCAAAACCGCCCGGATGAGAAATATGTCTCTTGCCCAGCTTTATTGGCGGCTCATCGAGTTTTTGATTCAGGCTGTCGACAATGGAATTTATTTCTTCATTGAAACTTAGCCAGTGAATAGTGCCATTCAAAAAATTCTTAACTGATTCAAAAGTTTGAGATCGGCCTGTCATGCGCTTTTTTCCTGCTGTAACTGTTCATATAAACGAAAAAATTGCTACCCGTTTCAAGGTAACAATTTCTCTTTGTTGAATTGAGTATAGACCTTTTCTTGATAGCCTTCAAGAGGCAAACTGCAAAATTGTTTCGCTCACAGAACAAACCTGACAGGAAATGCCGGATAAAATTGTGTTATACTCAAAAAAAATGAAAATCTGTAGGAGTATTTTCGTTATGGCAAGACTATTTGGAACAGATGGTGTGAGGGGGTTGGCCAATAGATTCCCTCTCGATGCTAATACGGCTTTCAGAATCGCCCAGGCTGCAACACGACAGCTTATGTTGAATCACAAAAAACAGGGAAGGCCTATTTTCATCGGCAAAGACACCAGACGTTCAGGAGATATGCTCGAACACGCGGTTGCCGCTGGTATTGCTTCGGTAGGTGCTGAAGCCAGACTTCTCGGGGTAGTGCCGACCCCGGCGGTGGCTTTTATAACTCGCGAACTCCAGGGAATGGGCGGCGTCATGATAAGTGCCTCTCATAACCCGTTTCAGGATAACGGCATCAAGATTTTCGGCGCTGACGGTTATAAAATTACCGATGCCATTGAAGAAGCCATCGAACAGGAGCTCTTCTCTAAAGAACGAATCGAGCTGCCTGTGGGTGCCGATGTCGGCTGTATAACCACCGACGATAGCTCTGCCGCATTCTGGATGTCGAGCCTGGCAAAGGTTGCCGGTGAAAATGTCGGTTCTCGTCGTTTGAAAATAGCCCTTGATTGTGCCAATGGCTCAGCGGCACGCTGGGCTCCGAAATTTTTCGCCGATCTTGGTTACAGTGTAGATGCAATCGGGGTCAACCCCGATGGTGTGAACATCAATAAAGGCGTCGGTTCAACTTCAATTTCTTCTATTCTCGAAGTCATGAAAAAAGAACATTTTGACGTGGGCTTTTCTTTTGATGGCGACGCTGACCGGGTTATCGCCATTTCAAGCGATGGCGACGTTATCGATGGCGATTTTATTCTTGCCATTACTGCCAAATTCCTCAAAGACCGTGAGAAATTGCCGGGTAACGCCCTGGTAACAACCGTTATGGCCAATCTGGGGCTTGATCTTGCCATGAAAAGCCTTGATATAAAAGTGTTTAAAACCCGGGTCGGTGACCGTTTCGTTCTGGAAGAAATGCGAAAAACCCAGTCTATCGTAGGCGGCGAACAGTCAGGCCATATAATCCTGTCTGATCATTCCACCACCGGAGACGGCCTGCTTACAGCATGTTACATTCTCAAGATCATGCGCGAAACAGGTGCTTCTTTAAAGGAACTCAGCGGAGTCATGAGCAAACTGCCTCAGGTGCTTGTAAACATCAGGGTTAAAAACAAAAACTTCGATTCGGTGCCTGAAATCATCGATGTGATCAGAACCACAGAAAAACAGCTTTCAGGTCGCGGCCGAGTTCTGGTAAGGCCTTCAGGCACAGAAAACCTGGTAAGAGTCATGGCTGAAGGACCTGATGAAGTAGAAATCAAAGGGCTGGTAGAAAGCATTGCCAAAACCATCTCGACATATCTTTGCTGATTTGCTTATGACCAGGCTTAGAATCGTTACAATCTGCCTGGCTTGTTTGCTGATTACCGGCTTAACCGGCTGCTGTCAGCGCACCCGAACCCCGGGTAAGAAGCCGGTGCCGGTCGATGCCGGCAATGAATTTACCGGCACCCAAAAAAGGCCGGGTAAAGATTCTGTGGCCGAACAGCCCCTTGATATTCTTGCTAAAACCGGTTTGAATTATTCTATCGACAGCCGGGGCAAAACCGCCGGGGCGCAAAAACAGAATGCAAACGCCTTTTTCGAAAAACAGTATCTCGAAGGCATTGAATTAATGGAAAAAGGTGAGTTTACCAAAGCCATAAGCCTTTTTGAAACCATTTCTCAGCGATACCCGAATTCAGAAGAAGCAAGCGTCGCAGAACTCTGTATTGCCGAGCTGTATTTCAGAAACAAATCAAATCACCTCGCTCTTAAGGTTTACAAAGAGATTGTCGAAAAATACCCTAATTCACACGCCGCCGAAAATGCCCGGGCCGGCATCGCCTATTTGCAGGACTTCGAAAAATATGAGAAAGAATACGTGCCCGCAGATGTTGACGACAGAAGAAGAAGGGGTTACTGATGCGAAGCTTCAATGCGTTTTTATCTGATAAAAAAGCTGCTTTTTCGCTGGTTGAAGTTTTGCTTGCGGTATTCATAATCGGGGTCGGTGTGATACCGGTTCTGTCTCTTTTTCTTTCCGGCACTCAGACCGTAGAAAAGGGCAGTGTAGTACTTGAAGCTTCCATTGTATCGCAAAACATTCTTGACCGTGCCCGCAGCGATTCTTTCATCTGGAAAACCGTTCCCATCACCATAAATATTCCTGACGAAAAATACCCTGAATTTCGTATTCCTGAATTTTTTAAAAAGAAATATCAGGCTTCGGCCACCCTTACCATTGAAGAGGCTCCTGATCATACCATTCTTGGCACCGGCGCCCGCGAAACCAATCTTTTGCAGCTGACCGTCATTCTGAAATGGATAGAGCTGGGAATGCCGAAAGAATATCGACTGCTTACTTATCGGGCGAACACCAATTCACTTAATCTAAAGACTTCGGCAAAATTCTGATGAAAAAAGTTCAGCACAAAAAAGGTTTTACTCTGATTGAATTAAGCATTTCATCGCTGATTATTGCGTTGATTGCACTGGTTCTCATTATGGTTTTTCGCGGCAATCTCACCACCTGGAAATGGGGCCAGAAGCACATGGAATTCAACCAGCAGGTGCAGATGATAATGAAACAGATTTTTACCGATTTGAAGACGGTTAACCCTGTTTTGAATATTGACGCCGATGGCAATCTCATGTTTCAGGGCGAAAAAATCAATGACCTGTTTCCGAATCTGGTGACAATTTACGATAAAGACAAAGACCCGCAAAATGGCGGCGAAGAGATTGTATTTTTTCAGACTTCTTTTACTGACATCAACGCTAAAGACCGCGTGCGTTATTATCTCGACAAAGAAAAGCTGATTCGTGAAATTGAGGATTACAACGGCAACAAAAAAACGAAAGTTCTGGCCGAAAAAGCTTCAGATTTGTTTTTTAAAGCCGACCCCGGCGATATACGCCAGGTGCTGATCAAGCTTACTGTCATAAATGAAAAGAATCCTGAAATGAAAGAAAAACTCGATTTTGCCGTAAGACTTGAGACTGATCTGGTTTGCGTTAAGGTGGTGAAGCAGTATGATTAGGTATACCGGTCATAGACAAGGCTTTATCGCCATGGTTTCTCTTATTCTGCTGCTAATATTCGGTATTCTCGGAATTTTTTACTGGATGTCATCGCGAATGACCACCGACATGATTTTGACCGAAGCGCATCGAATCAAGGCGAGAAATTTCGCCCAGGCAGGCATCGAGAAGGTTAAGATTAATATCTGTAATCAGTATAATATGAATAACCATGACCTGAATTATCCATCGAAGTTTACCCGCGACCGCATCGACGAAGAATACCACAAGGTCTTTGCCGACGGTGAATATCGGGTTATAAGTGTAAAGCCCTATGAACGAAGCAATCTCAGCTATTACAATGTACCCCATTACCAGAAGGGCGTAATGATCGGACATTATGATATCTGGGAAGTAAAATCTCAGGGTAAGGTCAAGCAAACCGGCGTTACTGCTGAATTGACCTCTTTGATCAAGATTTATCGCGATTATGTGACCTACTGATCGAGAATGGAGGTAGGTGTGAGAATAACTGAAAAATTTTTTAAGCCTGCAATTCTGGTTCTGTCAACGGTTCTGGCCTTGTTTTCGCCGGTCAGTGCGGTGGAATTTGAAGCTCAGGTGCATGGTGATATTTACGGTCAGCCAAAAGTCATAGATGATTTTGACGGAGACGGAAACAAAGACATCATTTTTGGTGCTACTGACGGTAAAATCCACATTTTTTCATCATCGGGCAAAGAAATTTTCAGGCCTCCGTATTGGCCAAAGCAGACTGGTGGCCCCATTTTGTCTGATGTGCAGCTGGCAGACCTTGATAATGACGGTAAAACCGAAGTTATCGCAGCTTCGCAAGACGGTAAGATTTATTGCCTTAACAGCCTCGGCCGCGAAAAGTGGACCCTCGACACCAGAGGAAAGATTCTCGTTTCTGCACCTGAAATTGCCGATGTGAATGGCAGCGGCCAGCAGAACCTTTTTATCGGCTCAAAGGCTGGTACGGTGAGCCGAATAGACCCTTCAGGGCACCTGGTCTGGGAAGTAAAAATGGACCGCTCGGTTTCAGCAGCGGTCGTCGCTTCTGATCTTGATGGTGATGGTATAAAAGAAGTGGTCTGCAAAGATGACGGCGGTAAGGTCAGGGTTTTGAAGATAACCGGCATTACCAATGAAGGCTGGCCCCAGGAAACCGCAGAAAATTTTACCTGGCCGTTTAACGTTGACGCTAACGACATAGACGGCGACGGGGTTAAAGAAATCTTTACCACCACCCCTGACAAGAAGTTCATCATGTGGGACTCAGAAGGGAAGAAATTATCCGAGTTTCCGCTTTCAGATGGGGCGCACACCGCACCACGTCTTGCTGACCTGAACGGTGACGGCAGAGATGAATTCATTATCGGTCAGGCAGATGGGGTTGTTACCGTTTGCGATAAAAATGGCACCCCCCTTTCCGGTTGGCCGTTCAAAACAGGCCATGCCATCTATCATGCCCCAAGAATTCTTGATATCGATGGTAACGGCACTCTCGATCTTGTATTTACCGCATGGAATCCGAAAGGAATCGGTAAACAGGCCGGCTATGTAATGGCGCTTTCACGCAACGGTACGCCGCTGACCGGGTATCCGAAATATATCGGTAAAACCGTTGCGCCTCTTACCTTTGCTGACCTCGACAATGATGGTTTTCTCGAAATGATAGCTGCCGGAGGCATCAACTATACCGGTAAACAGCTTTATGTATTCAAAACCCGGGCACGAAACAAGATAAAAATCGCTATTCTTGGACAGCAGATAGATTTTGATTAAAATGAATAGTTTAAAAAGTAAAATTCTGTTGTTGGTCTTTGTTTGTCTGTGGTGTGCCAACCCGATTCTTGGGCAAACTGAAGAAGACATTCAGGGCTTTCTAAAAACAGGGCAGGAATGTTACGCAAAAAATGATTTGATGGGCGCGACCATCGAATTCGAAAACGTGCTGCTGATCGATCGGCAGAATTTTTCTGCCAGAGTCTGGCTGGCACAGATTTATGCCGATTTGAAAGATCTTGAAAAAGCCCGGCGATTTTTGCGGGAAGCTGCTTCCCAGGCTCCGGACCATCCTCGTGTGGTTCAATTGCAGAAGCTTCTTGGTGAAATCAAAAAACCGGTGAAGCTGAAAGTGAACGACCCCGTTTCCCATGAGGCGATGACCTTGCTTGGTAAGGGCACCAGACTTAGAAAATACGGGCTTGTCATTCCTGAAGAAAAAGTTTCGGGCGACGATAGCGAAAAGAAACTGCTGGTTTTCGATGACCTGGTTATTCAAAAACCGACCCCGGTAGAAAAAGAAATTGATTTATCGATTTTTGAAGAAGACAAAACTAGCCCGCTTGCGCCGGCATTGAATGCCTGGGAAACCGAAGGTCTTGCAGCCGGTCTGGACGCTTATTTTGCCTTGATTCTGGATGATCCGGGGCTGGGCGCTCAGAACGATAAGGGTTTGATTGCTAAAGGGCGTAGCTTTTACATTCCGCGCCTGAAAGAAAACCCGAATGATCCAGAAGCCAGATATTATGCGGGTATGCTCAGCTTTATCAATGGCATGTATGCCGAAGCCGATCTGTTGCTGGCAGATATGCGAAAAGAACCCGGCCGCTTTGCCGACGTGCTTGAAAAAACTTTCGCGGTGATCGACAAGTGGAAAAACGAGGAAAAGGAACGCCAACTCGCATTAAAGCGGGCCGAAGAAGAGCGTCTTGCACAGGAACTCGCCGAAAAAGAGCGTCTGGCTAAAGAAAAAGAGAAAAAAGATGTCTGGGCGTCTTTGAAGAAAAATAAGGGCAAAGCCGATGGCGAAAGCAAAACTGGCGATGCCCAGGCCATGAAGTTGCATGAAGAGGGCTATGAACTTTATAAAAAGGGCAAGCTTGAAGAGGCCATTGAAAAATTCGAAGCCGCCATTGCCAAAGAGTCAGAAAATGGTAAATACCATTATCACCTTGGCCTGGCCTGGACAGACAAGGGTCTTGCCGGCGACTCGGCTGCTTTTGATCGTGCGATAACCGAGTTTCAGAGAGTGATCGGCCTGATGCCTGACGATAAACTGGCAAAAGACTCGCAAGCAATGATTCGCGATATAGAATCAGCCAAAAAGTCACTTGGTAACTGATTGGCACGAGCTTTAAGGCCTGTCGACCGGTATTCGGGCAAAGAAAAAGATAAATAATCAGCAGAGGAGAAAAAAATGAACGCTAAAGAGGTTGTGAAAAAATTCTGGCAGACCATGGAAACCAACGATTTTGCGGCAGCTGCAAAATTTCTCACAGAAGATTTTCGTTGTTTGTGGCCCCAGTCTTCAGAGCTCATAGAGGGCCGGGAAAATTTTATCAAGATTAACGAAAATTATCCGACTCGCGGCAAGTGGCACTTTGAGATTCTTTTTGTCATTGCTGAAAACGACAGGGTTGTCACCGAGGTTGAAGTGAAAAACGATGAAGTGACGGCTCGTGTAATTACTTTTCACGAAGTAGAAAACGGTTTGATCAAGAATCAGGTTGAATACTGGTCCGAAAATTTCGCAGCCCAAACCTGGCGTCAACAGTGGGTAAGGATCGTCGATTAAGTCTAATCAGGTAAGGTGGTCCCGGAATCAGGAACTGGATTTTGCCACAAGGGCTTCGCTATTTTGGGGTTCGGGTTTGGCTTCTCTTATTTGGTGTAATTATGTTATACTTTCGGTATGAGTTTTCAGGAAGAATTCAATGACAACAGATACTGAAATTGTCGCTCAGCAATTGGTAAAAAAGACTCTGAACAACCCCGACTCCAAGGGTGCTGCTCTCGATGCTCCTTATACCCGGCCTTTTGAAGGTTTTACCTATATCAAAAAAGACTGGGTCGATCACGAAGACGGTATCGAGTCGGTAACTTTCAACATGGCTCTTGGCAAGCTGAATTTGCCCGCCAACTGGAATCATGTCGAAAGTTACGTTATGATGCCAGAGTGGGGCACCTTGCCGTTAAAGAGATCATGGGTTGTCAGGCTGCCTACTCATTTTGATGGCGAAGAAAAATATCTTTTTCATTATTACTTTCAGATACGTTATGAAGACGGCTCGGAAAAAGTCAGCGATACTTTTACCCAGCTTATGATGCCGAAGAATGTAGAATACATCGATCATTCAGGCTCATGTACCCATATCATATTGCATTGGAGTGTCGATGGCTGGTCTTACCCGCAAAACACCGAACTTGAAGTCGAAGGAATCGAGTGGGGCGATGAATTTTCAGTCAGCCAGGTTCCTTATCGTTCAGGTGATCGCCTTTACGAACGGGGAAGAGCTTTGACACTTCAGAGAATACCTCCACCAAGGCGCTTTTATGCCACTGTCTGGGCCCCCCGCGGAACCAATTTGAATTATTGTTTCAATCTGATTGCTGCTGATTCTGAAGGAAAACTTCAAAATCGCTGGGATAACAACTGCGGCAGCAATTTCAAAATGACAATTTAGACAGGAGAAAGTCAAATTATGAGACATCCCGACATACTGGCCAGAGATGGCAGCGTTCTGCTGATTACCGATGTTCAGAAAAAATGCATCAAGCCTGTTTACAAAAAAGAAGCCATGATCAACAATATCAAAACTCTTGTTTCGTTTGCCGGTATGATTGGTCTTCCTGTCATTCTGACCGAACTGGCCCCCGGCAAATTCGGCGGCACCATCGAAGAAATCAAAAAGCTGGTGCCGAGACTCGAGCCGATAAAGCGCAGCAGAT
>JASURT010000094.1 GCA_030446435.1 Candidatus Ozemibacter sp.
AGGGATTCTGTTAAAGTCATTTTCAGCTCAATCAGAGGTTAGCAATGCTGTCACCGGTCGTAAACGGCTCAATCAGAGTGGCTTTGGCTGCTGTTATCTGGGGGGCGGCCTACCCTCTTACCAAACTGGTTCTGGTTGATGCCCCGCCAATAATTCTTGGTTTTCTGCGATTCTTTATCGCGGCGCTGATTTTCGTCGCTTTCACCGGTCAGCTACCTTTGGTTAGTATTCCGAAAACCGAGAGACGGGTATTTTTCAAACTCGCATTCTGGGGAGTATTTCTTCTGATTCTGGGCATGAACTTCGGGCTTATCTGGGCCCCGGGCATGGCAGCATCGGTTCTGTCAGGTACACCGCCTCTATTCACCGTGATTCTGGCTGCCATTTTTCTTGGCGAGCACATGCAAACAAGGCATTTCATTTCGATTATTCTTGCTCTTGCCGGTTTAGCACTGCTAAGCAAAGATTTCAGTCTTCAGAATGATCAGTTGGAAAACTGGAAAATATGGGCCGGTTGTCTGCTGACCCTGGTGCCCCAATTCTCCTGGGCGATGTACGGCATCTCTGGCAAAAAGCTCAGCCAGAATTACCACTGGTCGGTAATTTGTCGCGAAACCTTCGCTCTTGGCTCACTTATGCTCTTACCTTTTGCCGCAATTGAAGCCTATTTATCGCCACCAATCGAATTCAGCGGGCAAACCCTGGCGACTCTCGCCTATCTGGCCGTATTGAATTCGGTCGTTACCTACTCATTATGGAACAGCGCCCTGAAAATAATACCTGTATCAACCGCAAGCTTCTTAATTTACCTTCAGCCGGTTTCAGGTTCGATACTGTCATATTTTCTTTTCGATGAAAAGCCGGGTATGCGTGGGGCAACCGGCATTGCCCTGATATTTCTGGCATTAACCATAGTTTTGTGGCGACGCAAAAACAGAAATGAAATTTTGCATAAATAATCTTTGCCCAATCGTCTTCGGGGTGTTAAATTGCCAGATAAAGACGTTCTCAGGAGGACTGTTCAATGCAGTTACGCACCTTTATCATGATTTGTCTGTTATTTTTCTCAGCCGGAAAGCTTTGGGCGGTCAGCCCTGAAATCAGGCTGCCGGAATGGAATTTTACCGAATTCGGCATCGCAGACTGGGAACCCGACCAGAAGCTGCTGCAGTTAAAAGCCGTTGTCGAAGCCAAAGAAGTTGATTTAAAAAATGTTTCCTGCCAGCTTTTTCAGGATATTGCCCCGAATCAGAACGGCAATATAAAAGAAAAATCTCTGCTTGCTGCCGGCGACAAAGCAGTTTTCATCTTCAGACTTCAAATCGAACCTGAAGTAAGCGCCTGGATAAATTTTGATTTGCGTGCACAGCCCGACCAGGACGACCTGAGAAAAGTCGTCAGCGCCAAAAATTTTAAAGCCCTGACCTCAGAGATACTGAACAAAGAAATAGAAAGCATGAACAAGCCTGTAGCCATTGGCAGAACTCTGCCCATATTCGTGGCCGAAGACATAGCTCTTGCGGTTACCCGTGAAATGGCTTTCAGACCTGCAATCAAGCATAAAAATCGCAAGCTCTATATTTGGTTGCCCAATGGCCCGGTTGGCCAGGGCATCGCTGCAGAAACTTTCAGAGCGCTGCAAAATGCAGTCACTGCAGGCAATTATCGTTCTGCGGTCGCAGCCTGCAAACTTCTGGTCAGAAAGCTGTCAGAAAAAAACGAACCACTTGTTATGGAAAAAAGCAAAGACGAAAAGTTCATGATTCCTGCTTCGGTTGCCAGAGAAATGCTTCAGGCCGACCAGGCCTTGTTTGAAGCCATTGAAAGCCAGAATTACGACAAGCTTAAAAGCTTTGCCGACGCAATGAAGCCCGCCTATTCCAGAGGTTTCGTCTATTTCAACCATGCACAGCTTTTGCTAAGCGCAAAACAAAATTCTGAAGCACTGAAGTGGTTTCGCAAAGCGGCTAAAGACATACCTTCATGGCCCGAAGCCGACAGAATGATAAAATCACTGACAAAAAAATAAGGAGACCGGCTTATGATCTGGTTCTTTGCCTTCACCACCATCGGCATCGCCATTTTCGCCTTATTTCTTACCTTAAAACGCTTTGCTCAACTACCATTTCTGAAAATAATCGGCGGAACCTTCCTGATGGGAGTCACCGGCATTCTGGCCTTCAAAGCAAATCAGAACTGAATTATAAAAAGAATGTAAAAACACTTTAAGTTGAAAAGAACAGGGGCTGTCTCATCGGCGAGACAGCCCCTGTTTCTTTTTTCGTAAAATTAATTATCTGAATACATAACCCAGTTTCTTTGCGAAGTTACCGGCCATTGAAGCTATTCCGGAAGTAATGTTTCCGGCAGCTTTGCCGACCCAGCCAACCGCTTTTGAAACGCCGCCGGCCAATATTGAAGCACCGCCAAGAACCTTGTTGCCAATTCCATCCTGGCGAAATTTGTCTTTGCCCCAGTTGGTCATACTATTGCCCAATGCGGTAAAACCATTGCCGGTGATGCCAAGAACTGCGCCCGGTATTCCGAGAACACATTTGGTCAGACCGCCGGCAAACTGAGTCGGAGACATATTTTTGAAACCGGTTACAACATCGTTGATTCCTGAAGAAATATTGTCTTCAGTTGCTGTCCAGAAGTTGAAGTTCAACAGGTGCGGAGACCGCTGTTTTTCACCGGCTTCGCCGATATCGATAAGCAAATTCTTGTAACCGGCCAGTGTACCTGGGAACTTATCACCCAGAGGGGCCTGCCAGAGTTCTTTAAAGCGGTCGATTTCCATTTCGTGGCCCTTTTTGGTTCCCCAGTATGAGTCACGCATGGTAAGAGACTGAAGCTTACCGGCGCTGTCTTTTTTATAGCCGTAAATACAAACCCAATGCGGAACCCCGCCACCTGAGTTCATAAGAACAAGCGCAGGTTTGCCGGAATCGATCTTGTTAACGATATCTTCGACCGAAGCATTGTGCTTTTCTGTGGCATCGAGACCGCTGAGGCGCAAATGTTCAACGATAGTCGGAGGAGCAGTAAAAATGCCTTTCGGATTGGTTGCTTTGTAGACATCCTGGCCGCCGGCGGGTATTCCCATACCATTCAGGGCTGCAGTCATCGCGAACTGGCCGCAATAATTGTCGCCATCGATGCTGATGGGCATGGTTGCGAATCCGGGTAAGTTTGCCTCGGTGTCTGTGCTGATTTCAGGGGCCGAAGCGCCACCGGAAGAAAAAACCCTGCCGATTGTGTCAGAAACTTTGGCCGCAGTCTGCTTAATTTTATCTTTGGTCGACTGTGACATTTTGAATTTGGCCAATGCTTCGTCATATTGACGTTTGGCAGTCTGAACCTTTTTGGCCAATTCAGCAGAAGCGCTGTTGACATTCTCCTTCATCGATTCTGTGTACTGCCGATACAGAGTTTCATACTCATGCCGGTAGCGATCAAGGTCTTCCTGGAGAGTTGCCGAAGCAGTGTTCTGCAGGAGAAAGGTAAGCATCAACAGGCAGGTCAGCGATAGAAGAGCTGCCCTCAGGCTATAGTTTTTTTTCATAGCGACCTCCAATGGTCGAAAGTGTCGATTTTTCTTTAATTATAGGAATGAAAGCCCAAAGCGTCAATGCGCATCGAGATTTTTTGCCTGAACCAGCTTCAGCAAGCGGGCAACAGCCACATTGAACTTTGATGAATCAACCTCTTTTTCTGAGTTGTTTGCGGTACACGACAGACAATAAAAATCAGGGTCATTTTTTCGCTGAAGAACCCAGGTATAGTTAAGAACACCGGGTTCACTGCCGCCCTTGAACCCTACCAGATTCCAGTCTTTTTTATCTACAAGACCGGTAGCGGGATTTATTTGAATGGCTTTGCAATTTTTCAGCTTGAAAATTGTCCGGCAAAGCTCGCGAGTGGTAATGTGCCATTCTAGGCTGTCGATCATTTTCGGAGTCTTCCAGCCATAAATAATGGAACTTGAAGCTATCTGGCCGGTCGAAATTGCGCCCAGATCATTGAGAATCTTCTCTTTTTCTTTCTCCTCGGCGTTAATGAACTTTTCGCCTTCTGCCGGAAAGAAGATTTTGAGTTTGAACATTTCGAAAGTGTTGAACGGTGGGTTACAGGTTTTGGGAAAATACCTGCGCAGCTCTTCCCGGCCGATTAGATTAAAAAGGTGGTCTGTGGCAGTGTTGTCGCTAAGAGAAATCATCAGGTTGGCAACAGATTCAAGAGTCAACTGGGACCCTGCCGGCCATTCCTGAAGAATACCGCTCGGAAAAGATTTCCATTCATTTTCAATTCTGATGATATCTGACCAGCTTCTTTCGCCGGCCTTTATCTGCGCAACCAATGCCTCGAGAATGAATAGTTTGAAAGCCGAACCTATGGCGAGTGGCTTCTCAGAAAGTTTATCGATCAGAACTTCTTTATCATTGCGCGTAAGGCAGATAGAAACCTGGTCTTCAAGTTCTTCAAAAAGTTTCAGAACTTCGGCCAGACTGTCTTTCTGCAACTCCGGCGCACCGAACCACAAAGTATTGATTTTTCCTTGTGAATCGAAGCCAATTGTCGAAAGACAGCTGCCGTTTTCGAAAACGAGTTTAATCGGCGAACTACTGCTGTCGGCCTGTTTAAAACTTCCTAATGTAGAGGTATAAACCTTGCTGATTTCACATATTTTTTCGACCGGTACAACCTTTAGAAATGATTTCGCGAACATGGCTTCAATTTCTGAAGCTTCGGTCTCAGCAGAGAAAAGCTTTTCATAAGCACCTGAGTTATCTGCGGCAAATCCTGGCTGAATAAAAGCACAACAAAAACAAATAATCGAAACAAGCGCCAAAAACTTCTTCATCTATAGCTCCTCCAAATTTCAGCAGACTGTTCTGTCAAAATAAACGATTCAAGCCACTTAGCGCCACCATTAAATTTGGTTCCCGGAATATCATGAGTTGAGCTTGAAGCAAGAAAGTTGAGAAGACATGGATGCATAGGGTTGAAAACGCCTGCGTGCAACGCCCGAATGAAATTAAGCAAATCTGCCCGGTCAAACAAAATTGGGAATTAGCTTCTTTGACTCAGGAAGGCAATAATGTATAATGGCATACATAATAATATTTCAGGAGAAAAAAATGGCCAAGAAAGTTGTCATAGTAGGATCAGGTCCGGCAGGTTTAACTGCAGCAATTTACACAGCAAGAGCAGACCTTCAGCCATTGGTTATCGAAGGCTTCACTAAAGGCGGGCAAGCCGGCGGACAGCTGATGACCACGACTGAAGTAGAAAATTTTCCTGGCTTTCCGGAAGGCATCGACGGCCCCGAGCTCATCATGAACATGAAAAAGCAGGCCGAAAGATTCGGTGCCGAATTCATCATGGAAGACATCGACAAGGTCGATTTTTCGTCGAAGCCCTACACACTAAGTAATTCAAACAGAACCATCACAGCGCATTCGGTAATCATTTCTACCGGTGCAAGCGCCAGAATACTCGATCTTCCAAGCGTAAAGAAATTCTGGGGAAAAGGTGTCTCGGCCTGTGCGACCTGTGACGGTGCGCTACCCATGTTTCGCAATCAGGTAATTGCGGTAATTGGTGGCGGCGATTCAGCCATTGAAGAAGCCAGTTTTCTAACCAGATTTGCCTCGAAGGTTCTGCTGATTCACCGCCGTCAGGAATTCAGAGCCAGCAAGGCCATGCAGAAACGCGCTTTTGATAATCCTAAAATAGAGCTGGTTCTTGATTCAGTTCTCGACGAAGTTTACGGAAGCCAGTTCATGGAAGGCATCAAAGTCAAAAACGTTAAGACTGATGAAATATCTGATTACGCCTGCAAAGGCCTGTTCATGGCAATCGGTCATGTACCGAACACAGACTTCATCAAAGACGCAATCGATCTGAATGAAAAGGGTTACATCAAGGTAAAACACCCGTCGACCGCGACAAACATAGAAGGTGTTTTCGGTTGTGGCGATGTTATAGACCCCCATTACCGACAGGCGATCACCGCAGCCGGAACAGGCTGCGCAGCGGCTCTGGATGCCGAAAGATGGCTACAGGCAAACGATCTGGGTTAATTACCCGATCAGGATTGGTATAAATCATATGGGCGCATTTTCAACATACGCAAGTCTTTATCTGGCATTTGCCTTCCTGTTTCAGGCAGCAGCACTGCTTTTCACCGGAACAGACGGCAAATGCCGGTCAAATCGTCTGGCCTGGCTTGCATTAATATTTTTTACCGGACCGGTTGGGTTACTGATTTATTTTATCTGGGGCCGTGAGAAATAGTCGGGGTTTCCTGATTAAAATAAACTCTGGTGGCCGGGTAAGCAAGAGTAATTCTGTCGTGCTGACCAAACTTGTCCAGTATTGATTCCCATATCTGGTGTTCGGTTGATCGGCGTTTGCGTGGGTCGACAAGATAGCGGGCCGTAAGAACGATTCCTTTGTCACGAACTGTTGTGTAGACGATGGGCGTCAGCTTCGAGTAATAAATCAGAAATTTTTCAGCTGACTGGCGAATTTGTTCTTCTGCACCTTTTGCAAGAGGCCCGGCTATTTCTTCGACGATTTCGGTCAAGATCTTCTTTGCTTCGCGCCATTCGCTGTCAAAGGTTAACGGCACGGCAACTTCATTCCAGATAAACTCAAAACCGATGTGGTAGTTGGCGAGAGCTTCGCGCAAAACTCTCACATTGGGTACATGAATAATTCTGCCGGTGCTTTGATCGGCATCGACCCAGTTTCCAATTTCTACCATGCTGAATTGAAGCAGGCGAATATCAACTATATCTCCGGCATTCGCGCCGATCTGAATTCTATCACCAAGACGAAAAGGTTTACGCCAGACGATAAAAGCCCAGCCTGCGAGATTCGCGAAGATATCATGCATTGCGATAGCCAGACCAGCGGTTACCAGGCCCAGAAAGGTAGTAAGGTGCCCAAGGGCCTCGATCCAGACCCGGCCGATAAACATTATCAGCAAAAAGCTGTAAACATAGAGTATCAGCCGGTGAGATTCATAGCTTTTCTTCAGATCATCTACTTTTCGCCGCGCGTAACGATCTGCCAGTATTTTCAGCAGAGTCAGAACGAGGAAAATTCCCAGAGAGGTCAGTAACTTCTCAAGAGTTGAATCTGAAAAAGAAAAGATTCTTTTCAGCTCCTCGGCATAATGCGGGTCAGAAAAAATAGACATTAAAAACTGCTGCATGTCTTCAGTTTAATTTTTACTGGCAAAATTTGCAATTCCTGTCGAATTAAAAGCAAGGTTTGCCTTTCCGGTGTACATATCTTAATATGTAAAAAAATCCGGAAAGGACACAAATACAATGGGAAAGGAATTACTGACCAGACTGCTGATTTGTCTTCTGATCATCACTCTTTCAGCAGAAAGCAAAATTATGGCCAGAGAAGGATATCGCCAACCCGAAAAGAAAATTGTCGACATAGTCGACACCCCCAACCCGCCGCAAATTAGCGTTAACCCAAACGGCAAAACAGCCCTTCTGGTTGAATACACCACTCAGCTTCTGCTTGAAGACCTGGCTGAGCCCACGGCAAAGCTTGCCGGAATAAGAATTCTCACCAGATACAATATTCCTAAACGCAGTTATTTCGTAAAAAGATTACGCCTGTTAAATCTTGAAACCAAAGAAATAAAAGATTTCGAACTGCCGCAAACCAGCAGATTCGGTTTTCCGACCTGGTCACCGGACGGAAAAAGATTTTTAGCCGCCGAATATAAAGCAGGTGGTTCGCAGGTATGGCTGTTTGACCCGGTCAAACTGAGGGGAAAGCCGATTGGCCCGGCCCGCATTAATTCGGTTTTGCTCAATCCATTCTGGTGGAGCAAGGACAGTCAAAAAGTTTTCATTCCGGTTTGGGGTGAAAAGCGGGGCAAAGAGCCTGATGCGCCACTTATTCCTGAGGCTCCTGAAATTCAGGAAACCACCGGAAAAGTTTCACAGGTCAGAACTTACCAGGATCTTCTGCAAACCAACCATGACGAAAAGCTTTTCGAATATTATGCAACCGCGCAGATTATTCGCTACAATCTTGCCGACGGACGCCAGACCAAAATCGGCAAGCCTGATCTGATCACGAGCTTCAGTAGTTCGCCAGACGGCAAATACTATCTGGTAAAAATTCTTGAAAGACCATTTTCCCGCACCGTTCCCCACTACAGATTCGCTAACCGACTCGAAATCTGGAACGATAAAGGCAAGCTGGTCAAAGAACTTGCTAAAATTCCGGTTGGTGATGAAATTCCAATCGAAGGTGTACAGGTCGGAATGCGAAATCTGTTCTGGCAAAGGCTGAAACCTTCGACTTTGTGCTGGTTCGAAGCTCTTGATGGCGGCGACCCCAACAATAAAGTAGAGTTCAGAGATGTGATGAAGTCTCTCGACGCGCCTTTTACCGGCAAAGAACGAGAAATTATTCGTCTACCCATGCGTTATGCGGGCCTTGATTTTCTCGATAAGGAAAACATCGCTTTAATCTGGGACTACGATCGTGATACGAGATGGATCAAGGCAAGATTGATCGATTTAAGCAAAACCAATGTGGCATCAGAGTCCAGAGTAATTTTTTCCCGCAACTATTATGACCAGTATAAAGACGAAGGAAATCTGGTGTATTACGCAAAGCCTGATGGGCAGACTCTGGCAATTCTTGAAGATGACCAGTGGGTCTACCTCGATGGCAAAGGCGCAACTCCGGAAGGTTACAAACCCTTTCTTCATCGTTACAACCTTGAAACCGGAGAAAAGCAGGAAATTTTCGTTTCAGGTCTCGAAGCATTCGAAACCTTCGTTGAATTTTCGTCGCACGCCAGAAAGGCTTTCGTTACCGCCCGCGAAGACGAAGAAAACCCGCGCAACTTCTATCTGAGAAAGATCGTCAACGGCAAAGCCGGTGCACCGACCGAGCTTACCAACTACCCTGCCCCGGCCCCAGAGCTTAACAAAGTCAAAAAAGAGCTGATCAAGTATGAACGCAATGACGGCGTACCGCTTTCGGGCACTCTTTATTACCCTTTGAACTATAAACCGGGCAAGAAGTATCCGACCATCGTCTGGGCTTACCCGCGTGAATACACTGACGTAAAAACCGCCGGTCAGGTCAGAAGCGCGACCAATCGCTACGCAAGAATTTCGGGCACGTCCATTCTGTTTTTCGTTCTGCGTGGTTATGCGGTGTTGAACAATGCTGAAATTCCTATTGTTGGTGACCCTCTTACTGCCAACGACACTTTCATCGAACAGTTAACCGCCGGGGCCCAGGCAGCCGTAGACAAACTTGTGGAACTTGGAATCGCTGACCCTGAAAAAATTGGCGTCGCCGGTCATTCTTACGGTTCTTTTATGGTGGCGAACCTGCTGGCCCACACAGATCTTTTCGCAGCCGGCATTGCCAGAAGTGGGGCCTATAACAGAACCCTGACCCCATTTGGCTTTCAGGGCGAAAGAAGAACCTTCTGGGAAGCCCAGGATGTCTACATGAAACTCTCACCTTTTTCTCATGCAAACAAGATTGACGAGCCATTATTGATGATTCATGGGGCCGACGATCCCAACCCGGGAACCTTCCCGATTCAAAGCAAGCGGCTTTTCGGAGCTATCAAAGGTCACGGAGGAATCGCCAGGCTGGTGGTGCTTCCATACGAAGGGCACGGCTACGAAGCTCGCGAGTCGATTCTGCACACGCTTGCAGAGATGTTCGACTGGTTTGACAAATATCTGAAAAATTCAAAAAAGAAAAAATGACAGATCAAAGCTATCATACCAGACTTGCAGAATTCAAAGGGCTGGTAAAGGGCATTTTGGCTGACGGAATCCTTGTGGTTCCTGAAGTCAAAATGCTCAGACACTGGATTAAAAACCACCCTGATTTACAGCAACAATCACCTTTTTCTCATATTCACCATCTAAGCCTTGATATTCAAAGCGAGCTCGATGCAGGCCCCATTGAAAAGTTGAAGGGTTCTTTGCTTGAACTACTGGGTGAAGCTCAAGCCCAAACCGAAAAAAGACTCGAAAAATACGGCATTCTTTTAGATCAGCCCAACGAAAAAATCGAAACCGACGCAAGAATCTGTTTCTGCGGCAAATCGAAGAAGCATACAGACAATGAGTTAAAAGAGTTTTTTCGACTTAACCATCTCGAACTCGAAACTACAGTCAAACTCAACACTCAGTTCATTGTACTGGCCGAGCTCGATCAGGACTGGCGCAACACCATCTGGGCAACGCCGATAGAACAGGCCATCTCATACCGGGAAATGGGCACCGGCCTGCTCATAATAGATGAAAACGAATTCTGGAAACTCGCGCCCTGAACGATTAAGAATCAAGGCAGGCGAACCATTAATGCAAAACTATTCTTCAACTGGCACCGCACTTAATCCGTTGTAAGGCTCCTGATCTACAAAAATCTTACAGTTAGGGGTAATTCTTTCCAGTTTACAGCGTCTGCTAACATAAGAGGCTCCCCACCAATCCGCAACAACTTTCAGATTCACTATGTCGCCAACGTTTTCTGATGAATGATCAGAAGCTCTCATAGTTTTTGAAGCCATCAGCATCGAATTGCTGATTCTTTTATTCGCCATCATTCTAAGCCGGGCTTTGAGTTGTGCCTGGTTCAACAATAATTGGCCGTAATCATCAACATATTGTGAGCTTGGCTTGATATTCGCAGCAACCTGACCAAGGTCATAAGATTCTGGAATGATTTTTACAGTTTGAGAAGTAGAAGTAGGGTTAGTTACCACCAATGCAAATCTGGCAATTGAACTGTCTGTAGGGATATTTAAAGAAAATTCGCTCGTCGTGGAACTGTATGGATGCGAATAGCTGTAAAAGGTTCCTGGAGTTGCCAAAACACTTGTACCGCCAACAACCGCAGAACGCAAGGATCTTTTAGTCCAACCACTTACACTCGGTAGCCGGACCATTAGAACTTCTAACTTCTTGCTATCTGAACCAACTGAATTGATATCGACTTTGAATTGATAACTGTTTGAGTTAAAGCCAACTGGCTGGTTTAACAGGTAAAACGCCGCGCCATAAGCGGGAATAGATAAATTTGTAGTAGATTGTCCGAAGTTAACGCTCTGATATTGCAAATCGAGTCCCAAGATACTTGAATATTTATAGCCACTATCAATCTTGCTAAGATCAGCAAGCCCTTTTTTATTTAATCCGTCCAAAAATGCAGCCATGGCCCACTTTTGGAGCATTCCATCCAATCCGCCTTTTGTCGCAAATAAATTATCAACATTGGCTTTGCCCAACAAATTTGAATTTACCATCGCTTTTATCGTTACATCATTCGATTGGTGATAAAGAAACAGATTAAATAAGCCGACCATCCCATACTGTGAAAGAGATCGGCTGAAGTTGGTCAAACCAACAGAACTTGGAGATTCTGCCCAAAGAGTGAAACGATTTTCTAAAATCGGGCTGCCCCGCAAGAGACGATATCTGGCCTCAGCGCCGACAGAAAGACTTTCATCCAGCCACACATCCTCCATTGCACCGACATTGTTAAAATACAGATTCGCACTATAATTAACCAGATGCTGCATTTCATGGCAAATTGTTTCTCTGCTAGCTTCACGCCATCTTTCTCCATACCAGCTCTTAGCCGTATCTGGGGAAAAGATTCCAATTAAGTCTCGCTGATTGCTATTCTCATTTGAATCAAAATCATTGCTGTTGAAAAGGCCTGCAAAGCCTAGTTTTGAATAGACAGGAGAAATCAAAATAGAAACTTTGCCGTCATTGTCGATATCATATACCGGACCATAGCTGTTAAGCATCAAGTTGTGAATATGTGTTTCAAATTCAGATGCGAAATGGTCCAGATCACTGTCGGAAACAGCATTCACTCTAACAGAATCAGTAACCGGTGGAGCAACCGGATTGCCGCCGCCTCCGCCGCCGCAGCCGATGGCAAAAGCGAGAAAGGCTATAAAAATTACACTGAATAGAACTTTGAATGTTTGTCTTTTCATGGTTAACCAACCTGTTTATAAAGTATTACAATATAA
>JASURT010000005.1 GCA_030446435.1 Candidatus Ozemibacter sp.
AAGACGCCAATGGTACTGCGGGGGCAGCTCCGTGGGAGAGTCGGTCGCCGCCAGGTCTATAAAGACCCTGTAGAGAAATCTACAGGGTCTTTTCCATTTTAGCTGCTCTAAGCAAAAAACGGCGACCTCCACTCCCAAGGTGGTTCGCCGAAGCGCGTGAATCCTCATGCGCTTCAGCATAGGCACATCCTGTGCCTAAGTCGGTCGCCGCCAGGTTTATGAGAGCCTCGTAGCTTTTGTTACGGGGCTCTCACCCTTTTAGGCCGATCATGTTTTTTATCGGCGACGACCGCCACTCCCACGCGTGGGAGGCCGTGCGCTTGCCATCCTGGCGCGCCCGGCATAAGCGCCATCCATGGCTTCGCCTAAGCGCTTGCATCCTCATGCGCTTAGGCATAAGGCCCTCCGTGGCCAAAACTCGGTCGTTGGCCAGGTCTATGAGAGCCTCGTAGCTTTTGTTACGGGGCTCTCACCCTTTTAGGCCGGTCTTTACCACAAATCGCCCCTACGTATGAACCAGAATATACATCAACGTTTCGGGGAAATTGGGTTTCTTCGCGAGAATCGTTTTTGAATTTGTGATAATCTGAGAAGGTATTATTCGATTCAATTCAGATAAAGGATTTAAAATGGGCCAATTTTATATCGATCACATCGCTCTTTTGGTAAAAGATGTTGAAGAGTCTGAAAAATCAATGCCTGCCGATCTGGTGCGCAATCAGGTTGAAAGATTCGAAGCTGAGGGAACCAAGGAGCAGTATTTGACTTCTGATGCTGATCACTCCGGATCAATTTTGTTAATGCAACCTGTTGGCGATGGTCCATATAAAAGAGCCATGGCTAAACGTGGGCCTGGTTTACATCATATCTGCATCAAGGTCGGAAGTTTGTCAAAATTTATTGCCGAAATAGCCAACAGTGGTTTTTTACTTCATCCATATACTCTTGAAAGTATGAAGCATGGCACAGCCTATTTTTGCCGGCCAGGAATCGGCTTTTGTTAGAGGTTGAAGAATATGAAAATGATGATGATTTAAAGAAGCCGTCAATTTTTAAAACGATTATTCTTGAACTGGGAAGTAAAGAATTGAATATCTGCAAAGCTGTTTTCGCCGACCTTATCGTTCCTGGCTCGCCCGGACAATTGAAAATCAAAACCCGAGAAGAACAGACTTTTTTGCTTTAATTTCCGTTTCTTTAATTTGCCGGCTGTGTTTTGACATGAAACTTTTCCAAACACCGCGATCATTGCGCGGGCCGGTTGATATTTCCCCCAATTATGTTTAAAATAGAAGCTTGTTAGATCTTATTTATAATAGAGGATTTGAATGATCTGGGATAAATCATTTGAAGTAGGCTGCCCCAATGTCGACAGCCAGCATAAAGAACTGTTTGAACTTGTCAATCATTTTCAGCAGTCCGTAATCAATGGAAATTCTTTTGATAAACTGCTGGAAACCATGAAGTTCCTTGTAGAATACACCAGGTATCATTTTCAGGAAGAAGAGGAATTCATGAAAGAGATTTCCTACCCTGAAATGGTTGAGCATCGTGAAAAGCATGATGAGCTGGTGCAAAAACTTACCAGCATTCTGGTTAAATTCAATCAACAGCAAGTTCCAGACATGGAGGCTCTGGAGAAATTTTTGATGGACTGGATCAAAGAGCATGTACTTGAAGAAGACAAAAAGATAGGGCAGTATTTCGCTTCGCTACCCGGAAAAGAAAGTCTTGAACTTGATATTGAAGGCCTGAGAAAGCAAATCTACAGAGTTTTAAAAGAGTTTCTAAAATTGAATCAACTTTTTGAAAACGGCAGAATTGATAGGCAACAATTGAACAGGGGTCGTGTTGAATTTCTTGTGAGCATATTCAAAGAAATGGGGCTGAAAAAAGTTCGCGACTATTTTGATCTTTTATTCGCCTTAAAGAAAGAAAAGCATTTAACTTCAAACGAGATAAATCAAGCTCTTACCCTTATTCTTTCAAATTTTGATTTAAAAGAAGCTTTTAGGCTTTTTTCAGAACCTGAAGATCGACTTTTTATTCTGCACAAGTTTCAGCAATTCAATCTGGTTTCCTCAGAAAAAATCGCTGAAGCGAAAAAGTTCGTTTTTGCTTCGAATCTTAATGAATAGCTCGAATTACCCATCAGCCTGCACCGGCTGCTTGCTTGGCCAGGCCCTCGGCGACTCTCTGGGCTTGCCCGTAGAGTTTCTTAAACCCGAAAAAACGCGCAGATATTTTCGTCGCGGCGTCGAACAGACCCTTTTCTGGGGTCGCGGAATGGTTTCTGACGATACTGACAATGCTTGTTTCACTGCCCAAAGCCTTATAAGATGTTTTGACGACTGCTCTAAATTCAAACATAACCTCGCCTGGCGCCTAAGGCTCTGGCTTTTAAGCTTACCAGCAGGTATTGGCTTTGCGACCTTGCGCAGCATTTTGAAGCTCTGGCTTGGGTTTTCTCCAGAAAAAAGCGGCGTTTTTTCTGCCGGAAATGGCCCGGCCATGCGCTCGCCAATTATTGGTGTCTTTTTTGCCGATGATTTTGCCCGAATGTCAGAGTTCGTTAAAGCTTCGACCCTGCTGACTCATACTGACCCAAAAGCTTTTCATGGCGCAATGATCGTAGCATTCGCGGCTTCATTATCAGGAAAAAGGCAGAATGTTTCTTTTACTGCTTTTAAAGAGCTAATTAACGCGCAAATTCCTGATATGAACGAAGAATTTGCCGACCTTATGACACGTGCCATAGATTCGAGTGAAAAGAATGAAAGTCTCGAAGATTTTATCCTCTCAGAAGGATGGGTGAATGGAGTTTCTGGCTATATCGTTCATACGGTTGCTGCTGTCATTCACGTGTGGTTAAGAAACCAGAAAAATTTTGCCGGAGGCATTGAAGAAATCATTCTTGCCGGAGGCGATACCGATACTACCGCGGCAATACTTGGAGCAATAATCGGTGCTGGTGCCGATTCAGCGTCTTTTCCCGAAACCTGGGTTAAAAAGCTTGCTGAATGGCCAAGATCGGTTCAGTGGCTTGAAAAGCTGGGCGATCGCCTTGAAGAAGTTAAAAGCACAGGCAAAAAGGGCTTTCCGCCATATTATGCCTGGTATTTGATTCCTTTGAGAAATTTGGTTTTCATATTTATTATTTTGTTGCAGGTTTTTAAAAGAATTCTTTTCTGAAATCTTTTAAAGCGCTTGACCACAGCTTCGGCAACTGATAGGGTATACCATATGAACAGCGTACAGGAAACAATAAAACTTTATGAAGCGGCTTTGGCTAAACAGACCTGGGATGCGGTTAAAGATTTTTTTCATGATAACTGCACCGTAGTTTTTGCCGAAGCTACATATTTTGGGAAAAAGCAGGTTTCAAGGGCTATAAGCAAGACTTTTTCGCTTATAAAAGACGAGCATTTTAACTTGTCCAACATCAACTGGACAATTGTTCGGGAAAATTTCGCCAGCTGTACCTTTCATTTTGAATGGTCAGGAACCATCAATGGTAAAAGGTTTACCAACCCCGGCCGCGGAACGGCTTTGTGGGTAAAAGAAGGCGAAAAATGGCAGATCGTTAACGAACATTTTGGGCCAATGCCACGATGAATCGAGGAAAGCTTGAGTATTTGCGTTAAGAAGCTTTTTTTTCCCGTTCTGATCATTTTTCTTGCTCTGGCGGCAGCTTCATTCACCCAGAACTATTCTGAAATTCCAGATGTTAAGCCACCCGTTCTCAGAACCAGAAAGGGTGAACCCGCAGGATTCGGCCGGAAACTAAGCAACGCTGCCATTGAAAGAACCAGGTATCAAGTGGTCTACGATGGTTCTTACCGCAAAATCAAATATCCCGGCGGAGATGTGCCGGCAGGCGTCGGTGTCTGCACCGATGTTATCATCAGAGCTTACCGACAACTTGGTATTGACCTGCAAAAAGATGTTCACCTCGACATGCGTTCGGCATTTTCCAGATACCCGAAAAATTGGGGCTTGAAACGTCCCGATACCAATATTGATCATCGACGGGTTCCCAACCTGCAAACCTTTTTTTCTCGAAAGGGCCTGGTTTTAACTGTTTCTACAGATCCAGAAGACTATCTGCCAGGCGATCTGGTTACCTGGATGCTGCCAGGCAACTTGCCGCATATCGGCGTAGTTACCGAACATTTTTCAAACGATGCCAAAAGACCTTTGATCGTTCACAATATCGGTCAGGGGCCGCAGCTTGAAGATATGTTGTTCGAATTTAAAATTACCGGCCATTATCGTTATTATGGCCAACTTTTACAAAGGGGCACGCATGCTGAGTAAAATTGAATCTCTTCTTAAACCCATGATTAAGTCCTGCGCAAGGATAAAGGCCGTTCCGACCGATTTTTCACCTGAAAAAGCAACTGAAATCAGGTTTGGTGGTCCGGCTTACGCAGAGAAAGACTCTGCGGTTCCCATTTGTAAGAGTTGCGGCAAGCCCTTAAGCTTTGTTTTTCAGTTTCGCGAAAACTCAATCGAAAAGTCCGGCGGCCTTTTACAGTTTTTTTATTGCTTTTCATGCCTGCCCTGGGGCGGCAAAGATGAAGATGGGCAATGGTTGGTTCGCTATTTTGCTTCTCCTGCCAATGATAAATTTGTCTTTGAAAACGCCGGTACTGCTGATGAGAGCATCAAACCTTCATTGGCAACTATCGATAAGGTGAAAATGCTGCCTGATTTTGAAAGCCTTGAAGAAGAAAATCATCAGGTGATCGGGCTTTGCGAAGAAGTCGACCCAGATGATCCCTGGGATGTTTACGAAGAAGCCTGTATGGTTATGGGGTGCGAAATAGAGCCCTTTTCAAGCGTTGGTGGTTACCCGATCTGGATTCAGGGAGTTACGGCCAGAAAATGCCTCTTATGCAAAGAAGAAATGAAGTTTGTTGCCCAGATAGACTCTGTGCCTGAAGCCGAGCTGATGTGGGGTGATGCCGGATGTGTTTATCTCTTCAGATGCGGCAAACATCCCGACGAATTCGCCTTCGAGATGCAATGTTTCTGAAAATGCAGTTTGTCTGAATTACTGCAGAATTATCATTGTGGTGCTTCAATTTTTTATGGCAAAACTGTTAAACCTGGCTTCTCAGTTCATCGAGTTCGTAAATATTGAATTCACGGCTTTTGCCTTTGATTGAACAACGCCTTAAAAAGTGAACTCTGGCTTTGCCTTTCAGAACTCTCATGGCTGAACCCGAGATAATAATTCCGGCATCGCTGTTAAATGCTTCGTTTTTAAGTCTGGCTGCCAGATTTACCGTGTCTCCAATCACCGTAAAATCGAGTTTGCCTTTATAGGATCCGATTCGCCCGGAAATTACCTTGCCTGATGCTATGCCCGCCTGAAGTTTCAGTGAGTTTTCAGCAAGAATTTTCCTTAGCTCTATGGCAGCGGTGGCTGCTCTCAGGCAGTGAGATTCTGCAATGTTTGCATCATGCCTGAAAACCAGCATAATCGTTTTTTCGATTATCTTATCGATATTGCCGCCCTGCTTTTTACTGGCTTCATCACAGATCGTGACAAATCTATTCAAAGCTTCGATCGTTTCTTGTGACGGTTTTTGTTCATACAGTTCGGAAAAATTTCTGATCTCAGCAAAAATTACTGTAGCCTCACAATATTCACCACCTGGATAAAGTTCTGAGTGCAGGTTCTGCTCGATCTCAGAGATGGCTTCTTTTGAAACGTAGTCTTTAAGAAGATTGCGTTGCTTCAGCCCCGCGATCATTTCAGAGAAACTTCGGTTCAAGGCTTCAAGCTCATCACCGGAACTGAATCGCAGCTTCCAGTCTACAGCGCCGCGTGCCACTTTTTCTGCACTTTCGGCCATAGAAAAAACCGGTTCAATCAAAAAGCGATCGAGCAAAAGAGACGAAAAATAGAGCAAAAGAAGCATGAACAAAAAGCCCGCATAAATGAACTGAGAAATACTGAAGCCCGAAAAGCCCTGGTTAAGGCGGGCAATGGCAATCACTTTATGTGGCAGGGCCAGGTTGGTTCTGATCATTACAATTTTTTCTTTGTCAGAAAGGTTTTCGCGATAGATTTGGTTTGTATTGGTGTTAAGATATGGTGCGAAAATTTCTGATTGCTTGTTGGCAAAGCTTCCTTGCCAGAAGTCTTTTTCGCTTATCTGCCGAATCGGAAAGAAGCCGTAGTCGATTTCGGCCTGACCAAATTTTTCGTGAAAAAAACCGGTTTCAGTTTTGTCGCTATAATAGCGGCTTAAAATAGGGCCCAAATCGTATTTTAGATTAAGTATTGCCGGCTCTTCAGAAGCATTGCCGGTGATGATATTGCTTGAAACCCAGACCGGGTTCGAACCCTGATTGAGCAGGTAAAGTCCTCCTACCGACTGCATTGAATCGCCGGCAAATGTAACCTTGATTTTTTTGCCGGCAAGTAAGAAATAATGCTGTGGTGTTCGATTGTTGCGCCCGTCTTCTTTGAGCCAGTTCAGCGTCATCGTTGGCAGAAACGACCATATCGGGTCGCTTCCTTTCATCTTAAAAACAGAAGCCCGTTGCGGAAACGAGCAGGAAAAGTTCTGCTCTTTCGATACGTAGACTGCCTCTGAGAAGGGGAGAATTTTGCCAAGTCGCCGGCATAAGGTCGTAAATTCATCGTCACTGATGTTAAGAAATTTTTGACTAAGGTCGGGCCTTGATGCAAGAAAAGTTTCGTATTCCGTGATTCTGTGAAAAATCTGTTCGAAATTCTGGGCTATTTTCATTTCCATATGCTGAATGAGATTCAATCGTGAAATATTTTTGTCAAAGCTGCGAAACAAATACAGGCTCACCGCCATTGTCGAAAACGGAAAAATCGAGGCGAGAATAATTGCTCCCAGAGCTCTTTTTTTCAAACTTTTCGGCAGGTCATCAGGAAAAATAGTGAATCTGAAAAACAGCATTGCTGTCAAAATGATTATCAGAACACCTGAAGATCTGAAAAGCTTTCTGTATGCCTTGATCGGATGGTCGATCGTTTTTTCGGGAATTAGAATTTCGAGAAAAGGAATCTTGTCCAACTCTTTAACAACCCGGTTTCCGCCTTCATGCAGAAAATGTCTGACAAAGGTTTGATTTGTGGGGGCGAGTATTTTTATACCATCATCACAATTTCTGATGCCACAGTTGAAATTATCAGCTTGCTGTTGCGAATAACTGGTTAAGACCGGCTTTAATACCAGTTTTATATTTTTACCGTTTTTTGCTGCGTGTTTGAAAATAGTCTGGCTGGACATATCGCGTCCACGGTAGACCAGAATCGCATGTGAAAATCTTCTGCCCTTCTGAGCTTCAAGAATCTGAAAAAAGATTTCACCCCCAAAAGAAACGGAATAATTCCTGGCAACTTTGTTTTTCAACAAAGTGCTGGTGGTTAAAGTTTTGAACAATTGTTGAAAAATCAGACGGCTTTCGGAAATTTTTCGGGCGGCCTTAGAATTGTCTTTAGAAGCTTTTGAACTTAAAAGAGCGAAAATCTTGCGAAAGAGAATCTTGTGCGGAAAAATTTGTTCTTTTATATCTTCTGGCTTATATGAAACTGAAAACAATGAACCATTCTTGTTTTCACGAAAGATTGCCATTATTGGTCGTACTTCAATCGCCCCGGCGATTTTATCGACTATCTGTTCCGGTCTGGCCTTTTCGTCCTCATTGATCAGCTTGAGAATTTTGAAGGTCTGATTTTGCAGATAGGCTTCTGGTTTAAGTGAATGATTGAAAAAAGAAATTTGGTCTTCATATTCACTTATCAGTTTCGTTTGTGAATATTCGCGGTATTTTTCGTTAAAATAATCGAAAGCCTGAAATGAAATCAGAATGGGCAAGAGAATCGTCAGCCCCCAGATCATCCCCATTTGAAGCCAATTCAGGTCTGTTTTTGCAGTAGAAAATGCTTTTTTCATGGCTTGCGCCCTTTTAGCTCGTGTTTGTCGGGTAAAAAGTCCGCAAACTCGAACAAGTTGCGACTTTTCTGCTCTGTGACCGGACAAACAAGAATTTTGCTGGAGGTTGAAGAGGTTTGTGCCTCGAGTTCAGCTGCGATTTCCGTGGCTTTGCCGGTAACCGTAAAAGTTTTTCGCCCTGTTTCACTGCCAATACTTCCTGAAATAACCTTCCCGGTAGCGATTCCGATGCCATTTTCGATGGTAAACTCATCATTTTCCCTGCGCTTTTTATTGAAAATTTTCAGGGCATCTCGCATGGCCAGCGCAGAATTGCAGGCTCTTACCGCAGGGGCAGGCAGGCCCGGACCCGAATAAAAAATTGCCACGATTGCATCACCTACGTATTTATCTATGACCCCGTTTTCTTTCAAGATGACGTCTTCCATTGCAGTAAAGTATGAATTGAGCATGTCGACAACTTCGAAAGGTGGGTGAGTTTCTGTGATGCTGGTGAAGCCTCTGATGTCGGACGAAATAATTGAAACTTCAATGGTCTCGCTTGAACTTTGTTCTTGATCCTCGAGTTTGGCAATGTTTTCAATCAGTCTGTCAGAAACATATCTGCTGATCAGCTGTTTTTGCTTCAGGGCCACCGACATTTCATTGAAAGCCTGATTGATTTTACTGAATTCATTTATCTGAGTTTTTTGAATGGTTACCCCGAGTTGATCAGAATTTATGGCCTTGATTCCCTGGGTAAGAAAATCAATCGGCCTGAGAAACTGGTTTGACAATGCCCCTGAAATTACGGTCAGAACTATGATTGAATAGCCCAGAATAAATGGGAAAATCATGAATATGGCCTGGCCGATATCATTGAGTTTGCGTGCTTTTCCGTAGGCGACAAAAACTCCCTGATGGTTTTCTCTGAATCTCCAGCCTTTTATTTCAAGACCAGATTTGCTGCGAACCACCCTGATTCCGTTCTCTCTTTGATTCATGGCCTGGTCAAAAATTTCGGCCAGATCTTTATCAAAAATTGCTCTTGGTGGCCAGGTAAAATGAGTGTAAGTTGAATGTCGCCGTAATCTGGCACTTGATTTTATATCGACAAGACCTGAAGAATCGTCGAAAAATTGGGGATTTTTAAGATTTATGGCTACCAGATACTTATTTGAATCAAGCTCTATATTGTTGGTTCTTAAAAAGCCGAGAATGCTATCACCAGAATGAATTGGAACGATCAGAAAAATTGCCAGGTTGGTATCAAGGGTGTGAACAATCTCTCGTTGAAGAGTGCCTTCATTAGGCACGGCAGTTTCTTCTATCTCAGGAGTAAGAAAGTTTTCAAGCAGACCCATGGTTACATTGGCTTTGATTTCAAGCTCCTGAGCTTTTCGGCCGCCGGCATTCAACAGGCCCTGATTGATGACATATTTTGCCAGCAGACCTTCAAGTAGTGTTGAATCACGTCTTGCCGTTCCATGTAAATCAAAAAACTCGCCTTGCGGCGTGTAAAAAGAAACGGCAGTGACCCAGTTGTAAAGGTCGGGAAAAGTTTTTTCAATATTTTGAATCTTCGTCGCTATGGGGTGCTGGTCGCCATGGTTTTGCAACCATTGCTTTATTTTAAGACTTTTGACCTGAAGTCTAAGTCGGTTTTCGCTTTCAAAGCGGGTAAATACATCGAGTTTGTTGTTTACTCTTGCTACCAGATGCGATTCAACAACTCTTTCGTAGCCCGAAAGAAGATAATAACTGAAAATGGCGGTTGCTGAAACCGGTAAAAGGACAATTATTCCCAGAACAGCCGCAAGTTTTATGTGAATTTTTAAAGGTAGATCGAGGCCGAAAAACCAGGTTCTGAAAAACAAAAGCATATACAGCATCAGAAGAATTTTTGAAAACAGCTTAACAAAGCGGCTTAGCTCGATTAGATCACTTATTTCTGCTGAAATTGGTGCGGTTGCCAGAAGTTTTATATCTTTCGGGAAAAGGCTGGCAGAAGCGGGAAAAACCTTGTTCCAATGGATCAGATGAGCAAAAAACTCTTTTGGAAGTGGTGACACAAAGCTGATCTGATCAGAATCTGTTTTAAAGCCATTTTGTGTCGCTTTGGCATTTTTTATCAAAGATGTTGTAACTTCAGCGGCAGAACTATTGGTTTGTGCATAATCAGCAAGCTTAATCGGGTCTATGGAGTTCTGGGTGACAATTACGTTATAACAGCCGTGAATGTTGACACTACTAAGACAGCAGTAATTGTAGGTATAAAGATACTGTTTTGAAAAATAGTCAGAATAGATTCGCCGAACCTGGTCGAATTGATGGTGTAAATCGATAAAGCGGCTGATATAAGTATTAATTAAATAGTCACGCTCGAGAAAAATATAAAGTATTTCATTCAGTTGTGGGTTGCTTGAGCTTTTCAGATCCCACTTTTTCAGATAATTTTGCTGATACATCGAAGCGGCAAGACCAAGATTTGCATTCGACAGGGCCAGAGCAAGCTTGCGCGAGTCTTTGCCAAGCTGCTGGTGAAGCCGGTGGTCATACCAGTAATAAAGATTTTCAAATTGAACTGAGTTGCAGTTGAACAGCAACGGACTGACACCCAGAGATTTCAGTTCGCCGGCAAATTTTTCAGGCAAAGCTTCATTGAACTGGTCGCGACCAAAATTTCGCGAAGGGTAAAGCCGAAGTATGTCGGTGGTTATCTCTGGCAGAAGCTTTCTGTGAGCCTTTCTGATCAGATGCTTAACGTAGTTTTGGGGCTTGAGTCTCGATTTGAAACTTTCCATTTCCAGAAGAAGTTTTTCTCGAAGAAGCTCAAGAGCCGATTCTCTTGACCTTTCCATGATTCGATCAGATAGAAAATTGATAAAAATCACAGGAATGCCGATTACCAGCAAACCTGTGATTAATATGAGAAAACTTTTTCTGAAATTGTTTTGGTTCAAAGTTTCTTTACATCTAAATTGACAACGGCGAGTCTTTCGTCACCGGCACAATAAAACTTGTTCGAAGAAACGCCGACGAAATTTTTCCCGAAAAAGTCAAAAATTGAGCCACTAATCGTCATTTCTGGCAGTCGCCCGATTAGTTTTTCACCATCGGTAAGATAGGCCACCTGAACCGGTGAAGCGAACATGCCGTCGGGGGTGAAGTCGCCGCCGCTGGCAATAGCAACGAGAATGCCCATCTTGCCCTGCAAAAGCTGTTTCAGGGTTTTGTCTGATGGGGCGATTTCAAGCATGCATGTGCCCAACGATGGCACGCTGTCATAATTTCCGCCAGCACAGCCGGTATTCATAAAACCAAACTGTCTCGCAGTGCGCTTGTCAGTGTAGGGTCTTCTGATGAATCCACGTTCGATAAGAGTTAGCAGGTCTGCATTTGCAATCGTTCCTTCAGCGTCGAAAGCCGGTGAAAAAGTTTCAATCGGGTCATTGGCTATTCGCAGTGAAAAATCTTCAGAAAAGACCTGCTGGTCAAACTGTCCGTCAAAAAGTGAAGCTTTGTTGCCAACCATTTTACCGTTCAGATCGCGCAGAAACAGACGCGTGAGAGTGCCTTGATCAATTATTACCGGAATTTCCCCATCGATAGCTTCAAGCTTGTTTTGATAGGCTTCGATTATCTGGTTTACTGCGTCGACGACTCTGGTTTCATCGAGCTCGCGCTGAGCGACTCCGAAAAAAGTGTCCATTATGCCGGTTGAAGAGCTTTCTTTTAGAAGAAATGAAAGACTGAGATAGGTGTCAGAGTGACTTAGATTAAGTCCCAGCTCGTTTTCAATCGAATAATCTATCGAGCTCAGATTTACTTTGTTGCTTATGTAAAAGTTTGGGTGGGAAGTTTTTAGTTGCTGTAGAATATTTTCAATTTTATCGCAAAGCTCGGCATCAGAAATTCTGAAACCTGAAAGATCCGTTTTGTGTGATAATGATCCCCCTGGTTCGACGGGATACTCTACGGCTTCGGCCAGAAACTTCTCGGCTTTGGCAAAAAGTTCTTCTTCATTTACTTTTCCAAGACCGCCTGTTATAGAAATTTTCCCATCTTTAATCAAACGGCAGCCAGTTTTGCATATGTCTTTTCTTCTGATAGCCTGAATCGAATTTTTTACCAGACTCAATGAGGTTTGTCTGACTCTTTGTCTTACTGTTTCTTTCATTGCCGGCCTCCTATTGTACGTTTATTTCACTTACTCTGACGTAAGGTCCGCCAAAGCTTACCGGAAGAGGATATTGTTCCATTTTTCCACAACCTCCGCCCACGAAGCTTAGAATCTCGAGGCTGTCAGAAACAGCATCAATTTTATCAAGTGTTTTCATGACATTGCCGGTGATTACCGAAAATTTAACCGGTTTATCGATCTTGCCGTTTTTAATAAGATAGGCCATAGAGGGGGCCAGAGTGAAGGTTGACATACCAGAGCCATGTTTTACCGAATCAATGAAAATGCCATTTTCTATCTCGGCAAAAATCTGATCTTTGGTTTTTTGCCCTGGCTCTATATAGGTGCAGGTCATTCTTACTATGGGCTCATACTCAAAACTTACCGAACGGGCATTGCCTGTAGTTTCTTCCTGCAACTCAGCCGCTGTCATGGCGCTGTGAAGTCGCCCCTGAAGCTTTCCGTTCTCGATAAGCATGGTTTTGCCAGCCTTGGTTCCTTCATCGTCATATGGGCAAAAGCCGCTTCCGGCCACAATGCCGCTGTCGACAATGTTGAGAATGTCAGATCCGACTTTTTTGCCAAGCTTCCATTCTTTGATCATGGTTTCATCACCAACCATGAAATCTGCTTCTGATTTGTGTCCGAAACTTTCATGCGCAAAGATACCGGCTGCCATCGGCGATAAAACCACAGTATAATTGCCGCCTTCTATTTTTTCTGCGTTGTGAAAAAAGTCTCTGGCCTGTTCAATGAAATTTTTAGCTTCATCATGAAGGGTTTCGAGTTCTTTAAAGCTGCTCTTGGCCTTGCACCAGGATTCGCTGAAAACATTTTTTCCGCTGCCAAATCTTACCCCGACGCGCAACCCGGCAATTTGCGTATCGAATTTCAAATTTGCTCCAAGGCTTGAATAAATTTGTTTTTGACTGTGATTATCGGTATAAATGCCGCTCCAATGGGTTATTTCACTGTCGTTCTCGATTAGATTGAGATAGCTGTCTAATAGTTTTCGTTTATCACCAAGACTGACGCTTTCTACCTCGTTCCCTGAAAAATTATTATAAGTGCCCTGATTGGCCTGCAGCTTTTTAATCAGCGGGTGCTGTGCCACCATACCATCTGCATCGGCAAGAGTGGCCAGAGAATCAATTTCATTCTGTATATTCTCAATATCGGTGGTTGAAGAATAAAACCAGCGTTTGCCATCAAAAATTCTGATAAAAGCGCCGGTATCGTTTTTTTCTTTTATTTCCTCCAGTTTTCCCATTTCAATTCTTAAAATCGAGCGGTATACCTGTTCAATGCGAACATCGCAAAATAGATTGGCCGGAAATGAATACATTTGCTACTCCTGATTCTAGATTATTTGGCAAAGGGCAACTTGGGTTGCGTTTCAAGTTTTTCTTTTAAATATGAGCGTCGCAGTCTTTGAGCATATTCGTGATCGTCAAGGGCAGAATACCAGCGATAGGCGGTAAAGCCGCAGACGATGATCATTACAATCAGAAAAATTTTATTGAAGTTCGTGTCTCTCTGCAAATCTGCTGAACCGCAATTTGGGCAATGGTCGGTTTCATGCTTGCAGCGATGGCAGACTATTTTCATTTTTCAGCGCCACCTTCTTTTTTGTTTGAAAGAAATTCAAGACGAAAGTATGGTCTGCCATTCAGGCTTGCGAAATAAAAATTTACCTTGCTGCGAATTGTTTGCCAGCGATATGTAAGCATACGTTCATGTACCAGAACAGACTCTATTTTCTCATTTCGGGTAAGTGAATGTTCAAGCTCGTTAAGAACAGTTTCTTCTGGTGGTCCCATCTGGCTGGCCAAAGAGATGTACATCTCATAAAAAAACTGGTCTACTGCAGGTAGGCTGTTTAAAATAGGGCAAGCCTCGTCACTGTAGTAATTGAAGTCCAGTTTGATCCAGGAAGGGGTTGGTTCGCCTACCTTCAGGGCCATATCTTTCTTTATTTTATCAAGGCCTTCGATCGGTGGCCCAAGAAGAATGTAGCACCCAGCGCTCAGTCTTCCCTGGGCAAACATATATCTGGCTACGACGTCAAAATTACCGATTCTCGTTTTATAATCGAGATCATAAGGGTCATCCCGGAATTCTAAATGCTGAGCAGTCTCGTTTTCAACTATTTCGCTTTTTAACATGCCCCAGACCCCGGCTCTGAAATCGCCTTCCCTGCCATAGGCTGATGCGACCCTGGCACTTTTTCTTTGCCTGGGTTCGGTTGTAGACGAACCAGAAGAGCTTCTGAATGCTTCAGCTTCTTTGACTTTTCTTCTGTTTTCAAGCTCTTCCTGAGCCGCTCTGAATGGTTTCATTGCGATTTCAGTTTCTTCTGTGACCTTGATTTCAAGAGACACGAAAATGAGGGTGAGAAAAACCAGAAGACCCGACAACTGATTGAAAAGTGAGGCTTTCGGATCTCTCAGATTATGTTTGCAGGCCGGGCAGACCTTAAGTTGTTGTTGGCATTTCTGGCAGAGGTACATCAGATAAAAAATATCACAAATCCAGATTAAGTGCAGCCAATAATGGCAATTTCAAGGGTGGAAAAATGACAAACGAAATTTTTAGCTGCCGGGTCGGTAGTGCTGAATGATTTTCATTAAAAGCAGATAGGCCGAAGTTGTGATAAAAACCGACAAACTAAAGGCCGAAGCAAAACTGTAATTTTTCTTCAAAAGCTCGGGAAAAGCCCAGAAAAAAAGAAGCGACGGCAAAACCATCCAGAAAATATCTTTGCAAAGATTGATAATGATTTCTGGAGAGTTGTTTTCGTAATGCAGCCACAAGATAGCGATCAGACTGGTGATGGGCAGCGAGGCAAGAATTGCCCCGGCGAGTTGGTTGCGTTTGGAAACTTCGGTGATCGAAATAATAAGAATCAAGATGATCAGAATTTTGACAAAATATTGCATAAGTTCAACTTTACCCTTAGTATCTTATGATCTTGGTCTTAATTATAGCAGACAGAGTGAATTTATGGCACTGGTAAGATACGGCAAAATTACGAACAGTCTTGAAAAAAGAGAAATAGTTCTTCTCAGGGCTTTCCCTTGCAAGTGGGGCAGATGCAGTTTTTGCACTTATATCGACGACAATTCAACCGATGAAGATGCAATTGATAGAACAAATTTCAAGGTGTTAGAAATGGTTACCGGTGAGTTTGAAGTTCTTGAAGTAATCAATTCCGGAAGCTGTTTCGAAATTCCCACAGCCACACTTGAATTTCTCAAAGAGATTGTTGTTGCTAAAAAGATTCGCAAACTCTACTTTGAAGCGCATTGGTCATACCGGCATCGACTTGATGAATTCAGAAACTTTTTCTGTGTTCCCATAACCTTTATAACGGGCATAGAAACCTTTGATGATGATTTTCGTAACCGCGTGTTAAAAAAGGGAATCGCATTCAAAGATATCGATGAGGTTAAAAGCTACTTTCAGTCAATTTGCCTGATGGTTGGAATTGAAGGCCAGACGAAAGATATGATAAGTCGCGATATCGATATACTGATCAAAAATTTTGATCACGGCACTGTTAACCTGTTTGTAGAAAACGAATCCGGGATCAAGCCCGATCTTGAATTGCAGAAATGGTTTCGCGAAAACTATGCCTGGCTTGAAAATGAAAAGAAAATAGATGTTCTCTGGAAAAACACTGACTTCGGGGTCGGCGCAGAAGAAAGTGAATCAAGTCGCTGAGTTTCGGGGCCGAACCGGAATGGGCCGAAAATTTCTCTGCAGTCAGTAATTAATTTGTCTGATGGTGATTGCTATCTGGATGGATTTCGAGTTAAATAATAGTGAAATAAACTCTGTGAGCAGGAAAGTTGTACCCGGTGAAGCAGTATAATAAGCAGCAAATCAATTATGATGGTGAATTTGCCATAAAGCTTGAATTGATGCCTGTAGAAGTCGTATCGAACACCGTTCCGGCTTATTATTATCTCATTCTCGCTGTTTTTCTTTTTCTTGCCATTTTTTTGCTGAATACGGTTCTGGGGTTTTCTCTGCAGACATGTCTGATTGCCTGGGTATCGATTATGATGGCATTGTTTTTATTCGAGCGATTGGTTCGTGATCTGGTGCATATAAGGTTTTCTCATGAGCAGATAGATTATAGAATCAATGAATGGATTCTCTGGAAGCGTCGATGCGCAACTTATAATAACAGCGATTTCAATCACGTCACCGGCAAAAGGTATTACAGCTACTTTTTTGGTTTTGATAAACCTTCTCTGGTGCGCGAAGTCGTTCTTTTCAATCGCAAAGAACCGCAAAACAGCATTGTTCTGGCCCGCTTCGTCGAAAAAGATTACGATAAACCAGAAAGAATATGGCAGGATTACTGGCATAAAGCGGCGACGATTCTACATAAGCCTGTATGCAAACAGGTTGATGATCAGATAAAGCCTATCGACCCGGCTGAGATTGAATTTCAAAAAGGCGACGGAGGGGCGGCTAATCCTGCTGCCCGATAAAGTCTGAATTAAAAAGTCCTGACTCATCGAGTGCCAGAGAAAATTCTTCAGCGGTTAAACTTCGTGGGAAATTGAAAAATTTTTGCCCTGGTTTTTCATTATAATAAGGCCGGTTGCAGTTGCCACAACCCGAAGTTCTAAAGCATGCGCCCGAATCAAGCATTTCGATTGCCGGCTGTTTACCAGTCTTAATGGCCACCAATTTTTCGCCGTCAAAGTTGCATTGATCTAAATTTATTCGACTGTTTTCATAGAGATAGCGAAATATCTGAATTCTTCTATATTCTGATAAATCGGGCGGATTTCCGCCATTAACGGGGGTCAGAGCAAACAGAGAAATGCGGCCCCCCGCGTCTATTATTGCTGAAATGGTTTTACAGAAAGCTTCTTCACTATCACCAAGACCATAAATCAAATGTACTTCAATTTTTTCTTTTGCTTTCGAAATTAGTTGCAAAAGCTTTGGCCAGTCTTCGTGCCAGTTCTTTCTTTTGTGAAGAGAATAGGTGTTTTCAGAAGCTCCGTCCAGCCCGATACCTATATGGTCAATGCCGTAATCAAGCAATTCAAGCGCCAGATCTGTCTGTGATGGGCTAAGGGTAACGCTTGTGGTAAGTCCGTTTTTAACCAGGGTTTGGGCGAGAACTTTTAATTGGCCTGTTTTGTCAGGATTGAAGCCAGTCTGAAGACAAACCCGCTCAAAAGGCTTAGGTTGAGATGTCAACAATTCCAATATCTGTTTGAAGCTGTACTCGGGCCAGATGATTCGCGATAAACGTTCCTCGCGCTGGTTACCATTGGCTCTAGGGCAAAAAGAACAAGAACCGATGCACCCTTTGTCCCATAAGAGGTAGGCTGTGGTCGGCGCCACATCCTGACGAGCTTTAATCAAACCCAGAACAATACCAGTGCCATAAGAAATTCTTATCTTCTCATCACTGAACTGGTTCATAGGGCACAGCACCTTGCTTTTTGCCTGATTTCACAACCGGATTCCTCAAGTATTCTCAATAGATCATGATCGGGTTGAACAAAATCTCTTATGCCGCTAAGCCAGGCGAGAATATCGAAATTTTTGCGATATTCTCCGGAAGGTCTCATGCAGCCGAGCAAAATTTTTGCATCGAGCCTTTTAATTGCATAATCGATGCAATCTATGGCTTTCTGAATGTCCGGCAAGGCTTGATTTTCAAGCTCTGTGCCGGGAGTGGGTCTGAAAACTATGAATACAAGCTCTTTTATCGAGTGTTTTGAAAGAAAATCGATGGTTTCTATCTCGCTCGTACAATCTGGCGAATCAAGCCCGATGGTTATATGCGGAATCGTGGTAAAACGATGTCGATATTCGAGAAAAAGTTTTTGATAGTCTTCGACTGAATGCTTAAGACGAAAGACTTCTTTGATGACCCGGTCACTGGTAGGTAGATCAAAAGAAACAACCGTTTTTCTTGAACCAAGAAAATCTAGTGCTGAGGCTTGCTGATAGCCTGGGTGAATGTTCAGGGTCAGGTGAGACGGAAGATTCAAGATCATCTGCGCCTTGTCTGAAATGTTCACTGCACCGTTCTGGTCGCCACCGCCACTGATAAGAACCGAGTCGTAGCTTGAAAAATCAACAGTATCGAGCTTGTTGAAAGCAGTCATACCCTTGAGATAATGACCATTGCAATGTGAACAGTTTTGCAGGCATTTTGAACCCGTCACTGAGAGAGAAAGAGTTCGGCGTGGAACAATACGATTGATATAAAGGGGCCTATCTTTTTCGCCTATATTGCCGGCATAAGAACGAAGATCCTGATGAAGCTTTTCGATTAAAAGTTCTGGTATCTGGGGCATGTTAGATCTCGTCGTCTGCAGACACCCTGATTACTTCTGAAAGAGTGGTTATGCCGCGTAACACCTTGCCCAGACCATCCTGGCGCAGGGTTCTCATGCCTTGTTTCATCGATTCATTTTTGATTACACTGGTGGCGGCCTTTTCGACCACAAGCTCTTTAATTCGCTCAGTAGGAATGAGAAGCTCGGTAATGGTTGTGCGGCCACGATAACCCGTCTGGTTGCAGCGATCGCAACCTTTCCCCCTGAATACCTGGGTTTTACCGGCCTGATAAAGAAGCTTTGAACGCTTGATTACCGCTGCGGCAGGCATAAACTCTTCTTTGCATTCTTCACATATCGTTCTGATAAGGCGCTGAGCCATGACTCCTATTATGGAACTGGCTACAAGAAAGGGTTCTACCCCCATATCTACAAGCCTGGTCATAGCACCGGCAGAATCGTTGGTATGCAGGGTTGAAAGAACGAGGTGCCCGGTTAAAGCGGCTCTAATGGCAACTTCTGCCGTGTCATAGTCGCGTATTTCTCCGACCATGATTACATCTGGGTCCTGTCGAAGAATCGATCTGAGACCACCCGCAAATGTAAAACCGGCCTTGGGATTGATTTGCCCCTGATTGATATTGGCAAGCTGGTATTCAACAGGATCTTCAATGGTTACAATATTGATTGTCGGCTCTTTTATTCTCTGTAATGCTGCATAGAGAGTAGAAGTTTTACCGCTGCCGGTAGGGCCGGTAACCAGAATGATGCCATTCGGCTTTTTGATCAGGGATGAAAAATTTTTCAGCGTGTCATCAGGAAAACCCAGTTCTTCTAGACCAAACAAAACTCTGGTCTTGTCAAGAATTCGCATAACTACCTTTTCACCACGCAGGGTGGGGTAGGTAGAAACACGCAGGTCGATTTCCCGGTCACGTAGCTGCAGCTTTATTCTGCCATCCTGAGGAATTCTTTTTTCAGCGATATCAAGCTCTGCCATTACTTTACATCTCGATATTGCTGCAGCCTCAAAGGCTTTTGGCAGAGCCATTACCTCTTGAAGCATGCCATCTATTCTGAATCTGGTTCTTAAAAGCGTTTCGTCGGGTTCGATATGAATGTCTGATGCGCCTTCTTTAACGGCTCTCATGATGATAAGGTTTACAAGCTGAATTATGCTTTGCTTGTCACCGGCATTTATCTGAGATAGATCGATAATCGAGTCGCCGACTTTTTTTTCGTTAAGGCCCTGAACTTTTTTGGCAAAGTCCTCGATGGTTGCCTGCGCAGCAGCAGGGGCTCCGGGGCTGGAAGAAACACCAGGTACATGAGCGGTGGCATCGGCACGATAAAACTCATCGATAGAGGTCTGAATCTCGCTCATGCTCGAGACCAGAGGCTTGATTTTGCAGGCAGTGGTATACTCAAGATTATCTAAAAGAAAGCTGTCAAGCGGGTCAAGCATCGCAACGGTCAACGCGCCCTTAACTCTCAAAATTGCAATACAATGGTATTTTCTCGCAATGTTTTCAGGTATAAGCTTAACTACTTTTGGGTCAATAACATAATTTCTCAGGTTTGCATGACTGAATCCAAGTTTGGTAACGAGAAATTCAATCAGTTGTTGTTCTGTTACCAAACCGAGTTGTACCAGTGTATAGCCAAGGGTGTCACTGGTTTTTTTCTGTTCACTCAGGGCCTGGTTAAGCTGCTCTTCGGTTACCAGACCTTCTGAAACGAGCGACTGGCCAAGAAGCTTTTTTTCAATTCTAGCCATGATCTACCTTACTCAGTAATGCCGAGATTCTGTTCGAACTGGCGCTGTTCGCTCATTACAAAATCGACAATCACTTTTTCATGTTCATTTGATACATTGTTGAAAGAAATAATGCATTCATGAATTTCTTTGGTCGAAGTGCTCATCATTTCTTCGGGGTTAGTTGAACCGGCCCCGAGTTTAAGTCGCACAAGACGACCCTGAACACCCTGGATAAAGTTGCCGCCGATCTGGAAGGCAAGAATGATGTACTTGCCCTGTTCAACATCTTCGCTGGTTTCAACAACGCAGCCACCCGCTGAGAGATTGGTTATAACGCCTCTCATCTCAAAGTCGCTGCCGCTGATGGTGCTGTCAATAAGTTCGCCTGAAAGAAGAACTTTGAATTTACAGGGAATTCTGGTTTCGGTTCTGATCGCTGAGCGTTTGTTGGCGCCTTCGACCTGAAAATCAAATGGCACAAGCGCGTTTTGAAATACATCAGAAAGAGTGCGCAACTCTTTAGCGCTGCTGCTGGTCTGATCGACGATAACTGTTTTACTTAGAGCTGTATTGGCAATATTTTGAATTTGCAGCGAAATCTCGTCAGTGATCTGAGAGATGGTGTTAACCTTTTGATACATTATATCAGCGGTCTGGCTCTGACGTTCAGCTGACTGACTAATGTCCTTGATAATATCGTTGAGCTGGTTGGTGGTTTGAACCATTGTACCAAGACTTGACTCAACAGTGTTTACAACTTCCATGCCCTGATTAACCTGCAGAGTGTTGTTCTGCATCATTTCAGCTGTATTCTCGGTTTTTTGCAGAATGTCGTTGATAAGGTTGTTGATCTTTTTCGAAGATTCAGCCGAGCCTCTTGCCAGCTTACCCACTTCTTCAGCAACAACCGCGAAGCCGCGACCATGTTCACCGGCTCTTGCCGCTTCGATCGCGGCATTCAGTGCAAGCAGGTTCGTTTTTTCGGCAATGTTGGCGATTTCGGTAAGAATTGTGCCGATCTGTTTACTGCGATCATTCAAATCGTTTACCAGTGTCGCTGAACCATCAGTAAGCTCTTTGATCTTGAGCATCTTTTGAACAGCTTCTTTTACCGAAAGCTGGGTCGATCTGGCACGCTCAGATACACTCTGGCTGTCTTCTTTGGCAATAATCAATTTTGAACTGATGTCTTTAGAAAGACTGAAACTGCTTTCTAAAGATGAGATGGTTTCTCTGAGATTGGCCGCGTTGTCCAGGGCCTTGTCGTTGGTTTCACCAACCCCGTCTACGATCTCTTTGATTACCTGAGAACTGATCTGCGCGGTGCGATCGAGATCGATAGAGGCTTCTTCAAGCTTGAACGAAATCAAAAGAACGCGCTTCAGAACAGACATGACCATTTTAAACATCTGGTCAAAAATTTCGAGTTCTTTGTTCAGTCCCTTCTTGGAAGATGTAAAGCTGTCCGGCTTAAGGCCGACCATGTTGGTAAGGTCGCGTGAAATTACGGTAACGATTCCTCTTAAAACTTCACGACCAAACCAGCCTATTAAAACGCCTGAAATCAGACCTAGAATGATAGAACCGATTATATATGCAGTTTTGGCGGTTTTGGCAACCTTGCCGATAACTAAACCCACGCCGGCGCAGCTGCACCCAATAATTATTCCAATTAGCAGGGCAAAAATCCAAAGATTTCTTTGTGATTTGGCGTTCTTTTTGATTATCAGAGAGTGAAGAGCCATGTTATCCGTTACTCAGCTCAAACTGCCGGAGCATTTTGAGTGGAATTTTCATTTTTAGTTTTTTTATTTTTCCCATTTTTAGGGGGTACATTCTTATCAAGAATATGCTCTTTACGAATTCTGTCAAGAATTCCGTTTACAAACTCATAACTTCTGTCTGCCGAATATTTTTTTGCCAGCTCGATAGCCTCATTGATCGAGGCATTTACCGGAATATCAGGAAAGAAAAGCAGTTCGCAGGCCGCAATTCTTAGAATGCAGCGGTCTACTGAAGACATTCTTTCTAAGGTCCAGTTTTGGGCACTGGTTTCAAGAATCTGATCTATCTTGTTTTTATTTTCGCAGGCAGATGCAACCAGCTGACTGGAGAAACCAATTACCGGCTGAACCTTTTTTACTTTGTCTACAATCTTTTTTTGCAAAGCTTTTACGGCCGCATCGGCCGATTCATTATAGGTGAGACCATTGAAATACTTTTCAAGTATTTCCTTGACCAGCAAATTCAAATCTTCATCCGCACTCAAAGCTTTTCGAGAGAGGGTCTCGGAGAAGTCGGGAACGAATTCCTCGACTTCTCCAGAGAGTATCTCCTGATAACTTGAAGTTTTAATGAAGTCCCGGGCCAGGGTTTCAAAGGCTGGGAATAGCAGAACTTCGCTGAGAACATGTTTTAAAGCTTCTTCTAATTCACAGCCGACCATTTCGGCCTGATACAATGCTTGTAGGGCTATTTCTCTGGCCCTGCGCCTGGGAGAGTTCATTATTTATTCCTTATGCTTCAGATGCTTTTGCTCTAACGGGAGTGTGATTTTGAGTTTTAAGGGTGGTTTCACGATCTTCAGCATACTTGAGAGCTGCGTGAGCGGCGGCAAGTCTTGCTATGGGAACGCGGAACGGTGAGCAGCTTACGTAATCGAAGCCAAGTTTGTGGCAGAACATTACTGATTCAGGTTCTCCACCATGCTCACCACAGATGCCGATTTTAAGGTTCGGGTTGGTCTGGCGGCCTCTGGTTACGCCCCATTCCATCAACTGGCCAACGCCTTCCTGATCGATGCTCTGGAAAGGATCGTGTTTCAGGATTTTTTTGTCGTAATATTCCTGCAGGAATTTACCGGCGTCGTCACGGCTGTAGCCAAAGGTCATCTGCGTAAGATCGTTGGTGCCAAAGCTGAAGAATTCGGCTTCAGTTGCAACTTTGTCTGCAGTTATGGCAGCGCGTGGAATTTCAATCATGGTGCCGATCATGTATTTAAGTTTGCCTTCAACGCCATACTTTTTGGTGGTGTCTTCAGCGATCTTTCTTACTACGGCCTTCTGATTGCGAAGTTCTTCAACGGTTCCGATAAGAGGAATCATCACTTCAGGATACACTGTTACGCCTTCTTTGGTCAGGCGGCAAGCTGCTTCAAATACTGCTTCAGCCTGCATTTCAGTGATTTCAGGATAGGTGATGCCAAGTCGGCAGCCGCGGTGACCAAGCATTGGGTTGAATTCATGCAGAGATTCAACTTTGGCTTTGATTTTTTCAACCGGAATGTTCATTTCGTTGGCCATTTCCAGCTGGTTCTTTTCTTCATGAGGAATGAATTCATGCAGTGGAGGATCGAGGGTTCTGATGGTGACCGGATATCCTTCCATTGCTTTGAGGATGCCGTAAAAGTCATCAGTCTGGAATTCGAGAAGCTTTTTAAGCGCTTTTCTGCGGCCGGCTTCGTCGTCAGAAAGAATCATTTCGCGCATATGTTTGATTCTGTCGCCTTCGAAGAACATGTGTTCAGTTCGGCACAGACCGATACCCTGGGCCCCGAATTTTCTGGCTACGAGAGAATCTTTTGGTGTGTCGGCGTTGGTTCTTACGTCAAGAGCTCTTACTTCATCAGCCCATTTCATAAGAGTGCCGAAGTTACCTGAAAGGCTGGGCTCGATAGTTTTAACCTGGCCGAGCATAACGTCGCCGGTTGAACCGTCAAGGCTGATCCATTCGCCTTCTTTGATTGTCTGACCTTTAACGGTCATGGTTCTTGCACCATAATTGATCTGGATTTCGCCGCAACCTGCAACACAGCATTTACCCCAACCACGGGCCACAACGGCTGCGTGAGAGGTCATGCCACCGCGAGCGGTGAGAATACCGGCGGCTGCATCCATACCACCAACATCTTCAGGGCTGGTTTCGATGCGAACCAGAATAACTTTTTCACCACGTTTTGCCCATTCTTCGGCATCTTCTGCGTTGAAAACAACACGGCCGGTGCTTGCGCCCGGAGAAGCCGGCAGACCTTTGGTGATAATGTTCTTTTCGCCATTAGGATCGAAAACCGGGTGAAGAAGCTGATCGAGATCGGTCGGTTTTACTCTGAGAAGAGCCTGGTTTTTGGTGATAAGATTTTCTTCAACCATATCAACGGCGATTTTAACTGCAGCTTCAGCAGTTCTTTTGCCGGTTCTGGTCTGAAGCATCCAGAGTTTGCCCTTCTGAATGGTGAATTCGATGTCCTGCATATCTTTGTAGTGCTGTTCGAGTTTCAGATAAACATCTACAAGCTGCTTGTAAACTTCAGGCATTGATTCTTCGAGTGAAGGAAATTTGGCGGCTCTTTCTTCTTCACTTACGTTGTTTTCTTTTGCCCAAAGCTGTGATCCGGTTTTGGTGATCTGCTGAGGAGTTCTGATACCGGCAACAACGTCTTCGCCCTGTGCGTCGATAAGATATTCACCGTAGAAAATGTTTTCGCCGGTGGCTGGGTTTCTGGTGAAGGCTACGCCAGTGGCGCAGTCGTTGCCCATGTTTCCATATACCATTGACTGAACGTTTACGGCTGTGCCCCAATCATCAGAGAAACCTTCTCTTTTTCTGTAAATAACAGCGCGTTCACTCATCCATGAACCGAAAACTGCGTCAATAGCGCCCCAGAGCTGCTGCATCGGATCAGTTGGGAAGTCTTTGCCAAGTCTGTCCTTGATCAGTTTTTTATAGCGCTGAGTAAGTTCTTCAAGCATTTCAGCAGTCATTTCGTTGTCTGAATGAATGTTGTTTTCTTTTTTCAGGCCTTCCATGACGGTTTCAAAAGGATCTTCTTCGTCTTTTGATTCTGGTTTCATGCCAAGAACGACATCGCCATACATGTGGACGAAACGGCGATATGAATCCCAGCCGAAGCGTGGGTTGCCGGTCTGCTTAATCAAACCCTGAACGGTTTCATCATTGAGACCAAGGTTCAAAACAGTGTCCATCATACCTGGCATTGAAACTCTTGCACCAGAGCGAACAGATACGAGAAGAGGATTTTCTTTGTCGCCAAATTTGGCGTTCATAATTTTTTCGATATGAGCCAGGCCTTCTGCAACCTGAGTCTTCAGTTCCGCTGGATAATTGCGGTTGTTTTTATAGTAGACATCGCACATTTCTGTGGTGATTGTCATACCGGCCGGAACAGGTATACCTATGCTGTTCATTTCAGCAAGGTTAGCGCCTTTGCCGCCGAGTAAATCTTTCATGCTGCCATTGCCATCGGCTTTGCCTGCGCCGAACGTATAAACGTATTTTGTCATCGGTGCCTCCTGAAAAATAGAGAGATAAATAGTGGGGCATACCACTTATTCCGTGGAAGAATAGCATATCGGGAAAGAATTATGCAAGGTACTTATACGGCTAAATTACCTGTATAAGTTTTTCTATTTCTTCGATTACCATCTGGGGTTCAAATGGCTTGAAAATAAAACCATCAGCACCACATTCAAGCCCTCTTTTTTTATCCTGAATCAGGGCCAGGGCAGTAACCATTAAAACCGGGATGTCTTTTGTTTCAGGGGTGTTTTTCAGTTTAGTGCAGATTTCGTAGCCATCCATTTCGGGCATGGCGATATCGAGAATAATCAAATCGGGTTTTAGTTCAACAGCCATATCAAAAGCCTTTTTGGGCTCCATGCATGATTTGCTGCGAAAATTGTAAACCCCGAGAATCGTTTCTAAAAGAAGAACTATGGCTTCTTCATCATCGATGATTAAAATAAGTTTTTGTTCGTTATCGCTCACGGTTACCCCTCGATGCTTGCATCATAATCTAAATTCAGTCCTTTTTCAATAATTTTGAAATGCAGAAGCCAATGCAATTTTCTCTCTCTGAAGACCATCGGGCCTTATTGTTATTCTGACGCTATATGTTGCATTTTTGCGGTTGTTATTTGCAGTTTGCCTTTAAGGTTGAAAAATGATAATCTGTTTCTTATGGTAATACTTCGAAAAGCGGTATTTGTTGCGGTTTTACTTGGTATCTGCTTGCTGGGTTTCTGGCTCGGAATTAAAATTGCCGGTCATAATCAGCGTGAAGTAGAAACAGGTAGAATGGAAACCTGCCTGAAACTTTACCGTGAATACCGCCAGAATAATGACCAGAAAAAGCTTTCTGAAGAATTGCAGAAGATAGGATTTTCGCCTCTTGATTTTCAAAAAATTATCGACCGGTTTATTTACTATCGAACCAGAAAATCATCGATAAATCAGGCGATGCATTTGCTTAAAGCTTTTAGAATGGGCTATAATGTCGAGCCTGCGCAAGTCGTCGAAGTTTCGGGATTTGCTTCTGAACCGTTCAGACTCGATGCCGAAATACTGGCGGTGTTTGAAGAAAAGCCGGCCTTGGTAGAGAATGCCTTCGAAGGATAAAAAAAGAGATGAAAGAAAATGACAAAAATCAGGGATTAAATGTGGAAAACAATTCTAAAGAAAAAGAAATAGACCAGGAATCTCAAAGTTCACAGAACTCTGAACGAACTGATGAGAAAACTTCTAATGAGTCTCAATCCGAGGGCCAGGGGGCTATGAATGATGCTGTTTCTGCCCGGGAGCCCAAAAAAAGCCGCCTGATTGCTTTTTTTAAGGATTTCTGGCAAGGCCTGGTTCTAAGACAATTTTTTCAGAAAATTTTCTCTCTTTTCTTTGCTGTAGCAGTATTTGGTTCTTTCTATTTTTACATGACCGCTCACAGAAATGTTTTGACCTACATGGGGGTCATGTTGCTCATGGTTATCGTTTACGCTGAAGTTTTAACCATTCGCGATCATCTGTGGGTTATTGAAGGCAGCATGAGAGAGTCCAGACGCTGGCGAGATGTTTTTTTCAATCAGACAAACCTGCGTCGCCAGAGAGTAAGAAAAATTGTCGTTATGATATTCGCTCTTGGAATATTTTCTTATGTTTACATGAAGTCTGCTGCTAGCGCCCCGATTCTATCGTTTATAGGAATTATTCTGATGATTACGATCATGTATTATGAGATTTTAACCATCAGAGATGAAGTTTTCATTATGCTTCAGGCTTTACAAGGAAAGAAACTTGAAGAAGAAGCTCTCGCTGCCCGAGAAAAAGACTATGAAAAATTTCTCGATGAAGAAGGCCAGAATTCAAAAGAAGAGAAAGGCGCTGCCGATCAGAAAAATGAAAACTAAGCTTCTTGCGGTTCTTTTCTGTTTTTTATGTTTGCTGAACAATTCATTAACCGCGGCTGTTGAAGCGATAGTTTGCGGAGATCTTTTCATAAGAACTTTTGCCGGAAATGAATTTGAAGCTGTGCCGGAAGGTTCGTTTTTCTTTGCAGACGAATCTCTAATAGCGGTTGCACCGAATCTAAAAATGCCTCTGGCCACTGATTCATACATCAGTTTTGCAAGTCACACGATGGTTTTGTATCCGGGCGCGGTTTTTAAAGTTAAAGACTACGGTTTCAGACTTCTAAACGGAAGAATAAACCTGACCAGCCAGGAACAAGAGTTAGAGCCGGTGGTCTTTCGTGGGGCAAAGTATTTTTTTCAGTATTCTCATGGCGATTTCTTTCTCGAGGTAACCCCCAAGGATACTTCGTGGTTTTTAATGCGAAACAAGGGTAGTGCCTGGGTAAAAGATTTCAGTCGAACTGTCGTTGAGTTTTTACCCGGAACCGAGATTGAAATTCCAAGATTCGGTCAGATGAAGGTTTCCGAAAGACCCGGTAGCAGATGGGAGCTCCCCCCGGAATGCTCTGTGCTTAAAGATGCCGAAGCTGTTTTTGCCATCGAGAAAAAAGCAGACGATTCGGACTCGAAGCAAACCGGCGAAGTCGGTTCAGAATCTATTGAAATTTCTTCATTGGATTCAGGTGAAGAAACAGATGAAGCTCAGGATGCTGATGAGTCTGAAGAGTCTGAAGAGCCTGAAGAGCCTGAAGATGAATTGACTGGTTCCGGTCTGAATAAAGATTAGTTTCCTTCAAGCCTGGCAATATTTTGCCGATGAATATAGCACCACCTGAAAATCGAGGTAATTTAAGATGCTGTTCTTCTGGGTGCTGATGGCAATAACGCTGGTTGTGCTGGTAAAGGAGGCTTTCAATGGTTAAGAGAGTTATTATTTTCGGTCTGGTGACAATGTTCTGGTCATTTGCCCTGACCGGTTGTATTTAAGGTTGAATCTTCAATCGAAGATAAACCGAAAAAAAACGCCCCGAAATTTCGGGGCGTTTTTTTCTTGTTAACTATCTATCAATAGCCTTTGCCGCCATCAGATTCATTACGAACGATCGCAACTGAGGCACTGGCACCAATTCTGGTTGCGCCCATCTGAATCATTCTTTGTGCTGTTTCAGTGTCTCTGATACCGCCACTGGCTTTAACACCCATGTTGGGACCAACTACCTGACGCATGAGGCAGACATCTTCCATTGTGGCTCCGCCGGTGCTGAAACCGGTAGAAGTTTTAACGAAGTCTGCTCCTGCCAGTTTGGACAGTTCACAGGCTTTAACCTTTTCTTCGTCGTTCAACAAAGAGGTTTCGAGAATGACCTTTACGGTGTTGCCATTGGCCGCTTCCACAACTCTGGCAATATCATTTTTTACCAGCTCATAATCTTTTGATTTAAGGGCTCCGACATTGATAACCATATCGATTTCGGTGGCTCCGTTTGCGACTGCGTCACGGGTTTCCATTGCTTTCACGAAAGTTGAACTTGCGCCCAGCGGAAAGCCGATTACGGTGCAGACTTTAACCTGGCAGCCACGCAAAAGCTGAGCAGCGAGTGCCACGTTGGCAGGGTTAACGCAGACAGAGGCGAAATTGTTTTCTCTGGCCTCTTCGCAAAGTTTGACAATTTCTTCACGGGTGGCATTTGCCTTCAGAAGAGTGTGGTCAATGAATCTTGCCAGTTCGTGTCCGGGAATTGGCGCGTCGAGACCTTTGTCGACACGATTTGCGCCGGCTTCGATAACTTCTTTAACTTTGTTGGCACAATAGGTTACGCAACTTCCATATGACTTGGAACAGCTTTCAGCTGAGCATTCGTCTTGTTTTGCCGCTGATGGTTTTGATACCGATGAGGTTTGTGCCGGGGCAGAAGATGGGGTGGGGCATGAAGTGCAGGAGGCACAATTCCCGGCGGCACAGTCAGCACATTTGTGTGAAGGGGTAACATGCAATTCGGCAACTCTTTGAAAAGCTATGCCCATAGATTCCAGTTCACGTCGAAAAGCTTCGATTTTTCTGGCAACTCCGGCAGGGAAGTAGCGATTGGCATCGATGATTGATTCGTCGCAAATGGTAACCTTGACGCCATCGATGAGAGCCTGGGTCAAAACTATGGTCGCAAAGCTGTCTGCCATGAGATTGGCTGCTTTTGCCAGGCTGTTGATCGATAATGAGGGTATCAAAAGATGATCAACCCCTTCGAGAGCTCTTTGCGCCTGGGTATTCTTGGCGTGAACCAGGTTGAAGCTTCGGCCAAGGCTTTCGCCGCCGAAATTCTGGTAAACATAGGAAGAGACAATAAGTTTGCCGTTTTGAGGCAGAAGAGTCCTGACCTGGTCAATAACCTGGCTGACCACCTTGAAATTTGCAGTTACCAGAACCGCTGTGTTGTTTGTCGCTCTGGCTACTGAAAAATGGGCTGCCTGAGCCTGGGGTGGGGGAGAGTAGGAAGAACCCCTGTTGGCTGATTCTGATTTCAATTTCAACATTACTTCCCTTGCAATCTGTTCTACAATAGCTTCCATGTTTTTAGCCTCCTGCCTGAGCTACTTCGGCATTGGATTTATCAAATACATTCAGGTTGTCGACATCGATAGAATCGATGATGGCGATAATGGCGGCATCTGCCGGCGCTTCTTTGGTGCCGAGCAGGTCGTTTACTGAGCTGCCTTCTTTCATCACCAGAACTAGTTCATTCATATCTGCGCCCATAAAATCAACGCAGAGTACTTCTGCGCCTTTGGGCTTCAATTCTATGGTTAACGGCTGAACAAGAAGAAGCGGTCGACTTGCAAACGCTTCGTTTTTCACAGTAGAAACAATTTTCTTTACGACTTTGCCAATGACCATTATCGGTCCTCAAAATTGTCAATTATCCCCAGAATTGTTGCATCTGCCGGGGGACGTTGTTTGATAAAGGGAAAAGAAGCTTCGGAACCGCCGCAAAGAAACACGGTTTCGCCAAAACCCGCACCAACTGAATCGCAGGCGACAAAAGGCCTTCCCTTTGGGTTGCCTTCAGCGTCTATTTTGGTAACCAGCAGTAACTTCAAACCTTGAAGCTGCTCGTCTTTGCAGGTGCATACAGCGCTGCCCAATACTTTTCCGAGATACATAATTTCCCTTGATTATAAAGAATAACAAGGAAAATCTACCAGAATTAGCAATCTGTTGCAACTTTTATCAGCAGATAATCTCGGTTCATTTGCCCGGCGAAAACACAACTGTTATAATGTACCCCAAGATTGATCAGCTTTGATCATGACAAAATCTTATTCACACACGGGAGCTGACAATGAAAAACTGGAGACACATATTCTGGGACTGGAACGGAACCCTGTTAAATGACGTTGAAGAGTGCATCGAGATTATCAACAAAAGTCTCGAAAAGCGTGATTTAAAAACGCTTGACCGGCAGGAATATCTCGAAAAATTTCAGTTTCCTGTGGTTAATTACTATAAGGCGATAGGCTTTGATTTTACAAAGGAATCGTTCGAGTCTGCCGGCCAGGAATACATCGATGCCTATTCAGAAAAGATGTTCGACTGTAGCCTGCATGATGCTGCCCTTGAAATTCTTTCGAAAATAAGGTCTGCCGGGCTTGAACAATATGTCTTGTCGGCCTTGAATGCGGATGCTCTTGAAAAATGCATCGAAAAATTCGGCCTTGAAAAATACTTTACCAGGGTGCGTGGGCTTGATGATCATTACGCCAACAGTAAAATTGAACTTGGCAAAACTTTATTGCGTGAGGCAAAAATAGACCCACAAAAAGCCGTTTTGATCGGTGACACCCTTCATGACTACGAGACCGCGTCGGCGATGGGCATTGATTGTGTTCTGGTCGCTTCTGGGCATAACTCTTCAAGGCGCTTGAAGAAGTGCGGGGTGCCGGTGTTTGACAACCTGACCGAACTGAAAAACAAGCTCGATGTCATGCTTGAGTCAGCTTCGTTCGATCAGGCGTAAATGTCGATTCTGCTGCCGAGAGTCTTTACCGCTGCTTTTGGCTTTTTTGCGACACTTTCGGCTCTCTGTTGTTCGGGGGAAAGATTTGCATAGGCCCTTGCCCGATCGTTTCTTGGTGCGGGCGCGGGTTGTGGTTCCTGTGAATATTGAGGTTTTGCTACTGAAGAGTTAGAAACTCTATCCATTTTTTGCCGCCTTGTTAAATTATTTCTAATTTAAATATATTGGGTTTGCTATAAAAAAGCAATCGGGCCCAGGCTTAATCTGATGATTAAAGCCCGGGCCCGATTTTTTGTGCAGAATACTTATTTTCTATTTTTGGCGAAATGTCTTAATAGTCCAGCAGTCGAAGAGTCGTGATGACTCAGATCTATAGATTCTTTGTTCAACAAAGCTGTTTCTTCTTTCAATATGGTTTTAGCAAGCACCTTGCCCAGTTCTACACCCCATTGATCAAAACTGTTGATTCTCCAGATCACGCCCTGAACAAAAATTTTCATTTCATACAAAGCTGTCAGCATGCCAAGGTTGTAGGGCGAAAGCTTTTTGAGCATTATTGAAGTAGAAGGTCTATTGCCCTTGAAAACCTTGTGAGGAAGAAGCGTTTCGATTTTTTCTGGGGAAAGCCCTTCTTTTTCAAGGTCGAGCTTTACTTCTTCTTTGGTTTTGCCCTTCATCAGAGCTTCGGTTTGCGCGAAGAAATTGGCCATGAGTTTCAGGTGATGGTCTCCAACCGGGTTCAGGCTGTTGATACAGGCAATGAAATCGGTCGGAATCAATTTTGTTCCCTGGTGAATCAACTGATAGAATGCATGCTGACCATTGGTGCCAGGTTCCCCCCATATGATCGGGCCGGTCTGATAATCAACTTCATTGCCTTCCCGATCGATATATTTGCCGTTGCTTTCCATATCGCCCTGTTGAAAGTAAGCGGCAAAACGATGCAGATACTGATCGTAAGGTAGTATGGCGGTGCTTTCTGCGCCAAAAAAGTTGTTGTACCAGATGCCCAACAGAGCGAGAATAACAGGAGCGTTTTTTTCAAGGGGCGTTTCGGCAAAATGACGGTCAAGCGCATGTGCGCCTGCCAATAGCTCAGAAAAGCGTTCATACCCGATGGAAATCGCTATGGAAAGGCCAATGGCTGACCATGACGAATAACGGCCACCGACCCAGTTCCAGAATTCGAACATGTTGTCGGGGTCAATGCCAAATTTGGTAACTTCAGCAGCGTTGGTAGAAAGGGCCACAAAATGGCGGGCAACCGCGCTTTCATTCTGAAGAGAGTTTAACAGCCATGTTCTTGCTGTATGAGCGTTGGTCATTGTTTCCTGGGTTGTAAAGGTCTTTGAAGCCACTATGAAGAGCGTCTCATCAGGATTCAACCCTCTGGTTTTCTCGACAAAGTCTGTGCCATCGACATTAGACACGAATCTGACTTCGGGTCCATCTGCATAGTGTTTAAGGGCTTCTGTAATCATGACCGGGCCAAGATCAGAGCCTCCAATGCCTATGTTGACGACGGTTTTAATCTTCTTGCCGGTATGCCCTTTCCATTCGCCGCTTCTTACGTTGTCAGAAAAAGTCTTCACCTTTTCTAAAACGGCATTGACTTCGGGCATGACATCTTTGCCATCAACGACTACCGGTTGATTGCTGCGGTTTCTTAAAGCTGAATGCAAGACGGCTCGATCTTCTGTCCAGTTGATATGTTTGCCTGAAAACATGGCTTCGGCCGCTTCTTTGACTCCGGAGGCTCTGGCCAGATCAAAGAGCAGTTGCATTGTTCGATCGGTAATTATGTGCTTTGAATAATCTATAAAAATTTCTTCCAGTTCGAGGCTGAACTGGTTGAAGCGTTCGGGGTCAGTTGCAAATAAATCGCGCATCTGAGTATTTTTCATTTCTTCGTGGTGCGCATTCAAGGCCTGCCATTCACGGGTCTGGGTTAGCCCTGTGCCTGCTTTTACCTGTCTGTCGATTTCAGAATTAAAGAAATCCATTTATTCCCTCCGGTTTTGCCTGTTGGCTTTTTTCTTCTTCATGACTTTATACTCTAATTGAACTTTTTTCATCAACCATTCTTATTGTCTTTTCAACTATCTGCAGTTTTCGCGCCTGAAATGCCAATATCGGAATTCACCGAAGTTGAGCAGGGGAAGGATTATATGCCCGAAGATTTTGCTGCGATCGATTCGGCTGATTTTCGCTGCTGATGCGGCATGCGGCATTGAAGAAAATATGTTATAATTGACAGTTAAATAAAGCATTCAATCTGTTGTATCGCATTTAAGGAGTTAAAATATGCAGAAAATAGTTGCTGCGGCGGTTCAGTTTTCAGTTGAGCCCATGGCGGTCGAACGCAATATGGAAAGAGCTTACCAACTTATTTCAGAATGTCACCAGGCTTCAAATGCCAATCTGATCGTTCTTCCGGAAAGCGTGACAACAGGGTTTACACCCAAAGGAAAGGCCGAAGATCTTTGGGATGCGGTTGACACAATTCCCGGAAAACTCACTGATCGTGTAACGGCCTGGGCCAAAGAATTCAACTGCTATATCTGTTTTCCGACCTACGAACGTGGCGAAGATCGCAATATCGTTTATAACAGCGCAGCTCTCATAGGTCCCGAGGGCTTGCTTGGCGTTTATCGAAAAACTCATCCGTTCCCGACTGAAAGACTTGAAGGCGGCGGCTGGACAACTCCAGGCTCCAATTCAGCCTGTTTCGACACTCCAATCGGAAAAATCGGCATCGTTATCTGCTATGACGGCGATTTTCCTGAACTGGCCAGAGTAACCGCACTTAAAGGTGCAGAAGTGATCTGCAGACCTTCTGCGTTCATGAGAACCTTTGACCACTGGGAGCTAACTAACCGCGCCAGAGCCTATGATAACCATGTTTACTGGATCGCTGCCAACAGTGTCGGTCCGGATGTAAGTGGCGCGTATTTCTTCGGTTCTTCGATGATTGTTCACCCCTCAGGCGTGAAGCTTTCTCAGGCTCGTTCATGTGATGAGTTCGTCTGGGCCAATCTTGACCCGGACCCAATCAGAACAGTCGTGCCAAATGCTTCTGCTCCTCAGTGGTTCGATCATATAGAAGATCGAAACATCACCGCATATGACGGAATTCTTGATATGGGTAGAAGCTCTTTTGAACCTGCCAGAAGAATTCCTTACGCTCGCTGGAGATAATCATGGGACCGCTAAACGATCTTAAAGTGCTTGATTTGACAAGAGTTCTCGCAGGTCCTTTCTGTACCATGACCCTTGCAGACATGGGCGCCGAAGTCATAAAAATTGAGCGACCAGGTACTGGCGACGATTCAAGGGCATTTGGCCCTCATCAGAACGGTGAAAGTGCTTATTTCATGAGCATCAATCGTGGCAAAAAAAGTCTTACCCTCGATCTTAAATCAGAAAAAGGGCGCGAGATTTTTTTGAAGCTGGTAAAAGAAGCTGATATTCTGGTAGAAAACTTCAAACCCGGCGTTATGAAAAAGCTTGGCTTTGATTATGAATCATTGACAAAAATTAATCCCAGGCTGATTTATTGTGCTTCTTCAGGTTTTGGCCAGACAGGCCCTTACAGCAGCCGGCCCGCATATGACCTTATTATTCAGGGTATGGGCGGCTTGATGAGCATAACCGGCCCGGATTCTGCTACTCCCACTAAAGTCGGCAGTTCCATTGCTGATATCTTTGCCGGTGTGTTCTCTGCCATAGGCATTCTCGGCGCGCTGCACAACCGTGACAAGACCGGAAAAGGTCAGATGGTCGATGTGGCCATGCTTGACTGTATGGTGGCCATTCTTGAAAATGCTGTCGCCAGGTATACAACAACCAATCAGAACCCTGTCCCCATAGGAAACAGACACCCATCGATCGCGCCTTTTACTTCTGTGCGCACATCAGATGGCTTTATCAATGTGGCCTGCGGAAATGACCTTCTTTGGCACAAATTCTGTGAAGTGATCGAACGCCCTGAACTGGCGAAAGACGAAAGATACACCAGCAATGCCGACCGCTGTAACCACATGGATGAGCTTATACCTGTGCTTAACGATACTCTTAGCGAAAATACCACCTCTTTCTGGCTTGAAAAGCTCGAAAAAGCCCATGTTCCGGCCGGTCCAATCAATAAAATCGGCGAAGTATTGAATGACCCGCAGGTAATAGCGCGCAACATGCTTGTTGAACTGATGCATCCGGTTGCCGGCAAGGTTCATGTTCCCGGAACTCCGATAAAATTTTCGGAAACCAACTCTGAAATTGTTGCGCCAGCACCGGTTCTGGGTGAACACAATGAAGAAATTTTGAGCAAAATCGGTTATTCACCGGCTGAAATAGCTGATTTAAATCAACAGGGAATAGTGTGAGAACAGTTTGTTTCTGCTGCGTTAAAAACTGTTGCAAAAACGAAATGTATCTGCTAGAATACGCAAACATGGTTTGTAGCTGGTAACACAGCTCGACCTTCGGGGCGTAGCGCAGTTGGTAGCGTACTTGAATGGGGTTCAAGTGGTCGCTGGTTCGAGTCCAGTCGCCCCGACCCGGAAAAGCTGTCACCTAGAGTGGCAGCTTTTCTGCTTTTAAATCGTTAATTAAATGTTTTGTAATATTCAGTAATACTTTTTTTCTGGACAAACCATTGGCTTAGTCCTATCATGGCAGAAAAATATCAGACAGGCGAAAGGAGCTTTGAATGAAGCATACTGATGTTAATTTTGATACTGCATGTATTCATGCTGGACAGGAACCCGATAAACTTTTTGGTGGTGTGAGTGTTCCTATTTTTCAGTCTTCGACTTTTGCTTTTGAAGACGCTGATCAGGGTGCTGCAAGATTTTCAGGCAAAGATTCAGGCTATAAATATACCAGAATCGGCAACCCGACCAACGCTGCTTTAGAAGGCTGCATCGCTGAGCTTGAAAATGGTACGGCAGCTCTGGCAACAGCAACAGGTATGGCTGCAATTTCTACCGTTTTCATGACTTTTCTTGGAGCCGGAAAACATGCCGTTTCGACCGGTTCAGTTTACGGTCCGACCAGAACTCTTCTCGAAAGAGAAATGGCTAGATTTGGCGTTGAATCGACTTTTGTAGATTCTTCTAACCCTGAAAACATTAAAGCTGCTTTAAGGCCTGAAACTGCTCTGGTTTACATTGAAACCCCAGCTAACCCTACTTTAAGCATCACTGACATTGAAGCCTGTGCAAAAATAGCTCATGAAGCAGGCGCAATTCTTGTTGTCGATAACACTTTCTGCAGTCCGTTGTTGCAGAAACCTCTCGATCTTGGTGCCGATGTCGTGCTTCACAGCATGACCAAATTTCTCAACGGCCACAGTGACGTTGTCGCCGGAATTCTTGTCGCCAAAGATGCTGCACTGATCAAAAAGATGCATGGCGTTCTTTGCCAGATGGGCGGAACCATTGATCCTCATCAGGCATGGCTGGTTCTGCGCGGAGTTAAAACCCTGGCAATGCGGGTTAAAACCGCTATGGAAAGCGCGAAAAAACTCGCTTCCGAACTTGAAAAACACCCCAAAATCGAATGGGTGAAATATCCTGGTTTGCCTTCACACCCTCAGTATGAACTTGCTAAAAGACAGATGTCCGGACCCGGCGCAATGATTTCGTTCGAAGTAAAAGGCGGAGTAGCGGCCGGCAAAAAAGTAATGGATTCTGTTGGCCTTTGCACCCTCGCAGTTTCGCTTGGCGGTATCGAATCCTTGATTCAGCACCCGGCCAGCATGACTCATGCCAGCATGGGCCCCGAAGCAAGACAGCAGGCCGGCATTACCGATGGTCTGATAAGATTCTCTGTTGGTTGCGAAGATTATGAAGATATCAAAAAAGATTTGTTCGAGGCTCTTGATAAGATTTAATCAAGTCTTCTCGCTTAGTTAAAAACTTCAGCCCTGGTTTAACTGCCAGGGCTGATTTTTTTATGTCTTATGGTCTTTTGAAACTCATTTTGCAAGAATAAAGTTGCACTGGTGATCTTTTAAAACTCAGTTTTGCATTGAGTTTTGCAAAAACAAATTTACCAGGAAACAGTAAAAAAAAGAGGCCGTCTCTTACGAGACGGCCTCTTTCTCTTTTGATCAGATCAAGTGGCGTTAACCAGTTTAAGCATAGGCATGAAAACGGCCAGAACGATACCACCGATTACGATACCCATGAACACGATAACCAAAGGTTCGATGATCGATGTAAGACCTTTAACCGCGGTGTCGACTTCTGTGTCGTAAAAATCAGCGATTTTTGACAACATTTTGTCGAGTTCACCTGTTTCTTCACCGACCGCAATCATTTGCACAACCATGGGTGGAAAAACCCCTGAGTTTTTAAGCGGGTCCGCGATAGATTCACCTTCTCGAATTGAAACACGGGTTTTATCGACCGCTTCGGCGATAACTATGTTACCGGCAGTCTGAGCCGTAACTTCAAGAGCCTGAAGGATGGGAACACCTGAGGCGATAAGGGTTCCGAGGGTTCTTGTGAACTTCGCAACCGCAACTTTTCTCATCATCATACCGATGGCAGGCATGCGAAGAATGTTGGTGTCAAAAATTCTCGCACCGGTTTTGGTCTGAAAAAAGTTGAAAAGCAATACCGGCACCGCCACAAGGGCTGGAAGAATGATAAACCACCAGGCAACCATAAAGTCAGAGGTTGCCAGAAGCAGTTTGGTTGCCATAGGCAGTTCGACGTTCATACCCATGAAGATTTCTTTGAACTGAGGCAGAACGAACATAACCAGGGCCACAACAACGAGAATCGCGATACCGAAAACAACTACCGGATATGTCAATGCGCCCTTAACTTTGGCTTTCAATGATTCTGAACTTTCAAGATAGTCAGCGAGTCTTTCGAGAATCTGGTCAAGAATACCGCCGACCTCACCAGCTTTAACCAGTGAACAGAAGAGGTCAGAAAAAACTTTCGGATGTTTTTCAAGCGCTTTTGAAAAGGTTGAACCGCCTTCAACATCAGTTCTGATCTGAGAAATGATTTTCTTGAAGGTGGGGTTTTCAGCCTGGGCTTGAAGAATGGTCAGACAGCGCACCA
>JASURT010000095.1 GCA_030446435.1 Candidatus Ozemibacter sp.
CAGCCTGTCTGCTTCCTGCAATTGAGCTATTCATAGTGCCGTGATTGGAAGAAAATCCGTTTGAAAATCCATTCCCGGCGTTGCTCTGGAAATTGGAAGTTTTGTTACCGTTTTCGTTTGTCGGACCATAAGTGAATGAGGCTGTCCTGCTTTGCACGCCATTGTCAGTTTTGTTCAGCAATGTAGCCACAAGCTTTCTTGCAGCCTCTTGGGTAACTGCCGGTTTGTTTTCACCGCTGGTAAACTGAAATTTGAACCCTGGTTGGGGCTCAGAATCAGATTGCGTAGAGGTTTCATTTTCCTGGGCAACCGTTTGAGGCAAGTCGCTTTCGCCTGAGTCTGTCTTGTTAACACGACTGAATGCTTCTCTTAGAGTTTCATCTTCGGTTTTAACTGCTGAAGACTGTTGCGTAACCTTCAGGTTATCTGTCTTTTTCTCTGACTTTTCAGAACTTTCGCTTCGTTGCTGGGCTATCTCGCCTTTTTCGTCATCTGGCTTGATATTAGCGACCACTTCTGTTGCAAAGGCAGACTCAGCCTGAGTTGAGGCTTTGACATCACTTTTCATTGCCTTGGCAGTCATTTTTTCGAATGAAGCTTCTTTCACTTCAAGAGTTATTCCCGCCAGCTTGCTGAGAAGGTCTGCAAATTCCGAAGAATTTATCTTCTCAATAAGCACGTTTTTCATTTCTGAATCGGGAAGTTTGTTTAGTTCGGTTGTCAGTGCGTCGATCAGAGCCTGCGGGTTCTCTTCAATTGTGGCGAGAGCAGTTTGATCAAGTGCTTCGAAGGTTTCGATCAAGGCCGCAATTTCTTCATTTGAAAGAGCCGAAAGCATCTGCTGCAATTCAGGATTTTCTTCAATCAAAGCTTTCAGTTCTTCTGAGATTTCGCCAGATTTGTCTGCTTCTTTTTGTATGTTTTTTTCTTGCTCATCTTCTGTTTCAGCTATTTTTTGATTGCCGACCATTTCTTTTTTCTGCTCAGTCCGGTTGAACACTTCAGGTCTTTCCCATGGGTTTTCCATGCGAAAACCGCTTTTGTGAACACTCCTCTGATTTATTGAATCAGTTGAACTTTGTTTGGACTGGTAAAGTTCTTCTGAACCGCTCATGTCGGTATCAAAAGAGAGAGAGTTCTGCAGTAGTGAAAGAAAGTCGCCGGCAACGCCATTGCTTTTTTCTTTGCCAACAGAAGAATTGCCTTGAAAGCTAAGAAATCCCGCTTTTCCGGTATCACTTAAAAGTCCGGTTAAAAGGGCATTATTCATCGTTTCACCTCCTTCCTTATCAATTTTTTATATTTTCCCATTATCTTTATCGTCTTAATTTGACTTGATACTTAGTTTTTTTTTATGACTTTTTTTTTCGTGCCCCATGCACGACAGAGAAAACCTTTGCCAGATTTGATCGACGAAGCTGGTTTGACCTTAAAGAAAAAAAAAGGGTATTATCGGTTCAACTTGTCGAGGTGAGAAACATTGAAGAAAAAACTATTTTTTTTATTGCTGTTAATTTTGATCGGTAACCTTGTTAACGCTGAAACAAAGCCTTTATGGCCCCTTGATATCGAGATTTCTCAAAGCTCAAGTTACGCCGAGTTCAGAGGGTTCAGGTTTCACGCCGGAATCGATTTAAGAACGAAAAGAACAACCGGTTTTCCGGTGCGTGCGATTGCAGATGGCTTTATTTCAAGAATGAAAGTGCAATACCGGGGGTATGGATATGCTCTTTATATCGACCACCCAACCTTGCAACGCCGCGTTGTTTACGGACACCTGCAGGATTTTTCAGGGGCACCTGGTGAATATGCCCGAAAGAAGCTGAAGAAAATAGGGCAAAGATATGGAATCGACGATTTTTTTGGCCCCGACAAATTCCCGGTTAAAAAGGGCCAGGTCATTGCGCTGTCAGGAGAAACAGGCTCTGGACCACCGCATCTTCATTTTGAAGTAAGAACCTTGTCAGATGAACCAATAGCGCCTGCTTTGCTTGGTTTCAGGCCAGAAGACAAAATTTTCCCACGATTTTATCGCTTCTATCTTGAACCATACTCTTTTCCCTGTGAGATAAACGGTAGCTTTTTGCCTTACAACACTACAATTAAAATGAAAAAACATGACGGCTTGCTTTCTGAGCCAATAGAACTTTCCGGCATCGCCGGCGTTAAAATTGGTGTGCTTGACAGAAATGGAGTCGGAAACGTTTACGGTGTCGAAGAAATCAGTTTGAAGATCGATGGCAAAGTGCTTTTCGAAAGAAAGTTTCATAAATTTTCTTATGCTCAGAATTCGCAATGCAGCCTGGTGTATGATTACATCAAATCCAATCAGAAAAATACCGGCTATGTCGTGAACATGTTCAAATTGCCCGGTGAAACTCTGCCATTTTCTCAGGGATTTTCACCCTGGTCCGGCTTGATAAGCGATGCAGCTATTGAGAATAGTGTCATCAGTCTGGTTGCCAGAGATTTCGGTCGCAACAGAATCGGTTTTACCGGTGAAATAAGCTGTGTGAAACATTCATATGATGAGGTTATACCGGTTGATATGGCCGAAAATTTCAGTTTCAATAGAATTGTATCTGCACCAAAATACCTCGTTGCGCAGGGGCAAATGAAAAGCAAAGCTTCTGTTCCTTTTAAAAGAGGGAAAATTGCATGCCTGGATGCCAACGGAAAATCAGAATACCTGCCTGCCATTGTTTCGGGCAAAAACATTGAAATTGCCATTCCTTTTTCTGCCAAATGGGAAAACGGTGTCTGGATAAATAATCAGAGAATTATGCCTTCGGCCCAACTGGTTACGCAACAGGGGCGAAAAGTTTCTTCAGAAGAGGGCGGAGTTGCTGAATTTGCAAAATCAGGTCTGATTTTACCTGTTTTTGCCAGATTTTATCGCTCTAATCTTGCGCCAGGCAAGGGAGGAAACAGTAAGACCGGTTTTTTGCAACCTTTTTCAGCAATCTGGAAACTTGAACCCGAAGAAGTGGTTTTTGCGGATGATGTTAAATTGAGAATTCAACCTGCCGGTTACAATGGCAACTTGCAGAAGCTCGGTATTTACAGTGTTTCTGAAAGTGGTCGGTATAGACATGTTGGCGAAAAAGTCGAGAAAGGTCAGTTGGTAGCAACTACTCGAACCGGCGGTTCATGGCTGATTCTTGAAGACAAGGTTGCGCCGGTAATCAAATATCAGCGGCGGTCGAAAGACTATCACCTGGGTAAGGTATGGGTATTCAGGGTTAGCGATCTTGGTGAAGGCGTAAACTATCTTAGTGCTTCAGCCGTTGCCGGCAAGAAAAAGTTCGAAGTTTATTCAGACCCCGACAAGGCTGAAATTTATGTAGTCAGGCCCGCAGATGGTAAAACTCGAAAAATAGAGCTTGCCGTAGAAGATTATGCCGGCAATATTGCCAAAATAAGTAAAAATCTCAACTGAGGTAAAAGGCGCAATTAACTGCTCGGAGATTTTGCCGCAAACAACAAAGCTTTTCTCGGGATTACCGGGATGTTTGACCGGTATGAGAAATTATGATAAAAATGGGTCTTTACTGTACCCTAATATCGAGAAAATGTTTTGAGGAGCTTCTATCTATGAGAAGAGCAGGATTGCTTGTTTTTGCCGTCTTTTTTTTACTCTCGGCCTGTGTTGTACAGGCTAAAGACTCAGGCGTAAGATTTTCTGACCTGAGCGGCGATGTCCAGGTAAGGCCTGATGAAGACCGACTGGCCTGGGATTTCGCAGAACTTGATATGCTTCTGCAGGTAATGGATCACATTCAGACCAAGCAAGAGTCTAGTGCGATTTTGAGTCTTGCCGATATGACGACTTTCGTCATGAAACCTAACAGTGAGATTATTCTCAACACAGAATCCGAAAAAGAAAACAAAATTAAACTTCTTGCCGGTAAAGTCTGGGTCAATGTTAAAAAAATGGTTAAAGATGGATCCATGGACGTTGAGATGAGTGAAGCTGTCGCAGGTATCAAGGGTACAAACATTACCTGTAGCTCGAGCGAAGACAGAACCGAAAACCGGGTTAAGGTTTTACGTGGTGTTGCCAGGGTAACAATTCTAGAAACCCGTGAGCAGATAACCGTAGAAACCGGTGAAGAACTTGTTATTAAAAAGGGTGCCAAACCCGAAAAACAGCAGATCAATATAGAAGAAGAACAAAAAGACTGGGAAAAACAAACTTCTCAGCTTGGACAATCGATACAGCTCAACGAAGTTCCTGATGTAATAAGAAAAATTTCTGAAATGGAAGCCCAGGAAATCGCAAGACTTAAAGCTGATTTTGAAAAACTTCTAAGTCTTGATTCAGTCGATGCCATCGATGCATTGACTCTGCAGAAAGATGCAGAAAGATTTATTGGTGTGGTTCTTGAAGACAACATCATCCTCGGATCGATGAAAAAGAAAGTAGATCAGGCCCTTGGTACCCCAGGCATCAGTCAGAACCAACGAGCCGAAATGGCAGGCCTGCTTCGAGAAATCAGCAATGTAACCAACAGTATCTTATCTTATCGTGAAGAAGCTGAAAAAATAATGCGCTATCAGTTCAGAATCGGCGCCCTTCCAGATGATGTTGCCGCTGAAATTGAGATGGCAGTTAATGAAGTTAATAATATCGTTACCGAAACAGAAGCCATTCAAACCGGCATGGAAACGATCGACGCATCGGTTGAAAGTGTCCAGATGGAACTCGAAGAAATTCGTGCAGCAGTAGACGCTATTCAGGCCGAAGTAAACAACAACCCCAGCGGAAGAAGTCAGGATTGGTTCAAAGAATCTCAGGAATATCTGCAGAATATTCTTGAAAACCCTGAAGAACTTTCTGAAAAAGCCCAGGCTATAATCGAGATGCTGAAAGAACGATCAGATAACGTTCAGGCTTTGAACGAAAAAATACTCACTCTTTCTGAACAGTCTCAGGACATTTCAGAATTGTACCCGACTGATGCTTCAGCCATTGGCCTGAATAAACTCGTTGCTCAGACCCAGGCAACCCTGCAGAGTTTGACCAAGCAGATAGTTCAGGCTCAGACTTCATCACAGGATGTTCTGAAACAAACCGGTGAATTGCAGTCTCTCATCGCTTTGTTGATCAAGGCACTTCAGGTTCCTTACGTAGACCCGGCCGTTATTGTTGAAATGCAGCAGATAGACGATGTTATGTCTGATCAGATGGTTCTTCTTCAGAACGAAATCACATCTTATAACAGCATCGATTCGGCAACCACTGATATTGCAGAAAGAAGACTTCAGTCTTCTCTGAAAATAATGGATAACTATGCCAGAGTTCGTCGAAACTATCTGAGTGCGCAAAGGCTTTATGACAGCATAATGAGATCAGCCCAGACAACCAGTTTTAAAACCAGTGAAATGGAAGATGTTGAATCGATCTGGCAGAACGTCAGTGATCGTTTTCAGCAACTGGGCATCGTGGCTGACGAATTGCAGTCTAACATCGAATCTCTTGAGAGCCAGCTTCGCCAGTGGCTTGATTGATCATAGCAGGGAGATAAAATTATGAAGAAATTTGCAATTATGACGATTCTTCTGGTTATGGCGCTGGCCGGCCAGCAGGCTTTCGCCCTGTCTGTAGCCAGCAGCAGAGCTCTTGACGCTTTCAGACGCTACGAACCGGATTTCTCAAACTCACTTCGCAGACTTGAAGAACTTGACCGAAAAATTGAAAATCAGAATATAGACCGTTCCAGCGATAAATATGCTGCCATCGCCGAAGATGCAGACGGTATAATGGAATACGTTCAAAGACGTTACGATCTGATGGAAGACCTTTTTACAACTGTTTCAGGCGATTATCCGGCTGACAGGGCAGAACTGTTCGAAGGTTTTTCAAGAATAGACGATCTTTATCGCGCTACCAGAGATTTCTACAATGAAAGATTCGTTAATAACGTTGATGAAAGCGCTGCCGGCACTTCGAAAGAAGCTGCTGTTCCGGCTAAAACCTATGAGCCCAAGCCGGTTTCTGAAACCGCAACAGGTAAAGCTCAGACCAGAGAAAAGAAAATCGAAGTCAGCGGTCTGCTCAAGCTTGATTTCAGAAACAGAAACGAAGTTTATCGAACTCAAAGCAATGCCGCGCCTTTTACCAATGTAGAAACAGCTTTGCCAAACAATCTGAGTCAGGCGAAACTTTCTTTGACTTATAAATTTGACGAAAAGCGTCAGCTTTATATCGAAGACAGATTTTTGCGCCGTGAAAGAAATGAACCTGTTCATGAGAACTATCTGACTCTTTCTTACCTGATGAAGGTTGATGCTAAAAAAGCCTGGACTCTTAAAAACACCCTGCATCATTCATGGTATCCGGATAATGGTGTAAAAGATTATCGCGATAATCTAAGCGAAGTTTTTTACAACGAACGCTGGGGCAAACGTGAAAGACTTGCCAATCTGGGCTATCAACATCGCGTTTATCCAAGATACTCAAGGTCCGATTACCACCAGATGAATCTTTCCGACCAGGAAACCTGGTTCATCGAAAACGGTAACATCTTTGCCGAAATCAAGGGCAACTGGCGCAGATATCGCAATGTAAACAATCTTGATTACGACAATTTCAATCTCTACGGTGAATACAATAAAACCTATAGCGGTAATAATGCCGATCTTAGTGTTTCAAACACCTATGACCGCAGAATCTACGATCAGGAATCAGTCAGCCTGTATCGCGCAAGTTATTTCGATAACTATTTCCGGGTTAATTATGATCTGCCGGTTCACGACAAACTTACTTATCTTCTTGAAGGCCAGTATCAGAAAAGAAGCTATCTTGCCGATGAACCAAGAGGCTATTCTCAGCTGAACCTTTTTTCAGCCGCAAGAATGAAGTTCGATAAAGATACCAAGGGTCAGGTAGATTACCGCTATATCTACAACGATGAAAATACCAGGTTCAGAGCCCATAAGAACCACAAATTGCATGGAATGTGGCAACGAAAGGTTACTGACAAGTTTAAAATCAGAGTAGATGATACATTTCATCAAAGAAACTCTGTTCAGGGCGAAGTCATGGACTTCAAAGAAAACCTCCTCAATGCCAAGCTTTCATGGGTTCTTAACAGCGGCATCGCTTTGTCCTGGGTAAATGAATATCTGACCAGAATTTATGACCAGCTGATTTATCGCGATTACCGATACTTTCTTTCCGGACTGCAGTTTTCATACGCTTCAGGCAGAAAATATGACTGGAAAGTCGAACAGAGCTGGAGAAAATTCTCTTTCAGAAATGGTAACAATGTCAGCACAGGTTGGGAATCAGAAGCTCAGCCATACACTGAAGTTCGCTACAATGTCGCCTTGAATGACGTTCTGAAGCTAAAGCTGAGAGCATCATGGGAAAAATCTTTCTATCGCTCGTTCGATACCAGATCACAGGAACTTCTGTGGGATTTTACCCGACCAATGACCATTACAGAGTTCTACGGCGGTCTTGAATACGAATTTTGATTTTTTGAGAGAAAGATAGAGGTGAAAGAATGAAATCAATAAGGAGAAATGTCCTTTTTGTGGCCCTCGTGGCATTAACTTCAATTCTCGGATGCATGGGCGGTGGCGGCGGATCTTCTGCGCCTGTCGTTAAGGATGTCGCCGGCATCAATGCTACTATCAGCGGTTTCATGCAGTCAATCGTGGCAAAAGATCCTTCTGCTGCTGGTGAGTTTATGGCTCAGACCACATCTGAAGAAACTACTCATGTGCATACCCTTATGGTTTATGACTTCGGTCATGATATCTACGATCCGAACGATGAAAGAAACCATTATCCGTTCAGGGTAAACGAAGCTGACATCGAACAACCAACCGATACAATTGCGACAGTTAAGGCTTATTATAATCTTAGCAGCGGTCAGCCACTCTGGCTGACTTTCACTCTGGTTAAAGAAAACGGAATCTGGATGATCGAGACCATGGTTATGGGCGATACCAGTTCAAGCGGGCCAACCAGTCTTCAGGCTTCGACCTATTTTCCCATCACCCCTGGTGCAAACTACAAAATGGCTGCTTTCTACCTGAATGAGCTTGAACCCTATCCATACGTGTTTTCTTTCTCTTCGACTCCCTATACTGTCGATGGAATGAACTTTTATGAAATGATTGACCAGGAACCTCTTGTCAGTCGCAGGAACCTTAGGGCTCAAGGCCTCAGAGCCAGCTCCGCGCCTCCATTTCTCGATCCTGATGGTGGCAACATGTATTATTCGCTGCAGGATAGCGGCTTATATGCCTACTCGTCCAGCGTAAATCAGGGCGTTCCGTTCAAGGTGCTCGAAGCTTATCATGAATACAATTCAGAATTCACTTTTGGTGTTGCCTGGCAGGATCTGAACAATCAAACGGTTGTGGGAACCTGCACCCTGAGTATTGGTGGTCCAACTTCGTTGGAAACAGGTTTGCAGACTTATTCAGCAGTTCCTTTGACTTATACCACCGTTTTCCCCAGCTCAAGCGGCGAAATTACCCAGAAATGGACCCTGTGGCTCGCACCAGGCGTTGGCATTGTCGGAACCGATGAATATGATACTGTTGACCAGACTTCTCCGACTTATTTTGAAAGAATTGTCGAAAGAACTGTCAACGGTGTAACCACAACCAATAATCCCTCAATTACCACAGCTTCTGTTGCTGATGTGACAGTTGGCACAGCAATGACTCCGGTTACTTTCCAGGTAACAGGCGGAATTGCCCCCCACGGCTGGGATCTGGTCAGCGCAAACTGGCCCACCGGCGAATTCAGCTTTAGTGTTGAGGGCGTTCTAACCGGTACTCCTTCGACTACCGGCAGCTACTCTTTTTCTGTAATGGTAAAAGATAAATATGGCCGAACTGATTCGAAAACATTAACCATCAATGTCGTAGAGCCATCGCCAATCTCTCCTGCTCAATACAGTGTGCTCGACAGCGGTGACGATATTATTGCCATGGGCAGCCATTACGAAAAATTCTACTATGTCGAACCTTCCGGAGCGACTACCATAACTGATGTAAGGGTTGTTTCCTATTCTCCCCAGCAGAGTATTTATCCTCCATGGACAGGATTTGATTCTTTTTACAATGAATGGATGCTGTCTTTCACTCCTGAAAATCCGGGCACCTATGTGTTTGCAATCGAAGTTACGACTGCAGACGGTGCGACCCATCAGTTCGAGCATAATCTGACCGTAACTGAGTCTACAGGAATTTAAGTAAAAGAAAAGCCGCAGCGGCATGCCGCTGCGGCTTTTTTTTTAGCCGGAATATTTTTCAGCTCTCTACTTCAGGTTGTTGAACCATAGCAATCTGGCTGCATTCCGGCCAGCTTACTGATTTAATGCAGGTTCGCGGTTCCTTTTCCTTCCGGAAACGACGCTTCGGTAAGAATTTCCTGAATTATCTGCAAAGCACCTGGGGTAACTTTTTTTCTGGTTGTAGATTCAAATCTGTTTACGAATGAATCAAGATTGGTAAGAATGAAATAAGCTTCTTCCTGATTTAACTTCATACCCGCCTCCTGCCTAAAGTTTTTGTCTTTCCTTTAATAAATATCGGCACAATTTTCCTGAAAGTTAAGCTTTTTTTGCATTCTAATTTGCCAATCATGAAGATTCTGGGTATTCTTGAACAGCTGAAAAGAGAAATCGAGAGTTTTCATGAATGATGTAAATGACAGGCAAGATGGCTTGAAATGGTTTCAGCGAATTGGTAACCGCATAATTCTTACCTCAATTATTGCGGCAGTTTTGCCATTATTATTGATTTCAGGAACGATCGGTTTCAAAGTTCGAAACGATCTTGTGCGCCAGACTGTTCTGGTTCAGAAACAACGCACCGCCACCATTCAGCATGGTATCGAATCTTTGTTCAACAGCTATTATGAACAGATCGAGTCGTTGTCGCAGATTCCGGCTATTCAAAGCATGAACCCTGAACAACAGCACAGGGTTATTCATGAATTTCTTGAACAGCAGAAAATCTTTTTCAGTTGTTCTGTTTACGGTATAGACAGAAGCATAAAATCTGTTGCCCTGAGAAACCGAAAAGACCAGGCCGAGATTCCCCCTGAAAACTTTTCTTCTTCGCAGCACAAAGATCCCTTAAATGCCGCTTTCGCCAATGTCGTTAGTTCAGCTAAGCCTGCGTTCGTTTGTTCGTCTTCACCAGCATTCCAGGGAAAAATGCTGTTTGTTCTCGTGCCGGTATTCAATTTCGTCGATTCAAACGAAATGGTCGGCTTGATCAGCTGTTCTATAAGCCTTTCCGACCCCGGTATTCATGAAATTATCTGCGGGTATCCCATCGAGTCTGAAGACATTCTGACCCTGACCGACAAAGAAGGTTTTCTTATTTCATGGCAAGGCAATTTGCCCGACAATTTTGCCGGGTTAGAAATTTCTCAACAGATTGCTGACCTTTCTGAAGGGGTTGCTGTCAAGGTTGATATTGCTTCAAAAACCTATCTCGGAACCATTTCCGCTGTTCCGGGCGTCGATGGTTTTTTGCTTGCCGCCAAACCCTGGAATCTTGCAATGGCCTTTCTTAACCAGCTGTTGCTTGACCTGGCTCTTGTTTTCACAGTTGCATTGGTTATTGCTGTGGGCCTTGGTTTTTTTATGGCACGTTCGCTTGCAGAGAGCATCAGTGCCTTGATAGAGGGAATTAAAGAAGTTTCTCGTGGTGTAATAAGTCATCGGGTTGAGGTTGTGGGTGACGATGAACTGACCGAAGCAGCCAAAGCTTTTAATGAAATGGTCGATACGCTCGAAAAGCATCGAATGATCGACGAGATTTGGCAGAAAGAATGGCAACCCAATTTGGAGAACGGCAATGAGCAAGGCGATTAGCTTCTTTGCGGCAATCTCTGAAAGAAATCAGACCAAAAAAATGCTGCCTTTCATGCTGTCTTTTCTTTATCTTCTCATCAAAGCGGTTAATAATCTGCTTTATCTTTCTGTTCTCACCATTTTTCTCGAAAAGGCGGGGGCAAATACATTGCCCTGGGTATATCTGGCCGTAAATGTGGGCTTCATCCTGATTCAGTTTCAGTTCATTACACGAATTGTCGGCTTTGAAGGGCACTGGCTGCTTTCAAAAATTTCTATACCCATGATGCTTTTTTCTTTTGTCGCTGCAATGGTTTTACCAACAGAATCGACAATAGTTCTGATTGCTTTTCTGGTGGCGGCCATGCTTTCTGATTTGACCTCGAATCAGGCTTTTACTGCCATGCTGAATCATTTTTTGACCATGAACGAAGCAAAAAAAACTCTGCCGTTTGTCTATGCTTCAGGTAGTCTTGGTTATATTCTCAGCGGGCTGCTGCTGAAGTTTGTTCTTGATCTGGCCGGGTTTCAGGGACTTCTTTTCATGAACGGTATAATCGCCATTATCTGCAGAGTTATAATTTCGATGCTGAAACCCGTAGAAAATGAGCGTTTGGCAAATGCTTCCGATGAAGACGATGACTCAGATTCAGAAAGAAAAGAAAATGTAGAAAGCTCTTTAAAGCATCCACTGGCTCGTTTGCTGATCTTTTCTTCTTTTCTGATAATATTCAACAGATATTTGATCGATTTTCTTTTTGCCGCTGCCGTTACGGCATATTTCAGCTCAGGCAAGTCGCTGGCCTCATTTATGGGTATTTTTGGTGCTGCTGCTGATCTGATCGTAATTGGACTGCAAACTTTCGTGATGAAAGCCGTGTTTTCAAGCATATCAGTAGGCAGGGTTCTGACTTTCGTTCCGGCAATTCTGACTTTTCTCTGTTTATCAGCTTCTTTCAGCAAAGAATTTGCGATTATCGCGACGGTTCAGTTTCTTGTTCTGATTAACTCAAAGAATTTTACCGTGCCGGCTACAACCATGCTCATGGGAGCAATTCCCCAGAAAAACAGGGTTTTTTATCGCCGCGATATGTCGGTTGCCTGTTCGGTCGCGTCTACTCTGGTGGGTATTTTTT
>JASURT010000006.1 GCA_030446435.1 Candidatus Ozemibacter sp.
GTTTCGCCCGGAATCATAAAGAACCTTGCTCACCCCCAGAGATTCAGAAGTGCTGTCTATAACATCATCTGCCGACCCACCAGAATCTATCTTTCTGTGGTTCCAGCTGGCGCGAAGATCAAGTTTGGGATCCCAATAGGCGCGGGTTTGCTTTAAGCGAGCTTTTTGAGATTGAACTGAACTTTCGGCGATTTTGATTTGTGGATGATTCTCGATGCCGTATTCGAGACAGTCGGTCAAAGACCATTTTTTAACCCCTGCGTCTTGAGCGAATGCCAAAAAACCCATGCCAAAAAGAAAAACGGTAAAAAGGCTGCCTGATCTGAAAAGTTTCATTTTCCCCTCCGAGGGCTTTAGTTTATACCGTTTCAGAATCTTCAGCAATGAATCGAATGCTAAGAAATCTTAAGCGACAAGAAGCAACAAAGGTGGCTGCCCAATTGGCCAGAGAAAAATGGCAAATAGAAAACCGGCACTTCGACCTCTTATAAAGAGGCTCAGTGACCGGTTTTATTGATTTCTTATCAGCCCATCAGAATCTGGCAAAAACTCCGAGAGTCGGACCACTGTAAGAAATTTCTGCATTGTCGTTATCGCTGTCTAGGTCATATTTTACGCCGCGATAACCAAGATCTACGAACCATTCAGTATCTTGACTGTTCGGGTTGAGTTTAAGAGCAAGATTGATGCCGTAATCATGGTGCAAAGCATCGTTTCCACCGGCATTCACGTTGATGTATTTTAGATAGCCACGAGCCCAGAGATTTTCTGAAAGCTGACCACCTGCGGCCACGCCAATGTAAGGCACCGGAAAATCTTCGCTCCAGCTGTCTTCAAGATAAGAAAGACCTGATGTTCCGGCAACGCTAACTTCTGCAGAGCTGAATTTAACTCCAAAAAGCCCATCAATATAGAAAGCCTCGAGTTTCTTGCCGTTTCTATCTTCTGAATCGGATCGGCCGAGATTATGAGCATAGGTTAGATCGAACCAGCTGTTTTCAATTTTGGCAGATGCCCCAACATTGTATGTATTGCCATCAAAGGTTACAGCCTTGTTGATTGTGCCGCTATGTTCGTTTTTCATGTAAGAAAGCTGCAAAACGCTTTTTTCTGAAAGCACATGAGAAACTCTGAATCCGAATCTGTTTTCGTCATCGAAACTCGCTTCGGAATCAAGATCGAGCACCATGCCGTCGACGTTAAGGTTGCCATCGATGTTTGATTTCCAACCATAGATTTCTACAGATGTTACTTTGTTGAAATTCACCTGCGAATCATTGCCGTAGTATGATCTGTCCCAGGCAAAGACATTAACCGGAAGCAGTGCTGCCAGCCCAAGTGCCAATAAAATTTTGCGCATAAAAATCTCCTTTTAAGAATGTGGGGCAAAGGTAATCACAAAACGAGCTTTCTTCAAGCGATTTTTTAAATTTTGCAAAAAAAAAACTCACCGGCACTTAAACCGATGAGCTTTTTTAATTCGGAAACAAACTTATAGCTGAAGCGGATATTGATCGGCAAGCGACATATCGAGAACTTCGCCTCTCAGCCAGGGAGGGCAGTTTTTCGAATTTCTCAATCGAATGAAGGCATCGACAACTTTGGGGTCGAACTGACTGCCGGCGCATCTTACAATTTCATCTATGGCTTCCTGGAAAGTAAGAGGCTTTCGATAGGGACGATGGGATGTAATCGCGTCAAAAGAATCGGCAACACAGATTATTCTTGAACCCAACGGAATTTCATCTGCATTCAGGGCACTCGGATAACCGCGCCCATCATATCTTTCGTGATGATGCTTGATAATTTCACAAACATTTTTCAAAAATTCGATCGAATTCAGAATGCCGGCGCCAATATGAGGGTGTGACTTGATTGTTTCAAATTCTTCATCGGTAAGACGACCGGGCTTAAGCAAAATCTGTTCAGAGATGCCGATTTTTCCGACGTCATGCAACAAAGAAGCATGTCTGATTGTATCAACTTCGGTTTTAGCAAGCCCCATTTCAAGGGCAATACCAACGCTTAAATCAGTAACCCGACGTGAATGACCGTGAGTATAGCTGTCTTTGGCGTCGATAGCCGCTGCCAATGATCTTATGGTTTCAAGGTATACATTGAGAAGATTATGATAGAGTCGCGCATTTTCAATGGCAATAGAAGCCTGAGAAGCAAGAGTTTCAAGCAGATCGAGGTTTTCCGGGGTAAATGGGCCCTTTTTGGAAAGAACACGCTCGCAGTTGATAACCCCGACCAGATTGTCTTTGTTTACCAGAGGCGCTGAAATCAAGGTCAAATCTGTCTTTTTGCCAACTTTAGGCAGTTCTTTATAATCACTGCTTTTGCCGGTATGCTCTATTCTGATGGGCCGGCGATTTAAAGCAGCCTGACCGGCAACACCGGTGCCGATGGGCAGACGTAATTCAGTAACTCCGTTGTCTTCAAAGCCACGATGAACTTCGACATACAGTTCCTGGTCGATATCATCGTAAAGCATCAGGGTTGCTCTGTCAGACTCGGTAATTCTCGTTGTCATATCGATAAAGTAATTAAGAACCGAATCAAGATCGAGCGACGAGTTGATGGCTTTGCCAAGTTCCTGGATCAGACTGAGTTCTGCGACCTGCATATCTGTTTTTTCGTGCAGACTCGCATTTGCGATCGCCTGAGAAATCTGACCGGAAATGCCGAGAAGAAGGTTAAGATCATCTTCAAAGAAAGCGTCTCCGGATCTTTTGTTATTAACATTCAGAACCCCAAGCAGCAACTGATTGTGCAAAATGGGAACAGAAAGAACTGACCTGGTCTTGTAATCCATTCTGCCGTGGTGATTGGCGAATCTGACATCTTTCGAAATATCTTTAAGCAGAACCGGCTTTCGATGCTGAGCAACCCAGCCGGCAATACCTTCGCCTATCTTGACCTGAACCTGACCGACCATATCGCTTGGAAGACCGATTGCTGCGTCGAGAGTAAGCACCCTTGCAATTTCATCGTATGCCATCAGCGAGCAGTTTTCTACGTCCATTACTTCCTGGACCTGTTGCAGAATTGTGTCGAACAGCTTCGTGATATTAAGGGTTTTCGATACCGAATACCCAACTTTGTAAAGGGTTGAAAGATAATCGAGCTTTCGCTTGGAATCAAGGAAAAGCCTTTCGTTTTCAAAGTGCGAGGTAAAAATGCGGCCTATGGTGTTAAGAAGGTCCTGATCTGATTCGGTAACGGTTTCGCTGTCTTCGGTGTGATAGATGGCGAGAGTTCCGATAAACCTATCGTCTGACGAGCTAAGCGGCACAATCAGCAAAGCCCGGGCAAACTGATCAAGAAATGAAATCTTGGCAATGGTATTGTCGCGCTGCACATCGGCGATCAGCAATGACTTCTTTTGCGAAGCAACCCAACCATGATAGCCTTTTCCCATGCCGACAATCAGATTGTCGAGTTCTTCGGGCAGACCATGGCTGGCTTTCATTACCAATTCTTCGTTGTCGCTGTTGAAAAGCATCAAAGAAGCTGCGCTGCTGTCTAAGGCGTCACAGATTTCTTTTAGCAGCATGCAGTAACCATCGCGTTCAAGCGATCTGACTGACAGGCCTTCAGAGATGGCAAACAGTCGGGAAAGCTCTTTTAACTTTTCGTTTGAATTTGCCAGAAGTCTTGCATTCTCAAGAACCTTGGTAACCATCGAAGCCAGCGTATTAAGCGATGCTACATCGTCTTTTGAAAAAGCATTTATTTCAGATGAATCGACGGCAATGACCCCGATCAGCTTTTCGCCGACGAGAAGAGGAACAGCCAGCTCAGAATATATAGTTTCCGGCGTCTCGATGTATCTGGGTTCGAGTAGAACGTTGGGTACGTTCAGGGTTTCTTTGTTGCGGGCAACCCAGCCGGTAATACCCTGGCCAAAAGGCACTCGGATTTTTTTTACTTCCTGGGGGTATTTGCCGCGAGCAACCGCAACTTCAAGATAGTTTTTGCTGTCTTTTCGCAGCAACAAAGCGCCACAGGTCGCGCCGGTAATTTCGATTGCGATGTCCATCAAAAACTCAAGCAGATTCTGAAATTCAAGACTTGAGTTAATTATATTAGAAGCTTCTTCAAGCACTGAAAGAATCTTTTCTTTGCGGGCCAGCGATTCTTTTTCAGAAGCCAGATCGATCATCTGCAGAAAGAAATTGTCAATAGATTCAACAGCGGCTTCAAGCTGTTCTTCGGTTATGGTCGGCAGTTTTTCACGGCCTTTATATTCGGCATCCGGTCGCAAAAATGGCCCCATCAAAACCGCACCAAACAGGTGACCTTTGTAATGAAGCTTCATCAAACGAACACAAGAGCCATCGGGGCGTTCGACAATATCACTGGTTGGATAATCGACAAACTCACTGGCATCGGGCAGACCCGAAAAAATATCTTCGAGTTTTCCAATGACAACTTCGCCACGATCGTTGAAAGGAACAATATTTAAACCGGTTAAACGACGAAAACGACCAAGAAAGCTTTTAAGGCTTTCCCGGTCACAGACTTCTTCTAAATAAATTTTTCTGACCACGGTGCTATAACTTTCCCATTACTAGATACTGCTTGATTAACTGACGGTCACAAAAAGCAAAGCTTCAGTAGTTTTACTGAACCTCAATAATGGAGTTTTTGCCTTCGTATTTGTTTTTTACGTTGTTATCTGATTTCGGGTCAACAACCCAGTCGGTATCGTTTACGACGAACTGATATTCGTATTTACCCGGTTTCAGATTGAGAGTGCATTTCCAGATACCGTTTTCTTTTTTCATAGGATTGGCAGTCTTGTTCCAATCGTTGAAAGTACCGACCAGTGAAACCTTGGTGGCTTCAGGATCTTCAAGTTCAAATTCGACTTCAGATTCTTCACCGGTTGAAGCGTTATCTTCGGGTTTATCAAGCTTTTCAGCTTCTTCTTCCCACATTTCTTCTTCTTCGAAACTATGCTCGCGACCAATTATATATCCAATGCCAAATACACTGGCCATAATAAAAAGCTTCCATACGAATCTGAGAAATCTCATTTGCCAAACCTCCTAATGCTTTTTCGCTATTTTATAACCTGAAGATTAGCATACTGCAACAGTAATGTTTTTCTTCCTTTTTTTTCGAAGCCGATGGTAACCCTGAAATCAGAAAGCGAAGCGCCTTCAGTGGACATTACCGTTCCATGTCCAAAAATATCGTGATTTACCCGAACTCCTGGTTTTAAATTTATCATGGTTCCGGCTTCAGTTCCAGTAGAATCGTCAAGTTCTTTTGCCTTCTTTCTTTCAGGTGCCCATTTAGCACCAGAATTGAAGGTGGGTCCTCTGCTAACGACCTTTGAGCTGATTGCACCGGGAATGGCGGAACGCGAGGTTGCAAAACCTTCGCGGGCCTGCGAAGATCTCGATGGTGTGATACTCGAACTACCCGCATACAGATGCATCGGCACCTCTGTAACGAAGCGAGATACAGGGTTCGCGCCCCAGCTTCCGAACATCATTCTGCGATTTGATGCCGTAAGAAAAAGACGCTCTTTTGCCCGGGTCATGCCGACATAAGCGAGTCGGCGCTCTTCTTCAAGCTCTTCAGGAGCATCTTTTGAAGAATGATGCGGAAAAATGCCTTCTTCCATGCCCATTAGAAACACAACCGGAAACTCAAGCCCTTTGGCATTGTGAAGCGTAAGCAGATGAACCTTTTGCTGCTCTTCGTGAATGTCATCCTGGTCAGAATGAAGGGCGGCCGAAGCGAGGTATTCACTTAAAGTCAGGTTTGGGTTGTCTTCTTCCTGATAGCGAATATCAGAAACCAGTGCCTGAACGTTGTTTTCTCGATCCTGGGCTGTTTCAGGGTCGTCTTTTTTCAAATAATCAATGTAATCAATATCTTCTATGATCTTTTTGCAAAGCTGCGAAACCTTGAGATATTCAGAAGCTTCGAGAAAATCGATCATTTTGGTAAAAAATTTACCGACCTTTGAATTAGGATTCGCGCTGCCATCCGCTGCGATTCCTTCCCAGAGAGGGATTAGACCACCCTGACAGAGCTTGTCGATTGTGCCGGGGCCAATGCCTCGGCGGGGTGTGTTGATAATCCTTTCAAGTGAAATACTGTCTTTCAGATTTTCGATTGCCCTTAAATAAGCAAGAATATCTTTAACCTCGCGGCGGTCAAAGAATTTGGTGCCGCCGGTCATTTCGTAAGGAATATTATACTTTTGCAAAACCTGTTCAATACTGCGGCTTAAGCTGTTCATACGAAAGAGAACTGCAAAATCAGAATAAGAAAACCCCTGATTCACCAGAGTCATGATGCGCCCCACAACCCATTCTGCCTCGTCACGATCATCTCTGGCACGGTTGAAGGTAAGCAGCTCGCCACCTGATTTGTCGGTCCAGAGTTTTTTCGGGTGTGCGCTGACGTTTCTCGCAATCACCTCTCCGGCTGCATCGAGAATGTTTTGTGTCGAGCGATAATTCTGCTCTAATTTTACAACCTTCGCGCCATGAAAATCTTTTTCGAAGTCCTGAATATTACGAATGGTAGCGCCTCGCCAGCTATAAATAGACTGATCTTCATCACCGACAACACAAAGATTTCTTGTTGCCGACGACATGAGTGAAACCAGCCGGTATTGCGCATGATTGGTATCCTGATATTCGTCTACCATGAAATATCGATACTGGTTCTGCAAGCGCTGAAGCAATTCAGGGTTATCTTTAAGCATCAGGTAAGCTTTAAAAATCAGGTCGTCGAAATCCATGGCCTGATTCTGCATCAGGGCGTTCTGATAATCTTCGTATATACCTTGAACCTTTTCGCCAAGGCTGGTACTGCCACCGGCAAAGTTTCTATATTCCTGTGGGCCCACCAGTTCATTCTTGGCCTGGGAAATAAGATTAAGCACATTTTTAGCAGAAAGTTTTTTCGGGTCGACATTCTTACCTTTAAGCACCGACTTCATAAGCTTTTCAGAGTCAGAGGCGTCGTAAATGGTAAAACCGTCTTCAAATCCCGCGTGCTTGTGCCATTTGCGCAACAGCAGACAACAGAATGAGTGAAAGGTTGTCAAAGTGATTTTTTCAGCACCGGAAACCAGATTTTGAACCCGCTCGCGCATCTCGCGCGCCGCCTTGTTTGTAAAGGTTACGGCGAGAATGCTGTCTGGTGAAACACCACATTTTTCAACCAGATATGCGATTCTGACGGTGAGCATCTTTGTTTTGCCCGAACCGGCACCGGCAACAACAAGAAGAGGGCCTTCGGTAATTTCTACAGCCTGACGCTGTCTTTCGTTCAGTAAATTAAGGGTATTATCAATTGATTCAAACACTTGTGTTCCTCTGCAGGCTTTGTGAAAAGTCGTAACACATCACCACCCATTGTCCGACAATGAAATTATGAAGGTTGTGGGTCTGCAGATTATACAAAGGCCCTTTGTATTCTTCCATTTCAACAGAAGCGACGGTATCTTCATCGATTACCCCTTTTCTGTTCAAGATCGGAACCAGCATGCCCGGCTTCAGATGAGAAGCAGGCAAGATGTAGAATGGCGATTTTCGGGTCAGCTGAATTTTCTTGACCACTTCAAGACTGTCAAGATGCGAAAGAGTTTTGACGAAAAGTTCGGCCTCGTCAAGGTCATCGCGGGTTATTTCGAGATACCACAAACCATGTTTGCCCTGTTTTCTCTTGAACTGGCGATGTTCTGCACGATTCGGATCAAGCGGGCTGGAAATCTGAATCAGATGCGAATATCGACCAGAGGTATCGGCACGCTCTGTGCCGCCAAACAAAACGAATTGAATAGAATTCGAAGTTGGATTACTGCTGTTTGAGAGCCTCATGGTTATATGAGGATGATCGATAAACATGTGCCAGTCGCGCAAAAGATCATGAGCGCGCGATGGGGTATCTATACTATTGAATAATTCACGGATCATGTCGTCAGAAAGCTCTGAGTCAGGTTGCCGCGAAGAAAAGGGCACGTTGGGCAAGCCATATTTGAACATGGAATACTTTTCCATGAAAGTGGCATTGGGTAGATTGGCGGTGGTTTCGATGATCCAGATTCGATCTATGATTTCCTGTTGATTGAACAGGTCCTGTTTCAAATTGTTCATCGCCAGAAGATCGCGCATCAGGTCAGGCGAAGTTCCGATGCGAAAGCCCAGAGATGATCTTTCGTGAAGATAAAGACTGTAATGTCTGACCAGCGGATTGATCCTGCCAAAGCAAAGTTGCTCAGGGGAGCAGCGAATCACTGCTCCCCGGGTTGTAGCAATTTTGCACAAAGAGGTTTTGTGATCGTAGTTCACAAAAACATCTTTAACTCTGGTCAGGTTTACTTCACCCCAGCCAGAAGCCCCGGAGACAGCGCTTTCTTCTCTAATCTCCGAGATTGCGGCATTTTTATCGCCGCAGAGAATTTTTGTATCGGCAGGAAACATCTAAGGCATTCGTTCCTTTCGAACTAGCAGCCAAATGAAAGCTGGAATTCAAAAGGATGTGGGCGAAGCATTACCGGCATGGCTTCTTCGTCTCTTTTTCTTTTGATCCAGGTGTTAATCAAGCCTTCGGTGAAAACGCCGTCGGCCAGCAAGAATTCATGATCTTCTTCGAGAGCTTCGAGAGCTTCTAAAAGGTTTCGCGGCAGAGTCTTGATCTGCTTTTGCTGCGCTTCAGAAAGTTCGTAAAGATTGCCGTCGAGAGGGCCGACTCCGCATTTTTTTGAATCGAGTTTGCGCCTTACACCGTCAACACCGGCCATAACCATTGCCGCGAACATCAGATAAGGATTGGCGGTACAATCGCCGGCACGATATTCAAAGCGTTTGTCTTCAGCTTCTTTAACATAACCGGGAATACGAATTGCGGCAGAACGGTTAGAAGTAGCCATAACGATAGAAACGGGCGCTTCATAACCGGGCACCAGTCTTTTGTATGAATTCGTCGAAGGGTTGGCGAAAGCTGAAATTGCGCGGGCATGAACGAGAATTCCGGTCATGAACTGCATTGCAACTTTGCTCATACCTGCATACCCCTTGGGGTCTGCAAACATGGGCTTGCCTTTTTTCATCAGCTTGAAATGCACGTGAAAACCGTTTCCCGGCGCTCCAAACATGGGTTTGGGCATAAATGTAGCGGTCAAACCGTTTGCCATGGCAAAGTTCTTAACTGAATATTTGATCTGCATGGTTTTATCGGCCATTTTTCTGGGTGTGTCAAATTCGGTTTCGATTTCAACCTGACCCGGGCCACCAACTTCATGATGATGGTATTTCACGCCAACACCCATGCTGTGCAGTTCTTCGCAAAGTTCGCTTCTGAAAGAAGCAAACCTGTCAGAAGGCTGTTCTCCGTGATAGCCGCCTTTGAGTGGCATAGGATATCCACCATTGCCATTTTCAACGCTTCCGGTGTTCCAGTGAGCCTGCCATGAATCGACCTTGAAAGAAGCGCTGTTCATCTGATCGCTGAAGCTGACTTCGTCAAAAAGATAGAATTCAAATTCTGGTCCCAGCAGCATTTCATCGCCAAGTCCAAGCTTTTTCAGGCTTTGCTCGGCCTTATCACAAACAAATCTCGGGTCCTGTTCAAATCTTGGCTCATTGCCTTCAATTTCGTGAATATTGCAAACAAAAGACAGGGTTGGTTGCTGCCAGTATGGATCGATAAAAGCAGTGCTCAGATCGGGGATCAATACCATATCACTCTTATCGACGGCTCTGAATCCGTAACTGGAGCCATCAAAACCAAAACCTTCCTTTAAAACCGTTTCGGTTACATATCGGGCGGGAGTTGTGAGATGGCGCCATTTTCCGAAAAGATCACAAGCCTTTAGATCAACGTTTACGATGTCATTTTTTTTGATAAAACTTACTGCTTCTCTGGCAGACTTGAACATTCAGCTGTCTCCTTTTTATATCTATAAAAATATTCAGGGTACATGTTATAACATTTTATCAGGATTTTTTCAGGCTTCTATAAAAGAATATTTTAGCGAAGAACCTTGTATCTCTGATATTTCGTTTGACAAGACAACCAGCTGAGATTAACCTTGGCAACATAAATTCACCTTGGGAAAATTTTATGACAAATTGTGAGCCGCAGAGAAAGTATCAGTTAACCGCCATTTCAGACGCCCTGACCGACATCATTATTGAAGTTAACGATAATGTTCTCGACAACCTCGATCTACCCAAAGGAAACAGCATCGAGCTCAATGAAGAAAACCTGGGCAAGCTTGAAAAAATCGTGTCGACCCATAAGCCCCAGATTGCCCCCGGCGGCTCGCCGACCAACGTTATTTACGGGGCAAGCAATCTGGGTTTGAAATGTGCATTTATCGGTTGCGTCGGCAGCGATGACTTTGGCTACGGCTATATCAACAATCTGCGCGAAAACGATATCGACACCTATGTATCTATCAAGCGTGGCAGTTCTGGTCTATGCTACACCCTTATAAGCCCGGACGGACAGAGAACTTTCGGTCTGGATTTCGGTGTGGCCAAGCAACTGTATGAATATGAAATTCTTCATAGTCTGGTTAAAGATTCAGAATTTTTGCATTTCTCTGCTTATGAATTTCGTGGCGAGAATCCCATCAATTTTGCGACAAGACATGCGGCAGAAATTGCGCGCAAGCACGGCACCAAAATTTCTTTCGACCTTGGTGACAGTTTTGTCATTCAATCTTCTCGAGAACAAATCGAAACCTTTCTGTCAGAAAAAATCGATCTGCTTTTTGCCAACGAAGATGAAGCCAAAGCCCTTTGCGGCAATAACGACTACAGCAAACTGCTGAAATACACCGATCTGGCAGTGGTAAAACTTGGTCCTGGTGGCGCACTTGTCATAACCCCCGAAAAAGAGATATGTGTAACCGGTTACAAAGTTGAAGATGTTCGCGACACCAACGGTGCCGGTGATAACTTTCAGGCGGGTTTTTTCTATGGCCTTCACAAGCAGCTTGATTTAGAGTTCTGCATCAAAATCGGCAACTTTCTCGCTGCGAATATTATCAGACGAATCGGTGCCCAGTCTCAGGTAAAAATAACCGGTATAGAATATTTTATCTGATTATTTTACCGTAGATAAAAACATCGTGAAAATGGCCTTCAAGACAAAGATAGCTGTGTAGCAGCCCTTCTTTCTTAAACCCTGCTTTTTCAACAACTCGCGCGCTCGGCAGATTTTCGACAACCATAATTGCCTGCAGTCTGTTGATGAATGGCAGTTTCGACAAGGCATACTCTTCAACCAATCTGACGGCTTCAGTAGTTATACCCTGACCATGGTATCTGCGATCGATAAAATAGCCAACTTCGGCATTGTAATTTCTTCCGGTTTCAGGAATCAGGCCAATAGCGCCAATAACCTCGCCTTCAAGTAAAATTGAAAAGTTAAAGGTTTTTTTCTCTTTAAAATTCCTGACATTGTTACGCAAAAATCTCTTTTCGGCCTCAATTGAAGAGATATTCAGCGGAAAGAACCGAAAATTCCCGGTGGTGAGAATTTTGTAAAATCTGGCGGCATCTTTTACCATCTGAGGCCTGATAGTGATAGCAGCTCTAGGCATTCTTGCCCCTCAGTTTCTGTTCATCGAGAAGCCTTCTTATACTTCGCAACAAATCAACAGTCTTATAGGGTTTAGGTATAAAACAACCGTTAAAGTCTGAGTAAAAACTGGTATCAAGGATTTCTTCATGATAACCACTACAGAAAACCACCGGAACTTCGTCATTTTCATTTTTGATTACTTCATAAGCAGCTTTTCCGGTCATTTTCGGCATGATAATGTCAAAAACGAGAATATCAATTTTGTCTTTGTTTTCCATGAATTTTTCGACCGCCTGCTGACCATCTATGGCAAAAATGACGTTATAACCAGCTTTTCGCAACATTCGACCGGCAAAATTCCGTACCAGTTCTGAATCTTCTGCGAGCAAAATGGTTTCAGAACCTTCAAGTGTTGAATCTACCTCAACAGAAGTTCTGGCTTTCAATTCGCTCATAATGTCGCTGGCAGGCAGATAAATCTGGAAATTTGCACCATTTCCGGGTTTGGATTCAAGATGCAAAAGCCCATCATGTTTCTGAACTACACCATAGACAATGGCAAGCCCAAGCCCAGTTCCTTTACCCACTTCTTTTGTCGTGTAAAACGGCTCGAAGATCTTTTTAATATCTTCAGCGGCGATACCAGGGCCATTATCTATTACACTTATTTTCACGTAATGACCCGACCGGGCCCATGGGTTTTCGAAACAGAAGCTTTCGCTCAGCCTTGCTTCTTCTGTTTTAATGGTAATTTTGCCCTTACCACCCATCGCATCACGTGCATTTACGCAGAGATTGATAATTACCTGCTCGAATTGCCCGGAATCAGCCCTTACATAAGGCACATTTTCTGCAAGCTCTGTAACCAGCTCAATTTGCGGACCAAGCAACCTTTTTACCAGCTGCGAATAATCTTCCAGCGCCCGGTTTACATCAAGTGTTTCTTTAACTTCCTGGCTCATTCGGCTGAAAGTCAAAAGCTGTCTTACCAGGGTTTGCGATTTTCCGGCCGCTTCTATCAGCATTTCTATACAGGTGTAATTCTCATCATCTTCAGGCAATGAAAGCTGAACCATTTCTGCATAACCCATAATAGCCTGAAGCATATTGTTGAAGTCATGAGCAATGCCGCCGGCCAGCTGCCCCACCGCCTCCAGTTTCTGCGACTGCTGCATTGAGGTTTCTCGATTTCGAAGCTCGGTAATATCTTCGACAATGCCAACCATGAACTGCCCGATTCCGGTTGCGCTTCTTTCTATGATTTTGCCGATGATATGAAACCAGCGCCAGTTGTCACCTTCGATTTTAATTCTAAAATCAACATTGAACTGATCGGTAAGTCCGCTGATATACTTGGCCAGTTTGCGCATGACCATATCACGATCTTCAGGGTGAATACTGCGTCTGAAGAATCTGGTGCTGAATCTGGTGTTTCTGAATTTTTCGAGATTTTGCAACATGGTTTGGGTAAATTCGATTACTTCGGCCCGCAAATTCCATTTGAACACAGAAATTTTACCGGTTTGTAATGCCAGCAAAAGCTGTTCGCGATTGTGAATCAATTCATCTCTGGCACGCTCGAGCTCTAATGTTCGCTTTGCCGCCAGAATTTCAAGCTGGTCACGGTGATCGACGAGCTCTTCGTTCAATCGATCAAGCTTTATCAGATAATAGTACCCCATAAGAAAAACCGGCATTCCAAGAAGCGAAAAGAAAAGGCTGATATAAAAAGAAGAGTTATGAGCCTGAGCGATTCTTGTTTCAAGCTCTTCCTTGTGTGAATCAGCACAGGCCAGGTATTTTCTGCCACCAGGAGAAATCATAGGAATGGCGCATGAGCGAAACTGACCCCACTGATCTGAAAACGTTGCAAATACGGGTTCTTTGCTATTGTAATAAGCAATCTTGAAGCGAACAGGAATGGTGTCGTAGGCCATGAAATACCATCTTTTGCTTTGGCTGGCTTCTTTTTCACTCACCGTCGAAGCGCTGAAATAAAACCTATCGTCTTTTTCGATAACCGTATAAAGTTCAGAAATACCCAACTGAGCGCTGTGACTTGCAAGAATTCTACGCCACTTAATTTCTTCTTTGTAACTGACACTGCTTTTATCTTCAGCCCGGTCCTGAAAATCTGCCGGTAGAATATGGGCAATACTCAATGCCGCCGATTTAAGTCTTTCATCGGTAAGCTGCAGAATAACCTTTTCCTGATACGAACGATGAAAATAGAAAAAAGCTACCAGCCCCGCAATATAAAAGCCGGTACAAAGTAAAAGTATCAGTTTTCGCTTTTTTGACTTTGTTTGAAGCATCTTTTACGATTCCTGATTAATTCTAACAGTAAGAAGAATTCTTAACAAATCAAAATTGCTCATTTGTTAAATCGGAAAAGAGGCCATTCCATGAAGGAATGGCCTCTTTATTAGGTTCTACACTGCCTGTCAGGCGTCGAATTTCATATCGGCAAGCTGTTTGTAGATGTTGTATCTGAGTTTAACATCTTTTTGAGCCTGTTCGATAAGCTTCTTGGATGCTTCCGGGTTTGATTTCAGCAGCATTCTGAAGCGGTTTTCACCGTAAACATATTCAGAAAGCGCCAGACTTGGTTCTTTTGAATCGATGTTCAACGGGTTTTTGCCTTCTTCAATCAGATCAGGATTGAAACGATACAGTGGCCAATGACCTGATTCAACGGCTTTTTTCTGTTCCTGCAGACCGGCGCCCATATCGATACCGTGAGCAATACAATGGCTGTAAGCAATTACGATTGCCGGGCCATCATAGTTTTCGGCTTCGATGATAGCTTTGAGAGCGTGGGCGGGGTTGGCACCCAGACTGATTTTGGCGACATAGATGTTGCCATAGGTCATGGATATCATGCCAAGGTCTTTCTTTGGCATTGGCTTACCGCCGGCAGCGAATTTGGCAACCGCTCCGAGAGGGGTAGCTTTACTCATCTGACCACCGGTATTTGAATACACTTCGGTATCCATTACGAGAACTTTTACGTTTTTGCCGGAAGCAAGCACGTGATCAAGTCCGCCGTAACCAATATCATATGCCCAGCCATCGCCGCCGATGATCCAGACAGAACGTTTGATAAGGTATTGAGCCATATCGTGCAGGCGTTTGCAAACAGCGTCTTCGCAATCTTTTACAACTTTTTTCAGTTCTTCGACATTGGCACGCTGGGTTTCGATTTCTTCCTGGGTTTTCTGTGGGTTGTTGAGAATCTTGTCTGCAACAGCTTTAAGATCACCAGAGCATGAGCAACCGCAGTCTTTTGCTTTAACCAGCAGTTCTACGGCTTCTTCCATAAGCTTGTCAGAAGCAAGTCTCATACCCATACCGAATTCAGCGTTGTCTTCGAACAAGCTGTTAGACCATACAGGGCCACGACCATCTTCTCTTACGCAATAAGGAGTGGTTGGCAGGTTACCGCCGTAAATTGAAGAACAACCGGTGGCATTGGCGATAAGAAGTCTGTCGCCGCAAATCTGAGTTACCAGTTTGATATAGGCAGTTTCACCACAACCGGCACATGCGCCTGAGAATTCGAGCAGAGGTCGAACATACTGACTGCCCTTGATGGTGTTGATGTTGATGAGAGATCTGTCTGGGTCAGGAATCTGATGGAAGAAGAAATCCCAGTTTTCTGCTTCATTGTGGCGCATTTCTTCGTCTTTAAGAGCCATGTTGATAGCCTTGGTTTCAAGCTTCTTGCCTTCGGCATCTTTCTGATGAGCCGGACAGATGCTTACACATGCGCCGCAGCCAGTACAATCTTCAGGTGCAACCTGAACGGTGAAAGACAAATCTTCTTTGAAGCCCTTGGCTTTGCAGGATTTGAAAGTTTTTGGTGCCTTTTCAAGCAGAGAAGGCTGATAAACTTTTGTTCTGATGGCAGCGTGCGGGCACACCATAGAACACATACCACACTGAATACAGGATTCAGTATCCCAGATCGGCATTCTGATTCCGACATTTCTCTTTTCATACTGAGAAGTTGCAGTCGGGAAGCTTCCGTCTTCGGGCATCTGACCAACGGTTATGTCGTCACCGCGACCGGCGAGAATTGGCTCGAGAACGTCACCAACGAATTTTGGTGCGTTTTTAAGAGTCATGGCGGGTTTAAGACCTTCAGAAGCTGTAACTTTTTCCGGAACCTTAACTTCGGTAAGGTTTTCAAGAGCTTTGTCAATAGCTGCCCAGTTCATTTTTACAATGTCTTCACCCTTGCGGCCATATGACTTTTTAACAGCTTCTTTAAGATATTTCACATATTCTTCACGTGGCAGAATTTTAGAAATTTCGAAGAAGCAGGTCTGCATGATCATGTTGATGCGATTGCCAAGTCCGATAGATTCAGCAAGATTAATGGCATCAACGATGTAAAATCTGGCTTTTTTGTCGATCAGGCGCTGCTGCGTCTGCTTTGGCAGTTTTTCCCAGATTTCATCTTTGCCGAAATGGGTTTCGAGCAGGAAAGTGCCGCCATTTTTAAGGTTCTTGAGCATGTCGTATTTTTCAACGAAACTATAGTTGTGACAAGCAACGTAGTTTGCGTGAGAAATGAGATATGGACACCTGAGAGTGTCTTCACCAAATCTCAGATGAGAAATAGTCATGCTGCCTGATTTCTTTGAATCGTAGACAAAATAACCCTGAGCATTGTTATTGGTTTTTTCACCGATAATTTTGATCGCATCTTTGTTTGCGCCAACAGTACCATCTGAACCCAGTCCGTAGAACATTCCAGAGAAAGTTTTCGGGCTTCCGGTTTCGATAGATTCGCCGAGCTCGAGGTGAGTTTTGGCAAGGTCATCGATGATACCAACGGTAAAATGGTTCTTTGGCAGATCCTGTTTCAGGTTGTCAAATACTGCGATAACCTGGTTCGGAGTGAAGTCTTTAGAACCAAGACCATATCTGCCGCCAACGATTTTCGGCCAGTTGGTGAATGGAGCTTCTTTGGCTTCAAGAGCTTCGCCAATGCTGTTGCGAACGTCGATATAAAGGGGTTCGCCTGCGCTGCCGGGTTCTTTGGTGCGGTCAAGAACTGCAATGGATTTAACTGTTTTGGGGAAAGCATTTACAAGATGGCGAGGGCTGAACGGACGATAAAGTCTGACTTTGATAACGCCGACTTTTTCACCTTTGGCATTGAGATAATCAACAACTTCGTGAACCGTTTCAGCGCCGCTGCCCATGAGAACGATAACTCGTTCTGCATCTTCAGCACCGATATAATCAAAAAGTTTGTATTCTCTGCCGGTAAGCTTGGCAAATTTTTCCATTGCTCTGGTTACGCATGCAGGAGCTTCTTCATAATACTTGTTAACTGTTTCACGGCCCTGGAAATAAACATCGGGGTTCTGGGCGGTACCGCGCATTACCGGACGATCAGGATTGAGACCGCGATCACGATGAGCTTTAACAAGATTGTCATCGATCATGGCCTTGATGTTTTCGTCGCTGATCAATTCAACTTTGTTAACTTCGTGCGAGGTTCTGAAACCATCAAAGAAATGCACGAAAGGAACACGACTTTCAAGACTTGCCGCCTGAGAAATAAGAGCCATGTCATGAGCTTCCTGAACAGAACCTGAAGCAATAAGGCCAAATCCTGTCTGACGGGTAGCCATAACGTCACTGTGATCACCGAAGATCGACAGAGCCTGGCATGCTACAGATCGAGCCGAAACGTGAAAAACTGTTGAAGTTAATTCACCGGCGATCTTGTACATATTCGGAATCATGAGCAAAAGCCCTTGAGAAGCAGTAAAAGTAGTGGTCAGAGCGCCGGTGGTAAGAGAACCGTGAACGGCTCCGGAGGCTCCGCCTTCAGACTGCATTTCACAAACGTGAGGAATTGTACCCCAGACGTTTTTCTGACCTGCAGCTGACCATGCATCTGCATGTTCACCCATATTGCTGGAAGGTGTAATCGGATAAATCGCGATTACTTCGTTTGTCTTATGCGCAATAAGCGCGGTGGCTTCGTTCCCATCCATCATGGCGTAATTTTTATTTGTCACAATCGCACTCCTCAGTTGAGTATTGATGCGGAAGCAAAAATCTTCTTCCAACATCCCAAACGCATGCTGATATTAAGCCAAAAGGCAAAACAAGTCAACCTTTGCGATTAAGCGACGAACTGCCGCAAGTGGCATTTTGTAATGCTTCTACCAAAGATTGAAGCGCAAATTTGCATGACAGAAATTTGTGATTTTTTTTTCAAACTCAGGAATTTTATTGATTAAAAGCAGAATATCTCTGGTGAGTGCAAAAAAAAGAAGGTGTTTCAAACTGAGGAGTTACTTCAAGTGCTTTTTCAAGAAATTCCAGACTTTTCAAGCCGGAAAACTTTTCTTTATTTTCGCCATAAACAGGAAGTGAAACACAAAAAGCCTTCATATCACGCACAACCGGAATAAATTTCAAAGACCAGTTATTTTTACAACCGGAAACCGCAAAAAAAAGGATTTCCGAATCGGCAAAATTTCTTATCAATGAATCTTCCTCGGTCAGCTTTGTATCAGAAAGAAGATACAACGGCACTTCACCGTTTTCGACAATACGGTTTATCAGGGCGAATGACTGCTCGTGATCGGCCTGATCATCGAGTTCGTAAATTCTGATACCACCAAGTCTCAACAGCTTCCAGATTCGAGACTTTGCTTCTGAGGCCCTTACAACGAGAGAAAATGGACTGGTAAAAAAACGGAAAGCATTAAGCAGCCCGACCAGACCAAAGTTACGGGCAAAAACTACTTTGCATTTTCGAGGTTTCAGCTCGCTTTCGCCCCAACCTTCAAAAAGAGGAAAAAGCAGGCTGCCAAATATTCTGGCAGCCGTGCGAAAAATCAAAAATGAAATTTTATCAGACATGTTTCAGTTATTGTCGTCGCGAATTCCTGGAATTCTTTCGTAAATTCGATTGATATCGTATCTTTGCATCACTTCAGACATGATGAAAGCCTGAACCAGGTTATTTCGGTCAATTCGTGGAATATGGCGCGAAACATTCTGCACTTCGGCACCGAGACGCGCATCAGCTGTTTGCACCGGCTGTCTGTCGCGCCCGGTTAGAACCGGCATTTCATCATAATTTACATCCGGTCGGGGCGGCAGTTTGTCGTAATTTACATGACTCTCATCATGAGTAGCCTGCAGGGCAAATTCATTTGCGCTTTCGCGATTTCTGTTCTTTTTCTGTCGGCGGCTTTTCTTTTCAGGCTTAGGCGCGGGAGAATGCGAAGCAGCATAATTGTCTTTTTTTACAAATTCTTCTATCGAAGCCAGATCAGAAAAATCGAAATCAAGATCTTTCTCTTGTTTCTGCTTATTCACTTCTGACCAGATAGAATAAACAATTACGATAATGATTAAAACTAATTCCAATTAACTCAACCCCTCTCAGCTTCTGTTAACGGGTTTCTGAGGCTCTACCAGATGAGAGAAAGATTTTCTCATATCAGTATCTGAATTGATGTTCTTCAAAGTGTAATAATCAAGGATACCCATATTACCGTCTCTAAGTGCATCAGCAACTGCCTGCGGCACCTGAGCTTCTGCTTCAACCAGTTTTGCCTTCATTTCCTGTTCCATGGCTTTCATTTCCTGCTCTTTGGCTTCTGCCATGGCACGTCTTTCTGCGGCTTTGGCCTGGGCGATTTTCATATCTGCCTCAGACTGGTCGATCTGCAGCTTGGCGCCGATGTTTTCACCAACATCAACATCAGCGATATCAATGGAAAGGATTTCAAAAGCAGTGTTGGCATCAAGGCCTTTATCCTGAATGGTTTTGGAAATTCTGTCAGGATTTTCGAGAATTTCTTCGTGACTTGCAGCTGAACCGATTGTGGTTACGATACCTTCACCGACACGCGCAAGAATAGTTTCTTCAGTCGCACCGCCGACCAGTTTGTTGATGTCAGCCTTAACAGTTACACGAGCGATGGCTTTAACCTGAATACCGTTTTTTGCCATGGCTGCAACCAGAGGCGTCTGAATTACTTTTGGCTTTACGCAAAGCTTAACTGCATCGAGCACGTCTCTACCTGCCAGATCGATTGCGGTTGCCTGTTTGAAAGAAAGATTGATACCGGCTTTCTGGGCCGCGATCAATGCAGAAGCGACCTTGGAAACGTTTCCACCGGCAAGATAGTGTGATTCAAGTGCCTGCAAAGGAATTTCAATGCCGCCCTTTTTAACCATGATTGCCGGATTGATGATGGCATGCGGTGAAACCCTTCTGAATCTCATACCGATAAAATCAAGAGGATTAACCTTCACATCAGAGGCCATGGCGCTGATCCAGAGACCCACCGGAACGAAATAGGAAAATACGAAGAATACAAAGATACCGATAACGGCACCGAAAATAATCATACCAGGCATTGAAAAAAACCCTCCTGCATCTAATAATATGCTAATGCTTTATGATTTTATAATCTGACAATCTCAGGTGCAAAGTCAAGTTTGCTAAAACCCGTATAAAAAGATTTTTACTGTCATTCAGGGTCTTTCGCCGCAACCACAAGACGACCGCCGGTTGCTTTCACGATTTTTACCGGGGTTCCCTTTTCAAGAAATTCACAGTCTGAAATCACATCGAGACGCTCTCCCTCTACCAATGCTATTCCAGAAGGTCTAAGCATGGTCTGGGTAACACCTTCCTTGCCGACGTATCTTTTCAAGTCCTGGACCGCAATGCAACCATCTTCAACTGAAGACTCGGCTTCGAGCACAAACTTTTTACCCAGGCTGGTTTTGGGAAAATAGTAAAAGAACCAGATCAAAAGGAAAACAAGGCCGACCATTGCAGAAACGGTTGCTGCTACCGCCATGGTCATGGAAAGCTTTAAAAAAGCAAACACAAGTCCACTGCCCAGCAACAAAAGACCAATTATGCCGGCAGCACCAAAGCCTGGTATTATTGCAATCTCCAAAAACAGAAACAAAAAGCCGCCAAGCATGAGCCCGACAATAATTGCACCCCAGGCAGGCTCTCCCGGCTCAGCGCTTTCTTTATCAACGGCCTTTTCAGCTGAAACGGCCTCAGGCAGAATTTCATTGTCGGTTTGCGCCATCGCAGGCAGGCAAAAAGAAAACAGCATAAAAAAAACTGTGACAAATACGGCTAATTTCATCAATACATCCTCAGGATCATTTATTCACTCAGCTGACGAACAACGATTCTGGTGCCTTCTACCTTTCTGACAGAAACCCGGGCACCCTTCTCTATAAAATCGCCGTCAGAAACCACATCATACCTCTCGTCACCGATCTTAACCTTTCCTGAAGGCCGGCATGGCGAAACGGCAACGCCTTCAAGACCGGTCAGATGATCGTACATATTCTGTTCAACCGCGACAAATCCTTGATCTGCGGTCATATCTTCTTTTAAGACAAATCTATCGAACAAACTCAGTTTGGGACCCCAGAAATAGACTCCAAGCAAAAACAGCATCGAATAGGTTATGATGCTTGCAATGGCATACAAAGCAGAATAGATTCCGCCAAAGACCAGAATAATGCTGAAGCTTATCGCCAGAATACCGCTGACACCGGTAATGCCGAACCCCGGAATGACGAAGATTTCAAGCAACAAAAGAATCAGGCCGATGAGAAATAGAATCAAAGTCTCGAGACCGGCAAGATAAGCAAACAGATGTCCGCCAAAAAACAATCCGAGACAAAGAATTCCCAGCCAGCCAAACAAACCGAAGCCGGCAATAAAAAATTCGATTACCAGACACCAGAAACCAATGGTAAAAATGATCACACTGACATTAGGGTTGGTAAGCCATCTCGCCAGCCATTCTGCCGAAGTTGGTTCGACCTTCTCGATCGTCGCACTCTCAAGGTCCATGATTCGTAGAACCGAAGACATTGAAGAAACGATCTGATCGCAGTAACCATGCTTAAGCGCGGTTTCTGAAGTCAGGGTCAGAACACTGCCCTTTTCGCTCAATCCGGGAATGCTGGCATGATTTTTATCGACCATTGCGCCGGCGATTGCCTTAGGCCTCTTTCTCGCTTCGGCCGCAGATTCAAATTCTGCCCTGAATGCAGAAACAAATTTTTCTTCGGCAGCCTGAACCCCTGTTCCCATTAGTTTTATCGGGGTTGCCGCCCCCATTTCGCAACCGGGTTCCATGAAAATCTTATGACATGAAATCGCGACAAGGGCCGCGGCTGAAAGAGCGCGACCGCGAATATAAGCAACTGTAGTCACTTTTGAACGCAACAGAGCATCTTTGATTTCCTGGGCTGAAGTAACCAGGCCGCCATTTGAATTGATTTCGAGTATGACCACAGTGGCTTTTTCCTGCTCAGCACGGCGTAGCATTCTTTGAATGAAAAACGACAGGCCACTATCGATGGTGTCATTTACGGGTATAAGAAGAACCGTGCCCGATGCCTGGGCCATAGAAGCCTGCGTTGAAGCCAACAGAAGAAAAACAAGCATAACAAACCCCATGAAAACCCTTAGGGTTTTCATGGGGCTATTAAAGCAAATTCGTTTTGCTGAATTATCTGCGACGGCGCTGTTTGCGGCGTGCTTCAGCAGCTTTTCTTTTCTGCTTTTCACTTGGTTTCTCATACGCTCTTCGGCGTTTGATTTCCTTAATTATACCAGCTTCCTGACATTTCTTCTGAAAGCGTTTAAGGGCCTTTTCCAGTGGTTCATCTTTAAGAACTTTTACTTCTGCCATTTTATGTCACCCCCCTTCTGAATCTATCAGATAGAGGCATTACCTCGTAAATATCAGCCTGGGGGCCAGGTCATTGCCCGTTTTCCCATCACGTGAAAGTGAAGATGAAAAACAGTCTGACCGCCTGCCGGACCGCAATTAGAGACCACTCTGAAACCTTCATCGAGCTTCATGTCTGCCGCGATTTTCTGAATCACAGAAAAAACCTCGGCCAGCATTTTTCCGTCTGCTGCTTCTGAGCTGGTCAGTTTATCAATATGTTTAACCGGTATCACCAGAACGTGAACCGGCGCCTGAGGATTAACGTCTTTGAAAGCAACGACATTTTCATCCCGGTAGACTATTTCTGCCGGAATTTCGCCGTTGACTATCTTACAAAAAAGGCAATCGCTCATGGTAGACGGATTGTACAATGTTCCGGCTACCCCTGTCAACTTCTTTTTTACCGCTAGAAAAGGTGTTTCTCTTCCAAGAACGTACCCCTGGCGAACAGGGGTTAATTTTCAGAATTTTCAAGCACTGCTTCGCCGTGCATACCGGGGTGATATTTAGATTTATTGGTAGAAAGAACAGAGCGCAAAAATCTGATAGCCCTGATTCCAACTTCATTGGCTTCGGAAATATCAGAATCAGAATCGCCATAAAACAGCGAAATGTTATGCTTCTTAATAAAAACACCCTTGCTTGTTCTACCTGAAAAAATAGTGTCAGGGCTGCCTTCAGGCAGATTGAAAATCTTTTTCAAAAGCTTGCTGAGAATCTCTTTTCTGGTTTCGGGGCGAGCAGTTACAAAGTAAATTCTGTCGCCGCGATTTTTATGCATTTCGATTACTTTTCTTGCTGATTCCTTGGGAATGGAAAACTTATCGAACTGACTGTTCATATCTTCCCAGAATTTGTCATTACTCAGGGGTCTTTTGCCGTATTTATTGGTTCCGTTAATTCCATCGGTGTTTTCGAAGCCATAATAAAAACCGGGACTTGAAAAAAGAACCGTATCATCAACATCAAAACCTACAGCGATGGGTTTGGCAGGCAGAGACTGTTCGATTTCATCGATACTTATGCTGTGGTAATAAAAATTGCCTCTGGCGAATACCGAAAGCGAAACCAGCATTAAAAATGCAAGAACTATTCTGATTCTTTTGAAATTCATAATTACTTCAATACTCCTTATCAATCAAAAATTTCTGTTAAGGTCGGGTTGACCAAATTTGTCTTCAGAATAAACCGGTATTTCAAAGGTTTCAATAAATTCTTTTCGGGCGCTTTCAAAGAAAAGAACTACCTGCCATTTCTTCTCGAATTCGATTCCCAGGGCTGTATTTTCAGCATTTTCAGGAATACTCGCTTCAAGCTCAAAACTCATCGTTTTCTCGTCTGTCTGCAGGTCAGGGTTCAGGCAAAAGCAGGTAGAAGAATTTTCTTCAAGCAAATCCCTGCCAAGGGCTTCACCACCACCGACTCCGGCAAAACCGCTGGTCTGATGCAGACGCAAAAATATTTTCAGACCGCTAACGACCTCAATATCCCTGGGGTTTTCGACAACCACCCTGAATTTCCAGGTTTTACCGGGAACTGCCGGATAACCTGAAGCGACCAAAGAAACTTTATCGGCCCATCGTTCTCCGCGCCATTTTTTTCTACAGTGCAAAGCAAAAATGAAGTCAATCAACAATATTGCTCCGATGGCAAAATACTCTTCAGCGCCTTTTCCTGACTGCATAAGAATAACAGCGACCAAAACCAGAGAAGCAAGCCAAACCAGCATAGAAAAAACGAAAATCGGCATAATCTTCTTGATTGTTCCTTCTGAGGCAATCACAAAATCCTGCCAAATTTCTTCCCAGAGCCAGGGTTTATCCTGAAATTGCTTAATACGCTCTTCGCGCTTCTGGTCAGCAATGAAAAGGCGAGCGAACCACAATACGAGTATTACTGCAATACAACTCAGAAAAAAGCCCAAACCGGTAAAAGCATAAGCTTTGTATGGTGCAGGCGCAAATAATACCGAGTTTTCAGGCATATCTGGATCAACGAGGGCAGAAATTTGGGCTTTATTCTCGACGGAATCTTTAAGAGAATCACGCGCGGCAATCAAATCTTCAGGGGAACCGCCAAAGGTTGGGTCGAGAGCGACCTGATTAGCAGTAAATTTCTGCTTGTTGTAAAAAAAGGTATAGGTTGCAATGATGCATTCACCTGCCCGGGAGTTCTTCACAAACCATGGCTTGATAGTGACACTTTCTATTTTTGCTTCGACCTTATTCCAGTTGGCCAAATCAAGATTGGCAGCCAATGAATCTAGCCCACTGGCAAAAAAACTAATTCCTATTCCGCCAAAAACCAGCCCTGCAAGCAGAAAAACAAATCCCTTTCTCCAGAAACCCGCCTCAGTCATTGATTTACTCCTGTGATCTCATTATCAAACAAACAATTCTATCACGAAAACGCCGATTCAGTAATCAATGAGGTTTTTAAAAGAGGCAGGAACGAGAGGCAGGAACCCCTTTAGTCTGTAACAGGCTCTGCAAATAGATGCCCGAAGTTTTTATCACAAATCCTTACACTAATTTTTCGGTTTGCAAACGAGTTAATTTTCTTGCGATTTTGTGATACATTTTTTTTACCAGTTATTCAGGAGGAATTATGACCAAACCGGCACAAATCACGATAAACGCGGAAAAATGTCTTAGAGACGGCATTTGCACTGAAGTATGCCCATGCAATATTTTCAGACCAGATGAAAACGGGTTAGCTCATATAAATCCTGACAATGCAGCTTTATGCATCAGGTGTGGGCACTGCGTAGCAGCTTGCCCGTCGAGCGCCATAAGCCTGAATGGAGTATCTGGAGAGCAACTCGAGGCTGCACCAACAAAACCTCCAACTTTTGCAGAACTTTCCGGACTCGTCAAATCCAGACGTTCGATCCGTTCCTATAAGCCGGAAACCATAGAGACCGACGAATTAGCAAGGCTTTTCGACCTGATTCGCTGGGCGCCGACCGCCAAAAACGCCCAGGCTTTATCATGGATAGTTTTAAATGGAAAAGAAAAGGTATTGAAGCTTTCTGAAGCAGTAATAGACGTTTTTCGCGCTGACGATAGAATGTCTGGCATGGTTGCCGCATTTGAAACCGGCCATGATGTCATTCACCGCGGAGCACCACACGTTGCCATAGCCTATGGCCCGGAAAAATACAGCTGGGGAACTCTTGATGCCGCGGTAGCAGTCGGCACTCTTGAATTGGCTGCCAAAGCTTCAGGTTATGCAACCTGCTGGGGAGGATTCACCACCAGAGCAGCCTCTTTAAGCAAGTCCATTGCACGCTCACTGGAGATTCCAGACGACCAGAAAATTTTTGCGGTTGTAATGCTGGGAAAAGCTAATTTCAGGTATTTCAGAATTCCGCAGCGGGATGAGCAAAGACTGAAGTTCATTTGATCGAGATGAACAGCTCAGAAAAAGATGTCGGCTTCGACAAGCTGAAATCAAGATTTTCGCGCAACATTTACCAGACCGACAAAGGCAAAGTAAGGTTGGCGATGGTTAAACACGACCTGCTTTTGTCGGTTCCGGAAATTTCTTCTGAACGCAAACTCAAAATTCTCGATGCCGGCGCGGGTATGGGGCAAATGGCGCGCTGGTTAGCCGACAAAGGACATGAGGTAGTAATGGCTGATATTTCTGAAGAAATGCTTGATCATGCGCGCAAAGAAAATAAGGCCAGAGCACTCGACGAAAAAATCAAGATCGTTCATGCCCCAATCCAGGAACTTCACGCAAAGTTGTCAGGACAAAAGTTTGATTTAATTCTGCTTCACGGTGTAATAGCCTGGATGCAGCAACCTCTCGAGGCAATAGCCTGTCTTACCAGTTTGTTGACCAGCGAAGGGCGCATGTCTGTTTTGTTTTTCAATAAAGACAAGCTTATTTTAAAATGGGGAATAAGTGATCAGGTCGGCAACGCCAGCAACGGTCGCAGCAGCCGTGTCGGAACTCTGACTCCGATTAATCCGCTCAGCTTTTCAGCCGTTGCAGAATTCTGTCGAAACAACCACCTAAAAATATTATCAAAAGCCGGCATAAGAATATTCTATCGTTTCTTTGCCAAATTCCCCCTTTCTTATCACAGTTCAATAGATGAATACATAAAACTCGAGCAACAATACTACCGACAGGAGCCCTACGCATCCCTTGGCGAACACACCCACCTGGTGCTTTGTCATACATGATTTTTCAGCATACAATTTCGGGCGGTTGTGATAATATTGCAATTCAATTCAAGCCAGTAGAAAATCAATGAAACAGACCCGAGACCTTGAAACCCTACCGATTGGGCGTTTGCTGATAAGATTCTCCATTCCGGCTATTACAGGGACCGTAATTACCTCTTTGTACAATATAGTCGACCGCATTTTTCTCGGTCGCTACGTCGGTGAAGCCGGCATTGCCGCAACAACTGTGGCAATGCCAATGATGATGATCATCATGGCTATCGGCATGCTGATTGGCTTTGGCACCAATTCTCAAATTTCCATCAGACTTGGCGAAAAAAGACATGAAGAAGCAGAAGAACTGCTGGGTCAGGGAATGTTTCTCTTTTTCACCACCTCAGTAGGTCTTTCGATAATCTCGCTGATTTTTCTTGAGCCGATGTTGCTGTTTTTCGGAGCGACCGAGAATGTATTGCCCTACGCCAAGCCTTATTTAGCAATAGTTCTGATCGGCATTTTGCCTCATCAGATTTCTTTCGGCGTAAACAGCTTCATCAGAGGTGAAGGTAACCCCAAAACCGCCATGGCAACGATGTTGATCGGAGGGATTCTAAATGTAATTCTTGACTATATTTTCATTGCCCTGATGGGCTGGGGAATGTCAGGCGCAGCCTGGGCAACGGTAATTGGTTATAGTGTCTCGGCATTATGGGTTTTGCATTATTACCTCAAGGGTCGAAGCGTTGTAAAATTTCATTTAAAATACTTCAAAATGAAGCTGGATTCAGTAAAACAGGTTCTTCTGATGGGTTCACCCCACTTCATAATGAACCTCATTTCGAGTGTACAAATGTCTCTGTTCAATAATCAGCTTGCCAGACATGGGGGCGATACAGCCATTTCTATTATGGGTGTAATCATGAGCTTCAATCTAATCTGGCTGATGCCCATAATCGGCATTTCACAGGGCTTGCAGCCTATCGTCGGCTATAATTATGGCGCGAAAAATCCGGCCAGAGTAAAAAAGGCCTGGTTAATGGCTTTGGGAGTCGCGACCTTTATGGCAATCTGCTTTTTTATTGTCATAAAGCTTTTTCCTCAATATATTTTCATGCTTTTTACCAGCGACAATCAGTCTGAATTTGTCATAACCGGTTCTGATGCAATCATCAGATTCCTGTATATGCTGCCAACAGTTGGTTTTTTGATTCTTTCAGGCAATTATTTTCAGTTTACGGGAAGGCCCAAAACCAGTCTGGCACTGACCACTATACGACAGGTAGTTTTTCTGATACCGGCACTTCTCATTCTCCCCCGCTACTTCGGTTTGAATGGTGTTTGGTATGCGATGCCAGCATCTGACGCAGGCGCATTGATTTTTACCACTTTCTTTTTCATTCGGGAAATAAGAAGCCTTGACCGGCAAGCCAAAACCCAGATTTAGAAGTAGATTCCCCAGATTACATAGGCCGCAATCAAAAGTGTTGCCACCGTCATAAACACGTAATGGACCAGCTCAGAGCGAAGGGGCTCGTATTTCAGACCAGCCATATTAATTGCGGCATTAACCGCGTAAGCAAAGCCAACCGCAAATGGGATCTGAAAAATGAAAAACCCCCACCCGGGGTGAGCGATAAAATGAACCAGCAATGAGATGACCAGGCCGGTTGCGAAAATGCCAAAACCCAGCAGCATGCTTGATTTATAATTGTTCCAGAGAATTTCTCTGGTCTCGGGGCTTTTTTCTGCGTATTCTACGGCCTGAGAAGCCATTTCACCAGTCACCCTGGCTTTCATGAGGTTTTGAATCACCCTTGCCTTTTTGGCGCGCTTTCGCCCTTCATCGGTTTCGGTCAAATACCCCGCGACCTGCTGAAAAACCATATCGAGCCCTTCTTTGCCAATGGCATCTATAAGAAAACGTTTTGCATCGATGGGCTTTTTCTCAGTCCTGAAATCGGGTTGTTTCGACGGCCAACCCGCTGAAGTTTTTTTTCGGGCAATAACCGGCGCAGCAATAGTCGGCCCGGAAGCTTTTTTTGGAGTTTCCGGTTCGGGTGCTTCTTCAATTACGGGTATTTCATCTGAATTTTCTTTGCCGCCAAGCTCAATTCTGGCTCGCTGGCTTTCATCGAGAATTCGGTATTTTGGCCCCTCGCCCGAAGGCAGCGGAATTTTTTCATGCGACCCACAGGCTCTGCATTTTACAAAAGGCTGTCTGTAACCATCAGGAACCGTTATTTCAGCTCCGCATTGGGCGCAGTTAAAGCTAAGCATTTTTCTCTCTCCGTAATTGATCCACTGCTAATTATACCGCAAAAACCGGCAAAAAAAAAATCATCGCGGCCATTGAAGCAAAAATGGCGCCTGGCAACCGAAACCTCAACGAGTTCCTGCTGCAAATGCGAGCTAAACATTCAGAATCTTTGTAACTTGTCTTTGCTTTGAAAGTAGTTTATAAGTTAGACCATCATGAAGAAAATGCGACTTGACGAGCTGGTGGTTGAACAGGGTCTGGCTGAATCTGTAGACAAGGCCCGCAGATTGATAATGGCCGGAGAAATTCGTTCTGGAGACCGGGTCTGGGAAAAGGCCGGCGAAAAGGTGCCTGTTGAGACAAACCTTGAATTGAAGGGACAACCTTGCAAATGGGTATCCCGAGGCGGTCTAAAGCTTGAAAGAGCTCTTGAAACCTTTTCTTTCAATCCCAGAGGCATGAGGTGTCTAGACATTGGCGCTTCTACAGGCGGCTTTACTCATGTTTTAATTGAATACGGCGCCAAAGAAGTGGTTGCTCTCGATGTCGGCTACGGAATACTGGATTCAAGAATCAGAAACGATTCTCGAGTGATCGTTAAAGACAGAACAAATTTCAGACTGGTTGAACCCGACAGTCTTGGTCAGCCTTTTGATCTAATCGTTACTGACGTTTCTTTCATCTCGTTGCGTATGATTTTTCCAAAAGCAAAAGAACTTCTTGAAACGAACGGGTCGATCATTGCTCTGATCAAACCTCAATTTGAAGCGCCGCGCGGCCTGGTTCCTGCCGGTGGAGTAATAACAGATGCAGAAACACATTTTCTGGTGGTAAAAGAGCTGGCTGATTTTGCTGCTGAGATGGCAGGATTACAGCTTAAAAAGCTTGAACCCGTTCCGCTGATAAGCAGAAAAAAGAATATAGAGTTCGTTTCACTCTGGGATACAGATAAAGACAGAATCAGCGATCAGAAAATCAGAGAAACGATAACCCTGGCTCACAGCCGATAATCGGTTTAATGATCAATCTTTTGGAAAAGCGCTTCTTTCAGGCAGATCAACATCACCAATTTTGCGAAGAATAAGAATGATTCTTTCGATTTCCTGTCTGAAATTCTTCTCTGAAAGAATCACATAAGATGGGTGACCACCCGAGACAATTTTGTCGAGCCGCTGCTCTACAACTGATTCTATCTGAGTGGCCAGATTGGCAAATTCAGGAAAAACATCACGAAAGCTTTTACCAACCGTGTTGCCGGCTCGATTCTTCTCTTTCAGGTAATTCAGGGCACTGCCATTAAGATGCATTATCAATCCTTCCTGATTCTGAACCACCACCAGATCAGAGATGTTATCGATAATGTTGGCATTGCTTGCCTGAGCTTCGAGCACCCTTTCCATAAGTCGGGCATTCATTATGGCGACCCCGGCAATCAAACAAAAGTTACTTAAAATGCTCTGATCATCTTCGGTAAAATCACCGGCCTTTTTGTTAAGAACCTGAAAAACTCCGATAAGTTCATTGTGTATTACGAGCGGAAAAGTGATTACATTTCGGGTTCTACGGCCAGACTGCTCATCGACCTGACGGTTGAATTTCAAATCAGGGTGAATATCTGATAAATCTGCGTAAACATCTTTGATATTGAGACTTTTGCGACTGACCGCGGTATGACCGGCTATCGAAGAATTGTCTATAACAAGCGAAATTTCTTTTACTTTATCGCTTTTGATACTCTGCGAAACCAGTCGCCCCTCGATAGCGTCAACAAGATAAAGAGTCGCCCCTTCGGCTTCGAGCAAAGAGCAGATGTTTGTGACCAGGCCATCAAGAAGTTCTGCGACATCAAAAGTTGTCAGAAGTCTCTCTCCCATGGAAATTATCTGTTCAAGACTTTCCAATCTTCTTTTTAACTGCATGCTGATCTCCCTGCTCAATTTTATAACTGCTATCTGTAAAATGAATTCTAACAGTTTTGAAAACAATTCATCAACTTATCGGCAAAATATTTAGATTTGCTCAATCCAGGCAAAAATTTGTTTTTTTCGGTTACAATTATAAGAATTCTATTTGGCTGAATGTTGAAGGAGGTTCAGATGTATAAATTTTTGCTCGCATTTTTTATCGTTGTAACATCAACAACAGGCGCAGCTGAACCCTCTCAGGTCCAGGCCGTTTCTTCTCTGACCCAAGAATTGAGTGCGAAAGAACTGGTCACGAAAATTGAAACGCAATATCAGGGTAAAACTTCGCATGGCCGAACGAAAATGCTGATAAAAACCAGACATTGGCAGCGCACTCTAGAGATGGAAAGCTGGTCCGAAGGTCGGGACAAATTTCTTACCCGCATTCTGGCACCTAGCAAAGAGCGCGGCACCTGCACCCTTAAAGTTGACGACAATATCTGGAATTATCTTCCCAGAATCGACAGAATGATTAAAATACCATCGAGTCTTATGGGCGAAAGCTGGATGGGAAGTCATCTTACCAATGACGACCTGGTTAAGGAAAACAAGATTGACCAGCTTTACAAACTGGCAATAATCGCCAGTTCAACCGAAAGAATCACCATAGAAGGAATACCGCTGCCGCAAGCAGCAGTAGTATGGGGAAAAATAATCTATGTCGTCGACCCGCAGAAGCTTATACCCATTTATATAGACTATTTCGACGAAGAGGGCGTAAAAGTCAGAACCATAAATTTCAGTGAGCCCGCATTGATTGACCAAAGGTGGATTCCGAAAGTGATGCGAATTATACCTCTTGAAAAACCAGAAGAATTCACAGAAATGCAATATATCGAAATAGAATTCGATGTTTCTCTTTCTGACGGACTATTTTCGTTAAAAAGTCTGAGAAATCGTTGATGATCATTCTTAGAATCGCATATAGAAACCTCTGGCGTAACAAAAGAAGAACTCAGCTAACCATGATTGCCATGGTTTTTGCCTGTTCTTTGCTGGTTTTTTCGCTGGGCTATTATGATGGAATTTTGTGGAACCTTATCAACAACGCCACCGAAAAAGAGAATGGGCATATCACCATCGCACGACCAGGTTACGTTGATGCACCATCGATAAACAGCAATTTCTTACCTGAAGCTTTTTTTGATGAAATAGGCAAAGAGCCGATTAACAATATTAAAGGCTATTGTTCAAGGGTAACAACTTTTGCTCTGCTTAGCAGTGGGCCTGAAAGTAAAAGCCAGACCCAGCCTTCTGAGATCATGGGCATCGACCCGGTTGCAGAATCAAAGCTCAGCAAATTGGCTGACTGCGTTGTCGAAGGTTCCTTCATCAAGGGCAACGAGCGAGAAATAGTTCTGGGCCGCGGGTTGGCCAGAAGGTTAAAAGCAAAACCAGGCGATGAAATAATTCTGGTAAGCAATGGCGCCGATGGGTCAATAGCCTCAGAAATTCTCATTTTAGCCGGAATCATCGACACTGGCGAAGAATTACGCGACTCAAGTCTGGCGATAATGAATATCAGAGAAGTTCAACAACTATTTGTTTTAGGCGAAAACGTTCACAGTCTGCGCATATTTCTCGAAGACCCGCTTTCGGCAAAAGAAGTAGCAAAGCGTCTGCAAAAGCGAACCAAGAGCTTCGAAGTTACCCCCTGGCATTCAATTTTTCCCCAGATTTCAAGTGTTCTCGGCATATGGTTCGGCATGCAGCTGTTCACCATGGCAATCTACTATGCTGCATTGGCAATGATTACGTTCAATACAATGTATATGGCATTTCTTGAAAGAATGCATGAGTTTGGGGTTATGCGTGCCATTGGCCTGAGTCGACTAAAACTTTCACTGCTGATACTTTTCGAAAGCTTCATTATCGCGGGCATTTCTGGCCTGATTGGCATAACCATCGGCACTGCAGCGAATTATCTGCTGTATTACCACCCAATCGACCTCAGCCATTGGTTTGACAATCTCAGCTGGGGCGGGTCTTTCATCAAAATACAACTGTTCTGCGTTCCGGGCTGGTCGACAACCATGATGCCATTTCTGGCTATCCTCGTCCTGGGCATATTGGTCGCAGCCTTCCCGGCTTTCAGACTACTAAGATTAAAACCTGTCGAAGCGCTGAGAGAGGCATAAAATGATTTTATTTAAACTTGCCTGGAGAAACATCTGGAGAAATGTAACAAGAACAATGATTCAGATCATGGTTATCGCCGGCAGCCTGTTTTTCGTAATCTGGATGCAGAACATCTCGTGCGGGTCTTATGAAAAAATGATCGCAGATTCTGTTCGCTCTGGAAGCGGGCATCTGGCCTTTCAGCACTCAGATTATCTCAGCGAGAGAAGACCCGAGCTTGTCATACCCGCAGATAAAGCCTTAAAGCTGGCCCAGAATCATGACGAAATCAAACATATTCTTCCAAGACTTCAGATACCCGGTTTGATTCGCAGCAGTCGAGAAAACTGTTCGGCCATGATTTTGGGCGTCGATTTTAATCGCGAAAAAGAAGTCAATGTAATTCTGGCTGATAAACGCAAAGTTGAAGGGCGCTTGCCCACAGAACTAGAGACAACAAAGGCTTATGTCGGTGAAAAGCTGGCACTTAGACTTCAGGTAAAGCTTGGACAAAAAATCGTCTTCATGTTTCAAAACCTTGAAGGCGTCATTACCTCGAAGCTTTACCGAATAGCGGGTATTTTCAGAAGCGGGGTCGGAAAAATAGACAGCGGCATGGTTTTTGTCGACCGTAGAAGTTTGGGCAAAGCGTTTGGAGACCCGGATGCCGTGCATGAAGTAGCACTGATTTTAAAAGACAGAACCACGCTCGAGAGCATAAAAAAAACTCTGGAGATGGAATCAGACAAATCCATGCCTGAAAGCAGCAAACTTCTGGCCTGGGAAACAACAATGAAACAACTGGCTGATGCCATAAAAATCGATCAGGCAAATCTGCAATTCATGATTTTTCTACTTTATGTTCTGGTCACCATAGGCACTATCAACCTTCTGTTGATGAGTGTTCTGGAAAGAACTCGCGAATTTGGCCTGTTGCGGGCGATCGGCTTTGAAAAGTCACGCATCAGAAATCTTATCGGGTTTGAAGCGATTCTCGTCGGAACCATCGGCAGTTTTTTCGGTCTTCTTGTCGGCACGTTGGCAAGTGCTTACAGTTGGCACTATGGCCTTGACTTCTCTGCGATGTTCGGCGCTCAGGAAGTTGCCGGCATGCTATTCGAACCCACGATCAAATCCATCTGGAACTGGAAATGGATGTTTGGCCTTACCACAAGCATGATCTTTATGGTTTATCTCGCCTCAATTTACCCGGCCGGCAAAGCCATGCGAGTTAACCCATCTGAAGCCATGCGAAGTTACCAATAATAAAGGAGCCGCCTTAGTGAATACCGTAGAACTGAAAAATACCAGCCGACACTACCAGTCTGGCTCACTTGTGGTAAAAGCAGTCGATCAGGTCGATCTTCACCTGAAAAAAGGCGACTTCGCTGTGCTGGCCGGACCATCCGGCAGCGGCAAATCGACATTGCTCAACCTGATAGGTGGTCTGGACCGACCCACCGATGGCGAAGTCTACATAGACAACGAATTACTAAACGATAAATCTGACGAGCAGTTATCCAGAGAAAGACTCGAAAAAATCGGCTTCATTTTTCAAGCCTATAATCTTATTCCGGTCCTGACAGCTTATGAAAACGTTCAATTCATCATGCAGATCAGAGGTATACCAGAAAAAGAACACAGAGAAAAAATCATGCCTCTGCTTAAAGAACTCGGCCTTGAAGGCCTTGAAGATCGAAAGCCCCCCGAGCTTAGCGGCGGTCAGCAACAGCGAGTAGCGGTCGCACGGGCCATCGTATTGGAACCTGCAATAATTCTTGCTGATGAACCCACCGCAAACCTGGATTCTGAAACGGCAGTAAACCTTTTACAGATAATGAAACAGCTTAACGAAGAAAAGAATGTTACTTTTCTTTTCAGCTCACACGACCCGATGGTGATTGAAATCGCCGAAAGGGTCATCTCGATGCGAGATGGCAAAATCACCCGGGACGAAAGAAAATGAATAAATCGTTGGCCATCATCGTGCTGTTATTGATGCATTTGGCATTCGTCGCAGAAAAGTCATCAGCAATGCAAGACGGGGCCGCATTAAGGCAGATTTTCAACTGGCAGAATTTGCCCCATGCCTATAGCGAAATGATCGATGGCCCGAAAAAATCGTTCAGCTTTCAAACCCTGCTGCGCTACTGGAACAATCTAACCTTTTCCAGGGTTAGACTTAAAACCGCTTTTGAATTCAACCAGCTGTATTCACAAACCCCTATTGACTGGGGCTTTAACAGCAGCAAAAAAGCTGCAGACTTCAAGGCTTTCAAAACCTCAGCCAAACTGTTGAGCCGAAATAAGTCAAGCATCGGTTTTGATATTGAACGATTTGATCTGCATTTTTCAAGTGGCAAATTTGATTTCCAACTTGGCAGACAACCCATAAGCCTGGGAACAAGCCATTTTGTTTCAGTTCTCGATGTTGTCGCTCCCTTTCACCCGGGTTATCTTGACGGTTCATACAAACCCGGGGTCGATGCTCTTAGAATAAGAACCTTTGCCGGAGAAACCGGTGAAATGGAACTGATTGGCATCGCAGCTGACCAGATTGAACACAGCGCTTTAATGGGCAGGTATCGCAATACTTTTGCGAATTTCGACATTGAATTGGTCGCAGGACAATTCAGAAAAAGGAAGTTTCTTGGAATCGGCTGGGAAGGCGAAAGACGAAAGGTAAACATTTGGGGTGAAGCGGCTGTCTTTCAGAGAAAACAATCACAAGATGCTCATCTGGGCGGCTTTTCAAACGACCTTGCCTTGTCTTTCATCGCCGGGTGTGAAAAAGATATCGGAAAAGACTGGCGCGGAGGCATATCATATCTACACCAGGATTTCGGTGCTGATAAGGCCGCCGAACTTGTTCGGGCAATTTCGAGCGCCCCCTTCACACAAGGCTGGATGCATTTAAGCGGCAAAAGTTATTTTCTTGTCAGTGCAAACCGTGAAATGAGCCCGTTGAGTCATCTTAATATCAACGGCATGATCAATTTGCATGACAAGTCGACTCTCTGGCAGCCGGTAATAAATCTCAGCACCGGCAACGAATCCGATATTGCTTTTTACGCCTGGCTGAAAACTGGCAAAAATCCCGTAAAAACAGCATTTTCAATGAGCCTTGAATCAGAATTCGGCACATTTTCGACAGGTGCCGGTTTTATTTACAGAAGATATTTTTGATTTATTGATTCAACAAGTTTGACGTAAATCATACAAAGAAATTATAGTTGAGATAGGTACAGAGTATTCGCAGGCCAAAATCAAGAGGTATCGTATGAGGGCTTATCTCAGAGTTGTGTTCGCACTGACCGCAGTTACCGCGATTTTTCTGTACAACTATTTTGAATACTCAAAAAAAGCTGAAAAATCACAGCAGCTTTCGCACAGATTGACCAAACTTGCAGACAATATAAACAATCAGATAAAAGGCATCGAGACATCGGTATTAAATCTTGCTTCTGCCACGGTTAATGCCTTTGAAAATCAGGATAGTTTCATTACACGCGTAGATAAAACACAATACCAGATATCTGACAAAAGGCTGTTTCGCATTAATGCCACCAGTAGTTCAGCAGTTTTTTCGTCGAATATAATTCCGATCGATGACGAATTTTTAAAAACGGCCTATTTAACTGAAGCAATAGAAACTCACTTGAGCCAAATAGAGCTTGAATTCTCAGTTGTCGGACAGGTTTACTATATTCACCACAATTCTTTCTGCCGAATTTTCCCGCCTTTTGATGTAATATCCCAAAATTTTATCGAAGAAGATTTTACCTGCTGCCATTTTTATTATCTCGCCGACGAGAAGCATAACCCCGAAAAAAATGCGGTCTGGATCGATGAACCTTACGTTGACGGCACAGGCAGAGGCTGGCTGATTTCGTGCATTGCCCCGGTCTATAGACAAAACCAGCATATCGGAACCGTCGGCGCCGATCTGACCCTCGAGCTTATAAATAAGAACTGGACCCTTTCTTCAAATCGTTTCCCGGTTCTTCTGGTTTCAGATAGTGGTCAAATTATCGGCGGACACCATGAAGCTTTCAGGATTTTTTCCTTTCCACAGCTTGTTAACCACAATTTTCTCGACACCATCAAATTGAACAGCTTTCTGCCAAAGCATTTCAATTTGAAAAACAGTCAAGTAAAAGAGATAAGAGAAATCAGCACCAAGATACTTGCAAAAGCCTCATTCAGAACCGTAATGCAAACATTCGACAAAAAGTATCTTGTCGGCAGTCAAAGGCTAGAAAAAGCAGGTTTGATTTTGATTATGATGACCGAATCACCATGAAAAAAATTCGCTTTCCTTATACAATACTGGCAATAATGCTGGTAACTATCGGCTTTTCAATCACGTTGTATTACCAGCAACGCGAGACAGCTATCGCCAGAGAAGTCGAGAAACTGAAAGCGATGGCAAGATACTCTGCCTTTGAAACCTCTATCCTTTTTAATCAGCTTAAATCAGAGCTGAATGAAACAGCCATGGCAGGACACTTCGCCAATATCTTAAAAAGCCCTTACCCATACGACAGCCAGGATCGCATTTACATCAGGCGCTTTTATGCTAGATTTCAGGATCTTATAGAAGAAATTTGCATATTCAGCAATCCGCCAAAGTGCAAAACAATAGTTCGACAACCGGGTAACTATTACATTTTCTCTTCTACGGTTGAAATGAAAAGCGACATGCCGACTCAACCGGGTCTTTACCTGAAAAGCAACAAACTTTATCTGGTTATAAAATCCTTTGTTTCAGAAGAAATCTCGATATGTCTTACATTGTCGATTGACAGGCTCATAAACAAGGGTGAGTTTTACAACTACTCGAGTCCAGTCGTTTCAAGAATGCTGTTTTCGCATGAAACTTTGACCCACAAAGAAAATCTTTCGTTGAGAATGATCAGCGATAAAATCAATGCAAGCGCGACTATTCCAATAAGCGGGGCGTTGAAAAAGTCATTTTCAAACGCATATGAACATTCAGAAAAATTCTCAGTATCCCACCTGGGCAACCGGCAGTTTTA
>JASURT010000096.1 GCA_030446435.1 Candidatus Ozemibacter sp.
TTGAGTCAGGTGTTACCATGTCAGTAATAATTATTAAAAAGAGGATTTTCGGAGATCGGGGAACCGCAATATTTGCTGCGCAAGGACTGTCTTTGTGCAAGCGAGATCTTACTTTAGAAATATAAAAATTATAAAATTGAGGAGAAAAAACGATGGATGAAAAGAAAAAAAAGCTGACAACAGTTGCCGGGGCACCGGTAGCAGACAATCAGAATGTCATGACCGCCGGCCCACGTGGCCCACAGCTGCTTCAAGACGTATGGTTTCTCGAAAAGCTTGCGCATTTTGACCGTGAAGTCATACCTGAGCGTCGAATGCATGCCAAGGGTTCGGGCGCTTTCGGCACTTTCACGGTAACCCACGACATTACAAAATACACAAAGGCCAAAATATTCTCTCAGGTTGGCAAAAAGACTGATTTATTTGTCAGATTTTCAACCGTTGCCGGTGAACGGGGCGCTGCTGATGCCGAACGCGATATTCGTGGCTTTGCCATAAAATTTTACACCGAAGAAGGAAACTGGGACCTGGTAGGCAACAATACGCCGGTTTTCTTTTTGCGCGATCCTTTAAAATTTCCTGATCTTAATCATGCAATCAAGCGTGACCCCAAAACTAACATGAGAAGTGCCAGGAATAACTGGGATTTCTGGTCGAGCCTGCCAGAAGCTCTTCATCAGGTTACTATAACCATGAGCGAAAGGGGAATTCCTCTTTCTTACAGGCATATGAACGGTTATGGAAGTCATACTTTCAGTTTGATCAATGAAAAAGGTGAAAGATTCTGGGTTAAATTTCACCTGAAAACTCAACAGGGTATCAAGTGCTTAACAGATGCCCAGGCTGAAGCAATCGTTGGAAAATGCCGCGAAAGCCATCAGCGAGATTTGTTTGAAAGTATTGAAAAAGGTGATTTTCCAAAATGGGATATGAAAATTCAGGTTGTGCCTGAGGCTGAAGCTGCAAATTTCCCGTTTAATCCGTTTGATCTGACAAAGGTTTGGCCACACAAAGAATATCCTCTTATTGATGTGGGCATACTTGAGCTGAACAAAAATCCTGAAAATTACTTTGCCGATGTCGAACAGGCAGCTTTCAATCCAGCCAACATTGTTCCCGGCATCGGTTTTTCTCCTGACAAAATGCTTCAGGGCCGGCTTTTTTCTTATGGCGATGCCCAGCGATACAGACTCGGTGTTAACCATCATTCTATTCCGGTTAACAAGCCTCGTTGCCCAATGAACTCATATCATCGTGACGGGCAAATGCGAGTTGACGGAAATGCCGGGGCCGCCCTGGGTTATGAGCCTAACAGTTACGGTGAATGGCAGGAACAGCCTGAATTTCGCGAACCACCATTGAAGCTTGAAGGTGCAGCCGACAACTGGAACTTCAGAGAAGATGATAATGATTACTACACGCAACCGGGCAATCTATTCCGACTGATGAATGAAGCGCAGAAAGAAGCTCTTTTTGGAAATACGGCCCGGGCCATGGGCGATGCGCCGAAAGAAATTAAAATTCGCCATATCGGCAACTGCTATAAAGCAGATCCTGCCTATGGCGAAGGAGTTGCAAAAGCTCTTGGCATTGATATAAACGAGGCAAAAAAATAGCAAATTGAAAAAGCGACGACGTTATTGCGTCGTCGCTTTTTTTTTGTCAAAATTTGCTGATCAGGTTAATTTTAGTATACTTTATCTGTAAAGAGGAAACGGTTCGTTTAAAAAGTTGGTGAGGGTACTTAGGTGGAAAGAAAAGCCATGAAATTTGATTTTCTGACCGATTTTTGCGACGCATTTATCTTCATTGATTTCGAATACCGTATCGAGTTCTTGAATAAGGCTGCTGAGACTCTTCTTGGCACCAGATTTCAAGAGGTTGAAAAAAAAGATCTTTTCGATGCTTTCCCTGGCTTTTTTTCGAACAGTCTGAAAAAGCTGTTCCAGGAATCTTTAAGCCGGGAATGTCCTGAAAAGCTGTGTTTTTCGTCAGATCAGGAAAAGCATTATGAGGCGAAGATCTGCTCTTGCAAAAGTGGTTTCGCATTATTTTTAACTGAAACCGCTGCGCCTGAAAAAAAAGAAGAAGATGTTGAAGTCAAGGCTTCATGGTTTCATGCCATAATTAAAAATTCACCTGCACATATTGCTTATATCGATGCTGATAAGCTTGTTTATAAATATGCCAATGAAAAATTTCTCAAAGCCTTCGGTCTAAGTATTGATGAAATCTTGGGCAGGCAAATTAAAGACGTTATCGGGCAGAAAAACTTCGAAGATGCAAAAACATTCCTCGCCGAAGTAAAAGCTGGCCGGGCAGTTTCTTATGTTAATACTTTCAGTCTCGTTACGGGGCGCAAATGGATAGAGGTGAATTACGTTCCCGATGTCGACTCTTCCGGTAAAGTAATCGGTATACTGGTGCTTAGCTATGACATCACCGAGCAGAAAGAAACTGAAGAAAAACTCAAGGCTTCTGAAGCACTGTATCAGGATCTGGTTGAAACTTCGCAAGATCTTATACTTGCCGTTGATGCCGATAAAAAAATTACTTTTATAAACCACAACTCTGAAAAGATTCTGGGTTTAACCCCTGATGAATGCACTGGCTCAAGAGTAATGGATTTTTGTCACCCTGATGACAGGCAGGCTTCAGTTGAATGGTTCAATGAGTGCATTGCCGAAAAAAAATCACGAGATTTGTTTGAAAATCGCTTGATAAATGCAAAAACTAATGAAGAGATTACTCTAGCTTGGGCCTGTTCGTTTGAGTATGACGACTCTGGCAATTTTATCCGTTTGAATGGTATTGCCCGGGATTTGACCTCGATGCGACTGGCCGAGAGAAATTACCAGACGCTTTTCGAGAAAATGCTCGACGGTTTCGCTCTGCATGAAATTATTCTCGATGATGACGGGATACCTGTAGATTATCGATTTCTCAATGTTAACCCGGCTTTTGAAAAGTTGACCGGTCTCAAAAACGATCTTATCAGGGGAAAAACATTGCGTGAGATTCTACCTGATTCTGAAAACAGCTGGATTGAATTGTACGGAAAAGTTGCGTTAACCGGAGAACCCGCATTTTTCGAAAATTATGCCCGGCAGTTTGATAAATACTTTGAGGTAACGGCTTTCAAAACCGGTGAAAAGCAGTTCGCCTGCATTTTCGTCGATATCACCTCGCGCAAAAAGGCCGAGAAAGAAAGAGAGATTCTTGAAAGTCGACTCAGGCAAACGCAGAAGCTTGAAGCCATAGGAACATTGTCGGGTGGCATTGCTCACGATTTCAATAATATTCTCGCCGCAATAATTGGCTATACGGAAATTGCGCAAATGAAAGTCGAAGACGACAATCAGGCTTCTCTTTATCTTGATCAGGTGTTAAAGGCCGGAAATCGTGCCAAGAAACTCGTTGCTCAGATACTTGCCTTCAGTCGTCAGTCTGAAAAAAGTCGTGAACCGGTTAATGTTAATCTGCTTGCCAAAGAAGTTCTTCTTCTCTTGCGGGCTTCGATACCAACCACGATTGAAATCAAAGCCAATCTGGATGTCGACTGTGGCTTGATTTTGGCAAATCCAACACAGATTCATCAGGTTTTGATGAACCTTTGTTCTAATGCGGCGCAAGCCATGGAAGACCAGGGTGGAGTTCTTGAAATCGATTTGAAGAGAACTGAAATCGATCAACTTAATCAGCTGGCAGGCCTGACGGTTAGACCAGGAACTTACATTTGCTTATCTGTGAGCGACAATGGTAGCGGAATTAAAAAAGACCACCTCGATAGAATTTTCGACCCATACTTTACCACCAAGCCCGTGGGCAAAGGTTCAGGACTGGGTCTTGCGGTGGTTCACGGAATCGTTCAGAGCCATAAGGGCTATATTTCGGTCAAAAGTGAACCTGGTCAGGGCACGACCTTCGAACTCTATTTTCCAATGATGAAAGAAAGAATTGTAATTCCTGAGGAATCTGTGAAACCGGTGCTATCCGGTAACGGCAAAGAACGCATTCTGATCGTAGATGATGATCCGAACATTTCTGAATTACTGAAAAAACGTTTGCAGCTGCTGGGTTATGAGGCCACGGCAAAAACCTGTAGTAAAGACGCTATTGAAGCTTTTCGCACAAACCCTGATGCCTGGGATTTAATGATAACTGATCAGACCATGCCGCATCTTACCGGAGACCAGCTTTCAAAAGAAATTTTGAAGATCAGGCCCGATTTTCCGATTATCATGTGTACGGGTTACAGCACAAAAATTGACGCCCAAAAGGCTGCTGAAATCGGCATAAAAGCTTTCTTTCTCAAACCGGTAGACAAAGATGAGCTGGCCCAGTCAGTCAGGCAATTGCTTGATAACAGATAATCAGCTGTTTATGTGATCTAACTGTTTTTGGGGAATTTTTTCATCTAACTCGCGGCTAAGCCCTTTGTAAAGACTTAAGCACATCGCTAAAACTATTATGCAGAATGGAAGCCCAAGTGTGATCGAGCCGGTCTGCAAGGCTTTCAACCCTCCGGCCAGAAGAAGAACTGCGGCCAAGGTGCCCTCGAGTATTCCCCAAAACAGCCTTGTGCCGGTTGTTGGGGTGTGACTGCCGCCCGAGGCAATTATGTCGGCTACCATCGAAGCAGAGTCTGAAGAAGTTACAAAAAACAAAACAATGCTGAGAGTGCCTAAAATGGCAGTTAACCAGGTTAAAGGAAAAGCCTGAAGCATCACGAACATTGCTGTGGCTGTTGTATCAAGCCTGCGGTTTTCAGTTTTATTCGTGACTGGGCTGGCTAGAAAGCCGCCCAGGGTGAGTTCTTTTGTTTCTGTAAGATACTTGCCGTTAAACAGCTCTTCATCAGTTGGCTTAAAAGGCGCTTTACTGCCTTTTTCTCTTAAAATTCCGTTGATTCTGTGCAATTCCTTGCCTGATGGGGTAAAAAGTGTTTCGCCTTCAACCTTTTTTATAAGCACTTCCCGGTCACTGTAACCAAGGCTGGCAATTTTCATATCGCTATCTTTGCTGAGTGCCAGCCCTGTTTCAGCATCAGTTTTGATGACCGGAAAAGGTTTTGGCGAAAGATCGTGCCAGGACGAAGTTGACCTGCCGTTTACGTTAAGTTTGTCATGGGTTTCCTGGTAAATTGCTGAATTACCAAATGCTGTCATCCAGATTATCGCCACCGTTGTCGGTAGAATCAAAACCCCCGCGATAAATTCGCGAATGGTTCGGCCACGAGAGATTCTTGCGATGAACATTCCAACGAAAGGCGACCAGGCAATCCACCAGCCCCAGTAGAAAACTGTCCATGAGCTGAACCAGCTGCTTTTGTCTCCCGAAGAGTAGCTGGCAGTCCAGAATGATCGGTTAACCAGGTCACTTATGTATTCACCGGTATTTTGCACGACCGAATTAAAAAGGTGATTGGTCGGCCCGGCCACATAGAGAAAAATCATCAAGCTGCCCGCTATTACCATGTTGATATTGCTAAGCCATTTTATGCCGGCGTGAAGCCCCGAAACAAGCGATGCGACCGCCATAGAAGTGATGATCGCGATAAGAATAATCTGGGCGGTTATGCTTTGCTCGGGCCAGCCAAAAACAAATTGTAGCCCGGCGTTGACCTGTTTCGCGCCAAGACCAAGTGATGTGGCCAGACCAAAAAGTGTCGCCAGAACCGCCATGATATCGATTAAATGCCCGAGCCAGCCATAAATTCTTTCACCTAACAGCGGGAAAAAAACTGATCTGAATGATAGAGGCAGATTTCGACGAAAACCGAAATAAGCGATCGAAAGGCCAACGACAGAGTATAAACCCCATGGATGAAGGCACCAATGAAACATGGTGGTGCTCATTGCCTTTCTCGCGGCAAGAAGAGACTCGGGGTTTTCTTCGATGGGCCATAGAAAATGAGTCATCGGTTCTACAACTCCGTAAAAAAGCATGCCTATTCCCATTCCGGCACTGAAAAGCATGGCAAACCAGCTTGCATTATTGAACTCTGGCCGTTCACTGTCTTTGCCAAGACGAATTTCGCCAAAACGACTGAAGCAAAGAAATATAGAAAACATGAGAAAAAAAGACATCGAACCAATATACAACCAGCTGAAGTTGCCTGATATCCATGCCTGCAACTGGGTGAAAACGAGTTGTGCACGGGCCGGCAGAATTGCGGCAAACAGCACAAAGACAATGATAAGAATGGCGCTTACCGGAAAAACGACCGGGTGAGCTTCTATTTCAACGCCAAGGATTGTTTTACGAACGGCTTTTATTGTCATACAGATGCTTTCTCACTTCTTGGGAATTTGTTTCTTTAACAGGCTAATTTTAGGTCCGCCAGTCAGTTTTTGCAAATTTTTCGAGGTAAAGTCCCATACTCAGAAAATTGTATGGAAGGAGAATTTGCCAGCCAAAAAAATTGGTTCCCGCACGACCCACCGGGTTACTGGTTTTGGCAATTTATCCCGAAAGGGCAATAATTTTTGTATAATGAAACAAGAGTTTTAATCAGGAGGCTTTTATGAAAAAATCGAGGATCGGCCTTTTTTTACTGATGACATTTATCTTTTGTTGTTTTGCTTCAATTCAGGCGAAAGAAAGTTTGACCCAGTCCACTGAAACCACTTTGGCCGGTTTGGCCGACATGTTCAGACAAAATTTCTCGTCTTCTCAGGCACTTGGAAAGCCGGTTGATGCCGGCGACTACATCATAATCCCAGTGGTTTGCAGGGTTGCAGGATTTGGTTTTGGGACAAAACTTGAAGGGTTTGAAAAAGAAAAGGGTATCCCTACTGACGGTAAAGTCGAAAATAAACAGAAAGATCGCATTGGAATCGGCGGTGGTTGCATCACTCGTCCGGTTGCCCTGATTTTTGTAAAGAAAGGCGGCGATTTTCAGGTTGTTAAAGTTAACGAAGGTTTCTTTACCGAGCTTGCCAAACGTATGGTTCCGGCCATGATGGGTATGATAAAAGATGTGGCCAGAAAAATGATGAAGATGCATCGTAAGAAGCTCGGTGCTCGCAAAGGCAGGCAAATGCATGAAGATAGAATCATCTTCAAAAAGAAAAAGGCAGAAGCCATAAAGAAAATGAAAAAAGCTTTACCGAAAAAACCTTAAATTAGAAAGAAATAAAATTTCATCGTCGCACGGTCTTGGGCATTGATTCGGGGTTGCATAATCTTTTGCAGCCCCGGTTTTATTTTTCAGAGTCTTTTTTGCTCTGAGTTTTTTTGGTTTTCGGGTGAACGTATTTTTTCATGAAGCCGTTTATATTCGAAAAAACTCCCATGAGTATATTCGTTTCACGGCGAATCGGCATCGAGCGATGAACAAAGGTGCGCAAGACCTGCAAAAGCGGGTCCGGGTTTACTTTTGGCAAAAATTCGCAATGCTCGAGAACCTCTTCGATGTGGTTGTAAAGCCGGTTTAATTCTTCTGTTGTCGGCGGCTGTTCGAAAGGGTCGTCTGCCTGAATTTTTGGCAGTGGCACCGGGTTGCCGAATTTCTGATAAAGCTCGTAGGCTACGAGCAAAACTGCTTGAGCAAGATTCAAAGAAGTGTTTTCAGGGGCCGTTACAATTCTTATCGTACCCATGACGTATTTAAGGTCTTCTTTGGTTAAGCCCCATTCTTCGCGACCGAATAAAATTGAAACAGGTCCTTGAGCCAGAACCTGGGAAATTCTTTCAATACCCTGCTGAACTGTCATGTTAGGCTCATGGTAATCGCCGCGACGATTTGCTGTGCCCAGAACCAGAATACTTCCTTCTATGGCTTCCGGAATGGTTTGTACAATTCTTGTCGATTCAAGAATATCCTGTGCGTGCATTGCCATTTTGATTGCGTCAAGATCGAGTTCACATCCCGGTCTGACTACGGTCAGGTGGCTTAAGCCGAAGTTTTTCATCGCACGGCAGGTTGCGCCAACGTTCAGGGCACCCTGGGGTTCAACCAGAACAATTCGAATATTGTTTAAAAGGGTTTTGTCTGACAACGCTGATCTCCAGAAAAATAGAAATAAAAAATAGGCTCGAGCGGACTTGAACCGCTGACCCCCACGATGTCAACGTGGTGCTCTAACCAAACTGAGCTACGAGCCTTTGTGTAAAAAATATGTTATCATTGCCCTTGAAAAAAGTCAATTATTTTATGTTGTAAGCCCCGGTATAACTAACGTAGTCTAATAAAGCAGGTTGAATGAATGAAACATCGGCTTTTTAAAAAAATTATCATATTGATTGCTTTGCTTTTGGCAGGGTGGGGCATTCTTTATTTCAACAAAATGCGGCCTCGCGCTTTTTCAGAAACCCGAATAATGATGGATACAATGGTAACCATCAGGGCTAATGTCGGCGAAGCCAAATCTGAATCGGTTTTGAAAGCAGGCTTTTCGGCTTTTGAGCAGGTTGAAAAGTTTGCATCGTTTCACCTTGCAGAATCTGAACTTTCCACTTTCAATAATACCCGCAGCCTTGCTTCTGCCTCGCTTCTCGCTGAAATGATCGAAATCGCCGGCAGATATCATCGTCTTACCAACAGTTATTTTGATCCAACCTTTGCCAGGCTGCAAAAGGCCTATGGCTTCTACGATAAAAAAGGTCGCCTTCCTTCTGATGTTGAATTGAAAGAATTGCTCGCTTTTACCGGCTGGCAGGATCAGGTTGATTTCAATGCTGAAAGCGGTGAATACCAGCTCGCATCGGGGGCTTTAATTGATTTGGGCGGAATCGCAGGTGGTTATGCAATCGTCAGAGCAGCTAACGCTATGAAAAATGCCGGCTGCAACAGCTTTCTAATCGATGACGGCGGCGACATCTGGGTGGAAGGCGATAAACCAGATAACTCTTCCTGGAAAATAGCGGTACGAGATCCTCGCGATAATTCTTCGCTTGCGGTTGTTGAAGCGAATGAGCCGCTGGCGATTTCAACTTCGGGCAATTACGAACGCTTTGTCAGGGTAAACGGAAAAGATTTCGGTCATATAATGAATCCGCTGACCGGTCTGCCTGCTGATTTTTACAAATCCGTCACCGTTATCGCCAGTAACCCGATTGCGGCTGATATCTTCAGCACTGCTTTTTACGCTATGCCTCCCGAAGATGGTTTTGCCTGGGCCAGCGAAAATTCTCTGGCAATTTTGTGTCTGACTTCTGATGACCAGGTTAAAATGACCGAAGCCGGCAAAAAATGGTTCAGATTACTTAAATGAATATAGAGAAAAAGCATTTTCAGGTATTCTCTGATAGAAAAGACCTGTTTTTTATTTTGTTGCTTCTGGCAGTATCTTTGCTTTCCTGGTATATGCATGCTATTAAAGCCGCTGCAGGGGCGAAGGCATGGCAGATAGTCATTTTTACCGATCCGGTTGAAACTGTTGAAATTAGGAAGATTCCTGAGAATCCTGTAAAAATTCAGGGAAAAATCGGCCCTGCTTCAGTAGAATTCAATTCTGCCGGGCAGTTTCGTATCGCATCTTCCACCTGCCCACATGGAATCTGTGTGAATTATGGCTGGGTAAGCAATGGAAGTGTGGTATGTGTGCCGAATGGAATTCTGGTAAAGACTCTGGAAAATGACGAGGCGATCGATGCGGTTTCAAGATAATAAGAGCGGTTATGCACTGCTTGATAAGCAGAGTATGACCCCGGTCAGAAAATATGCAACCATGGCCATACTGGCATCTGCGGCCGCTGCGCTTCAGATAATCGAATCGCCCTTGCCAAGACTGCTTCCCTGGCTTAAACCCGGGCTGGCCAACGCCATGGCTTTGTTTGCTATCCTGCGAATATCGATAAGCGCTGGGTTAGGCGTGTCAGTTATCAGAACTTTTATTGCCGGAGCATTTCTTGGCACTCTTTTTTCGCCGGTTCACATCATTTCGCTGGCCGGGGCATTAACTTCAACCTTATCTATGTCGATAGTTAGAAGGCTTCTGCCTGAAGCCGGGCTTGCCACATTAAGTGTAACCGGCGCCCTGGCCAGTAACTGGGCCCAGTTGATTGTGGTCGAGCTGATGTTTGCGGGCAGCATGTCTTACTGGTTTCATCTGGCCGTGATGATATGGGTCGCCATACCTTCAGGGCTTATCGTCGCAAGAGTTACCAGCGAACTTCTAAGGAGAACTTGAAATGAACAACAGGCTTCCAAAGATCTATCTGGCGTCAAAATCGCCCAGAAGACAAGAAATATTGAAAGGTTTGAAGGTGCCGTTCGAACTTATCGAATCACCTTATGAAGAAAATTTTGATGATGTCATGAATATGACGCCCGAAATGCAGGCCGCGAAACTGGCCGGACTCAAGGCTTTTCATGCAGCCGGCAATTTGCGTGAAGGAATCGTTGTCGGTGCTGACACCATCGTGGTGCAGGGCGATACAATTTTAGGCAAACCCGAAGACAAAAAGAATGCCGAGTCTATGTTGCATTCTTTGTCAGGAAAACGCCATCGTGTGGTTACAGGTATTGCGGTTGTTGACGTTGCCGGTCTTAGAACTCTTTCTCATTCAGAAGTAACAATGGTTTTCTTCAGAGAGCTGAGTCGAAAAGATGTTGATTTCTATCTTGCAACCGATGAACCTTATGATAAAGCAGGTGCCTACGGGATTCAAGGGCATGCAGCGTTTTTTGTCGAAAGACTTGAAGGCTGTTATTTCAACGTGGTTGGTTTTCCGGTTGTGGCCTTCAGAAATCTAATGCTTCAGCTTGGTTACGATCTTAACGATTACATAGGTAGTGAAAAATGAGAGTAGCAGTTTATCCGGGAAGTTTTGATCCTTTTACCAATGGTCATCTAGATATTCTCAAGCGCGCGGCAGGAATTTTCGATCACATAATTATCGGGGTTCTGGTTAACCCGGCCAAATCGTGCCTTTTCTCGCCTGAAGAAAGGGTCGAAATGATCAGTGAAGTGATTAAGCCGTTTGAAAATGTTCGGGCCATACATTTCAATGGCCTGCTGGTTGATTTTTGTCAGAAAGTTGGTGCTTGCGCAATTATCAGAGGGCTTCGAGCGGTTTCTGACTACGAATACGAAATGCAGATGTTTTCGGTGAATAACCGCTTGTCCAGTGAAGTCGAGACGGTTTTTCTCATGTCATCGCCAAAGTTCTCATTTTTAAGCTCGAGCATAGCAAAAGAGGTTGCTCGCTATGGCGGCGATGTTACCGGTCTGGTGCCGGAAAATATTCAATCGGCAATGCTGGCAAAGTTTGCTGATATATAGCAAAGCTGAATAAACAGAGGCTGTCTTATAAAGCCCCGGGATAAAAAAAACGGCACTTCGATTGTTCGACAAGCGAAGTGCCGGTTTTTTATTTCAATGCTTTTTTAACCCTTTACTTCGAAGGATCATAAAATGGCGACATTTCGCGTAATTTCTGAATGATCGGCGGAACCTTTTCGATAACATAGTCGATTTCTTCTTCAGTGGTGAACTTTGAAAGAGAAAATCTTACCGAACCATGAGCATATGAAAAGGGTACCTGCATCGCCATCAGAACATGTGAAGGCTCGAGACTGCCGCTGGTGCAGGCCGACCCTGAACTGGCAGCGATTCCGGCCGCACTGAGGTGCAAAAGAATCGCTTCACCTTCGATGAATTCGAAGCCGATATTGGTGGTATTGGGAAGCCGCCACTGCGGGTTGCCATTAATATGGGTGTGAGAAATTTTTTCTCTCAGGCTTTTTTCAAGCTTGTCACGAAGTTTTCTGATGCGGTTGTTTTCATCGAAAATATCGTTCATTGCTTCTTCGCAGGCTTTACCAAGGCCAACTATATAGGGCACATTTTCGGTTCCGGCACGGCGGCCGTTTTCCTGGTG
>JASURT010000097.1 GCA_030446435.1 Candidatus Ozemibacter sp.
GTTTCAGGGCCAATCAAGATCGGCAAAGTAACATATCAGATCAGCGCAAGAATCGATAAGGTTTTTGTGGCGCAAAATCTGAGTTCTCTGCACACCAATGCCCTGATGTTTCGCTTTCCGGTTGATCCGGTTGGTATGCCTCCCGGCCCGCCGCCCCAAGTCGGAGCCTCTCTTCCGCTTGCAATCATCGCCACTTATTCAAGTTTCGATGATCTGGTGGCGATAAAACTAAAGGTCGACTTTGGCGGCCCAAAAGATAAAGTCGAGCTAACTTCATTTCGGGCAGATATGACAAGATGAATATGAAAATTCACCAGCAGAAACGAGGAGTAGCCATAGCTGTGGTTCTGGTTTTTTGCGTGGCTATTCTTGGACTGGTTACCGTTCTGGTGATGAACACCAGGCATCATAAGGGTAGCCACTCAGTTCAGTATGACCAGACAAGAGCATTAATGGCTGCGCGGGCAGCAATGCAGCTTGCCATCTACAAATTTCGTGTTTTGCCTTCTGAGTTTTATAAAATTCACGAACTTGAAAAAGCTTTGAAGATGAATCCGACTGATCCGGTTCTTCTGGCCAAGCTTAAAGAATTCAACAAAATCTGGGTTACAGATTTTGACAGCGAGGTAGCAGATTCGCCCGCAGCAAAGATTAAACACTACATGAATTCTGCCGATAACAAGGGAAGAGCGGTTGATGCTCCCAAAGATACGGGATACAAATTCAGAGTCGAAGAATTCAGACTGGTGTCACGCAAGAACAAAGGGTATGTTAAAGATTACATCAAAATCAGAACCCTGGGTATTTACGGCACCAGCCAGAAAGTTCTCGAAGAATTGATCGAGGTACAGATTGCGAAGTAGTTCGGATCGCAGAGGTTTTACCATTGTTGAAATCGTAATTTCGATCGTGGTTCTTTCTGCTTTTGTACTGCTATTGATGTCTCTGTATACGCATAGCAGCGATTCTTTCAAAATAACCCTCTGGAAACAGGAAAGAGCCGCCCAGTCAGAAATTTTCTGGGCACATATGCGCAAGCATCTTGAGGAAGCCACGAATGAACTTGTGGTAGAAGCTGCGGTAGAGAACCCCGAAATCACAATAAACCTGAAGCCTTTCAAGTTCCATCCGAACGCCAACGCTGTCGGTACCGGCAATGTTGCGGCCTGGAACTGCTCGACGGTCAAGTTCAACTTTGTGCCGGCACCCAATCATACTGTTGAACATCGCACCTGCATTCTTTTCAAAAAGAAAAATGTGCTTGAATTACGGGCAAATGGCAAAATTGTTGCAAAGCTTGAAGACATTTCGGCAATCAGTTTCAAGGTTACTTCAATTAAAAAACTGACTGGTAATGAAGAAAGTCTTGAAGCGGGATTTGATCCTGATGCCGTCGGAACGATAATCGAGATTTCATTGACTTTAAGTCCCCCGGAAAACTACATGGCCAAAGACTTGAAAATTGCTCAGAATCATAAGTTCAGAATGAATGTTGGTGCCACGAGTGATCCGTCTCCTGCTTATTAGTTGTTATGACAAAGTATTTTCACAACTCTGGTAAGAAGATGTTGCCTGCCATATCATCGGTAGCAGCGGTTCTGGTGTGCGCCAGACTTTTTGCTCAGGAAGAAAAAATCAATCTGGTAATTGAACCATCGCCACTTCCCTGGGCCTTGCTTGCTCTGGCTTTGACGATCATTATTCTCATGGCTGGCGCAATTTTTGTTATCGTAAGAAAATCTATCGGCGAAGAAGTCAGGATCGAACAGGCCACGCGCAAGTCAGTTGAAGACTCATATGCCCGAAAAATCAGATCTGAATATCTGGCGAAACAGGCTCTGCTTGATCGTAAAATTGAGCAGGTACGTCAGAGATTTTCCATGGTTATTGTCAAAGTTAAGCATCTGCTCGACACTCTTAATCCTGAAGAGCTTTTCAAATCTGTTGTTGAAATGATAGAAACCGATATCGGCGCAAGTCGCTATATTCTGTTTCTTTATGACCCTGATAAAGACGAGCTTTACCCCTTTCGCTGGTCAGGCTATTCAGACAAAATTCAGGAAGTTCTTTTCATTCCCATGTCGCACGCCCATGTTCTTACCCAGGCGATTAAAAGAAAACAGACGCTTTATCGAGCGATGGCGGTCAATGATGTTGAAGTTCGCCAGCTAATCGATCGAAAGCCGGTTTCGAATACGGCGGTTGCAATACCGATTTGCTCGCAGCAAAAGAATTTTGGGGTTATTCATATTGAAACCTTCAAAGATGGTCACACTGAGCTCGATGAAAATGAAATTAGATTCTTGTCTGCGCTGCCAACCTTTATTGGCGGCGCATTATCAAATGCCGATGTCTTTGTGCAAACAAGAGAAGAGCTAACCTCTGTGCAAAAAATATCTGAACAGGAAATCGCAGAGAAACGCCGGCTTAAAGAGATTTTTTCCAGATACAGTTCGAGTGAACTGGTTGACACTCTGTTGAAAAACCCCGAAAGCATCGACCTTGGAGGGGTTAACAAAGAAGCTTCAATTCTTTTCTGTGATATTGCCGGCTTCACTAATTTCAGCTCAAAGCTCAGCCCCAAAGATGTTGTGGCGCTGATGAACGAATATCTCTCACGTATGACAGAAGTCATTCTCGATTATCATGGTGAAATCGACAAGTTTATTGGCGATGCGATTATGGCCAGATTTGGGGTAATGAGCGAATTGCCTTACCCTGGCAGAAATGCGGTAGAGGCAGCTTGTGCAATGCTTTCAGAACTAGATAAGCTTCATGCTGACTGGGCTGCCAGGGGCATAGAAAATTTTGGTATCAGAATAGGTATTGCCAGCGGCGAGGTTCTGGCCGGTAATATCGGTTCCAGTCGCCGTCAGGAATTTACCGTCATGGGAAGCACGGTAAACCTGGCTTCTCGACTAGAGGCTTTGAATAAAGAGTTATCGACGAAGATTCTTGTGGATGAAAAAACCTTTGCGCAGCTGCCCAAGGGCATTAAACACACTCGTCGTGACAGTGTGAAAATTCGAGGATTTGACGAGCTTATTTCTGTTTATGAAATTCAGGAATATGTCGGCGGTGCCAAGGTTATTTCTTTAAAACAGCGGGCAGGGCAGGCTGGTAACAAACCTGCAGATGCTGATCAGCTCGAACCGACGCTGCCGGATAGTCGCAAAAATATCAGATAAAACCTGTTTTAGAAGCTGTTGCTTCGAGCCAGTAAAAGAAGTAAATCGCCGTTTCGGCTTGCTTTAAGCAATGCCATGGAAGAAGGTATTTCAACCTTTTCAGCTTCGCCGATCATTTTAACCAGCAGATCGTGGCCCGATACTTCAGCCGGAAAATGCCTTTTGAAGCGGGCATTTTTTAAAAGTTCAGGTGAAGTAGCTGCCCAGAAATTGTTGATGCTCGAATCAAAACTATTGGCATCGGCAATCTGATATTCGTTGATGGCCAATTTATCGAGAAAAGGTTCAAGAGCTCTTACTGTAGAGGGGTAAATGTCGTGAAGCAGAACTGCTCCACCTCTGAAACTACCGTTAAGCCCAAGCTGTCTGTCAAGATTTCCCAGAATCATCGCTTCGTTTTTGTTCTGCCAGTCTTTCGGGTCAATTGTCCAGAGCATTATATTCATATTACTGCTCTGGCAGATGCGTAGAACCTGTTTATTAAGAGCCCCGTAAGGGGGTCTGAGAAATCTGGGTCTTTCGCCCGTGGCATTTTCGATAAGCTGGTTGGTTTTTTCCAGCTGGTATCTGATCTGTTCTTCGCTTAACTGGGCCATGTTTTTGTGATTGTAGGTGTGGTTGCCGATTTCGTGCCCGGCTTCATGAATCTGCTTTACAAGATGCGGGTATTTTTCGGCCTGCAGACCAAGCACAAAGAATATTGCCTTGAGATTTCGCTTTTTGAGAATCTCAAGAATTTTGGGGGTGGTTCGCGGATGCGGACCGTCATCAAAAGTTAAAAGAATTTTTTTGTCATGGGTTAAAAGCTTTACCAGTTTCGGTCGGCTGAAATAGACGCCGGTTTGCGACAAATAATCGCTTTGGGTTTCATCTTCAGTTTCAGCAAAGTCCTGGGCTTCTGCCATTTCAGCAGTCAACTTCGATGCCATTTCTGTAACGATGCTGGCAACGGGTGAAGCGCAAACGGCGCTGTTTTGTGCCAAAAAAACGATCAAAATTAGTAGGCCGGCAAGGCGAAACGGTAAAATTCGGGTTTTCATGATGCTAATATCGGCAATTTTGTGAAAAAAAATAATCAGAGTAGTACAATTAGGTGAAATTTGCACCGGCAAGTATTGTATCATTCAATCAGACACTCAAAGAAATTAGATCATGAAGTTAAGTTCAATCATAATCGCAATAGTTCTTATTATCGCAAACTTCAACTCCGGTTTTGCTCAGGAAACCGGCATCAGTCGTGTTGTGATGGTTTCCACGCTTGATTTCGTTCCAGAGATTCTCGAGATGGTGCGCAAGAATTTTGTGCGAAAAATCGCGAAAAATGCTTCGCTGGTCTTTCATCCGTTTGAAAAAGAGTTTCAGCAGAATATCGATGCAAGATCTTCTTACCTTCTTTTAGAAGAAGGTATGCCAAGCGAACAGCTAAGTCGTGATTTCGTCAAAACCGGGAACTCGTTCCGGCTTGTCTGGCTGCTTGTTGCCCGCCATCAATTTCTCGAAGAAATGAACGGCGAAAATCTGACTCTTGAAAAGTTTGGCCAGGCCCTTCTTGCCCGAAAGAAAAAGGTTTCGCATGTATATCCCTGGTTTGAGTCGTTATATTCAAAAAATACGTTGCTTAACCTGTTTTTGCTGCTTGGAACGGCAGAAAAAAACAGGTCTTTGTCAGACAAACCTTTCTGGGAGCAGAAAGGCGCGATAAGAATTCTTTATCGCGCCATGGAAGAAGGGTTACTTAATCCTCTTTCTGTAGAGGCAGATCAGTTGCTTTCTACAAATGTTTTTCTCGCCGGAGACTCTATTTGTACAACTCTTTGGGTGCCCGAAGAATTTCTTTACGATTCAAACCTGGCCCGGGAATCATTGGAAGACGCCAGATTGATACCTTTCCCGGACCAGAATGGCAGTCTGGCGGTGCCACGTAAAACCTTCTGGTTGTGGCAGAAAAAAAATGTCGAAAAAGCTGAGTTGTTTGTAAGCCCTGATCTGGCGTCTTGTTCATATAAAGTTAAATTTCTCGATAGAAAATTTTCACAAGATCTCGACTGGATGGAAAGTGAATTTTCGCAGGCTTATGATATGTTGATCATGGGAGATTTTTAACGTGAATATTTCGTTGCGAATAAAGGTCATTTCACTATTGTTCATTCTGATCAGCAGTCTGGCCCTGATTATGAACGAACGTTCTACGGCCCTTATTTATGAAAAAACTCAGGAAACCTTTCAACAGCGGCTTGAATTGCTGTCTGAATCGGTCAAATCATACTGGGATTCAGAAAAAAATCTTCTGTTAAGCAACGCCATGCTTTATGCGGAATCAGAAAAAATCATCAACTACTCGACTTACGGACTTTTGAATCTTTTACAGAAAGAACTCGAGCGACTTATTTCCAAAACCGGTTTTCATGATATGCAGATTGTTTTGAAAAATGGGCAGGTTATATCGAGCGATGCAGAGAAAAGCGCAGAGGTTGCCGGTTTCGATCTGAAAGATACAAGACTGAATCTTGCACAGGTAGAGCTTCAATACGAGGAAGACGGTCTTTTTTTAAGTGCAGAAGTGCCGGTTCGAAAAATGGGAGAACTGATCGGACGCATCTCTTTACGGCGCAAATTAGACGATACCAGATTGAAAAAAATGGCCCGCAATCTACAGGCCGAGGTTTCTTTAGGGGTAAGAGAACAGATTGTAGCTTCTTCGCTGGTCGATAAAGCACGCGAAGACATGGTGCGAACACACTTTCGCGATAGTGAAAATGCACAGTATATAAGCAGAGCGACACTCAATGACGAGGTTTTTTCGATCGGGCGACTCGAAGCCGAGAAAACGGTTGCGGGTGATGCGCTGATTGTTTATATTGCGATTTCGCAAAAGAAAATGCTCTCGATGGTTGAGCAGGCACGCAGCCAGAATTTGACCGTTACCGCCTGGGCTTTGTTGATTACTTTGCTTTTTACCGTAGCTTTCTCGGAAAAGGTTCTGATTTCGCGAATCAGAGCAATCAGAGACGGAGCCAACCTGATTGCCGAGGGCAACCTCGATCAACATCTTAACATCGTTTCAGGCGATGAGCTTGGCGATCTGGCCAGATCTTTCAATCGCATGGCAACCAATCTAAAGGTAAATCGAGATCGGCTTCAGCATTACATAGAACGCATCGAAAAGCTTGCGAACTATATTCAAAACATACTCGGCAGTCTGAAAACCTGTGTAATAACCTGGAACATGGAGGGCAGAGTAGAGACGGCAAACCCAAGTGCAATAAGTGAACTTGGCGAATACTACGGCGAGCTTGAAGGAATTTCATTACGAAGTTTTCTAAAAAAGCTCAAGCCTGATTCTCGCGCCGAAATGATAAAGGCGTTGCGCCAGATTACCAAAGCTGACTCTGACCGACAATTCGACATTGAAATTGATTGCGGCGAACATGCCGGTATCAAGGTTTTACAGGGTGGGTTTTCAGTGCTGAGAGACAATGAAGACAAACCTTACGGCTTTGTCTTAACTTTAAGTAACATCACTCAGCGAAAAATCATCGAGCAGCAGCTTTATCATGCTGACAAGCTGAGTTCTATCGGGCAACTCGCCGCCAGCGTGGCCCACGAAATCAAGAACCCCCTTGCTTCCATCAAAACGCTTGGGCAACTGCTGCAGGAAGAAACTGATCAGGATGATGAATCACGCGAATATATAGATGTAATCGTCAGCGAGGTTAACCGCCTGAACGCAGTGGTAGAACAGCTTTTAAAATATGCCAAGCCTGAAGGTTCAAGCTTTAGGGAACAGAATTTTTCTGAAGTTATAAAACCTGTTCTGGCATTGGTGAATCACGAGGCTGAAAGGAACCAGATTCGCTTGCAGGCTGAATATGAACCAGATTTAAAAGTATACGTTGACGCCGAAAAGATCAAACAGGTATTCTTGAACCTGATATTTAATGGGATGCAGGCGATGAAAGACGGAGGCCTGATAAAGGTAAGGGCTTTCAAAGATTCTGACAGCCTCTGGACTGCGTTCGAGGTTGAAGATAGCGGCATTGGAATGCCTGAAGAGGTATGTAAAAAGGTTTTTGAACCATTCTTCACCACCCGCCAGAGAGGAACCGGTCTGGGGCTGGCAATCGTAAAGAAAATCATAGACTTGCATGGGGGAAAGATCGAGGTTAAAAGCGTTTCTGGTCAGGGAACCACCTTTTCTTTCTATCTGCCAAGCAAACAGGAAGGTTAATGAGAAATGCTTTTTAAAATGCACAACATTCTTCTGGTAGATGACGAAAAATCGATTCTGTTCAGTTTGAAAGCTGCTTTGAAGAAAGAGGGTTACCAGGTTAAATCGGCTGAAAACCCTGATGAAGCTTTAAAACTCATTGAACCTGGTGCTTTTCAGGTCATAATTTCTGACTACAACATGCCCGGAATGAATGGTATGGAGTTTTTGAAGCAGGTTAAACAGATCGATTCCGAGGTTGTTTTTATTCTCATGACCGCCTATGGTTCTGAAAAGCTGGCGATCGAAGCGATGAAGCAGGGTGCTTACGATTATTTTTCGAAGCCGTTCGATATTGAAGAAATGCGGGTTATCGTGGCAAAGGCCTGTGAACGTTTCAATCTGGCTTACGAAAAAAAGAGTCTCGAAGAAAGATTTCTTGTCGAGCCTGAGCAAGACAAGATTATCGGCGAGTCAGATGCGACCAGACTGGTGAAAGAAAAAATCGAACAGGTCGCCAAAAGCGATATTACCGTATTGATTCAGGGTGAATCCGGAACCGGAAAAGAACTGGTTGCAGAAGCTATTCAGCGCAAAAGCAATCGCGCCAGTGGCCCATTCGTTACCCTTAATTGCGCTGCCTTGCCCGAAAACCTTATCGAAAGCGAACTGTTCGGTTACGAGAAAGGGGCTTTTACCGGGGCAACCGCGCGAAAGCGAGGAAAATTCGAAATAGCCAATGGCGGCACTATTTTTCTCGACGAAATTGGTGATATGGCCTTGAATACTCAGGCAAAAGTGCTGCGAGTCATTCAGGAACGTGAAGTTGAACGACTTGGCGGCACGAGACCCCTGAAGGTCGATGTCAGAATTATTGCCGCGACTCATAAGGATCTGAAAGAACTGATCGAGCAAAAACAGTTCAGAGAAGATCTTTTCTATCGTATAAACGTAGTAAATGTGCAACTGGCGCCTCTTAGAGATCGCCCAGAAGATATACCGCTGCTGGTTGAGCACTTTGTAAAAATTGCTTCCGAAAAGGCCGGTCGCGAAATCAAGGGCCTGACCCCCAAGGCCATGACGGCAATGAAGAACTTCAAATGGCCCGGAAACGTCAGACAGCTTCAGAACATTATCGAGGGTGCTTCGGTGTTTGCCCGCGGCAACATGATCGATATCGAAAACCTGCCCGAAGAAGTTCGACTTGGTTTTGCCCCCGAAAACACAACCGGCACCTTCGACTGGATCGAAGAGCAGATAAACGAAGGAAGAACACTCGACGAAGTTGTGGCCCAGATCGAAAAAGAAATGATCATGCGCATGCTTAAGGTCGCCGAAGGCAATCAGTCAAAAGCGGCGCAAATGCTGGGTATAAAGCGCGGAACCCTTCAATACAAAATGAAGACTTACAATCTAAGCTGAACCTTTTCAGCTGAAACTTATTCGGTCGAGTAATAGATTACCCAGGTGCGAAAGTCGCCCAGTATCGGGGTTGAGTTTATGCTGACTTCAAGGTCGCCCCAGTTGCCTTTCGGGTAGTCTATCATTCTGCAGCCATAACCCTTGATGACCATGCTGCTATTCGTTACCGGATTTTCATTGAAGGCAATGCCTTTAAGACCATTGATTCCGGGAAACTTGCCGCGAAGCTGAATGTTTTTGAACTGGTGCGCGTCTTTATCGTAACCGGGAAAAGAGTCGGAAAGGCCCAGGTCATCGCAGAAAAGGGCAAGGCAGAAATCATGAAAGAACTCTTTTATGCTTGCTGCCGGCGGGTTCGCCATTCCCGCTCTTAAAATATTGTTTTCAATGTCGATCAGGCCTCTGGCGCCGTTCATCTTCTCGAGAATTCTGATGGCATTGTAACCGCCGCAACGATCGAAAATATACTGAGTAAAAAGATAGCCCATGCCGTAATCATAATAGTTGGGCGCGTCCGGCCAATGATTCAGAGACACTTCTTCTGAATATTGCATATACTGTGAAACCCAGTTCAACGCACGGGTATCACCCTGTAAAAAGCCGTAGCCTGCGGCCTGGCGGGCAAAGGTCGAAAGACCGTAATCTTGCCAGGTTGTGCCTTCTAACGACTTCTGGTTGTGGTAAAACATGAATGAAAGAGCCTGAGTCAGCCCTCCATAAAAGTCGTTTTCATTATCTTTGTAGACTTCGCTGTTGAGATAAATAATCTCGGTGCCCGCAGAGTTGGTTGCCGAAGCGTTTTTGTCTCTTACATCAAAATAGGCTGCGATCTGCTCTGCGCTGCTGGTAACATCGAGCTTTGGCGAAACGAACAATGCGATTCTTTCCTGCTCGTCAATGTTACCCTCGGGCGGATCACTGACTCCATCCCAGCATGCGGTCGCCAGGGTTTTATAAATGTCGTCGAAGCGGCCGGTAATTAACTGAGCGTCTTCAATATCCATGCCTGTGGTTTCAATGTCATAGTAGACCAGTGCCAGGCTTGTGGTGGCCTGAATAGTGCCGGTGGCGATCAGGTCGTTTTCGGGGTCCCAGGGGTCGGCTGAAGCAAAATTTCGCATATAAAGTTCGAGAGTGGTTGTTGCCGGCTCTGTTAAAGCTGCTCTTACTGCTGCAGCAGGTTTTTTGCGTTGTCCTGATTGCCTTGCACTCATGTCGTGCGGAAAAACTGCGATTTCTCTTACACTCGCGGGTAGATTGGGAACCTGAGTGAAATTTCCACCGAGATAGGCAGAAATATTGTAGCTGTAGTCTCCGTCGAGATCCAGGGTGCCATCACCCGAATAGACACTGATGAAGACAATTCTTTCGGTTGGTTTAAGAGAAGCCAGTCGCAAGGTTTCAGCCTGAGATACATCTTTGAAGTCGTAGATGCCATACTCGGTCAGGGTATTGTTGATAGTGTTGTAAGCTGTGTAAGTCAATGAATTGCTTTGAGATTCATTGACCTGAACCACCACTTCAGCTGACTGGTCAGGGGCCAGAATACTGTTGTCGGGCACCTCAAAGCTAAGACTTGTGTCTGAGAAGCTTAAAAAATCGTTCGGCTGTATGATGTGCCCGCCAAAAAGCACTTTTACGATGCTTTTATTTTCGCCAAAGTTATAACCATAAAGAGTCAGGGGAACCCCTGGAACCGAGCGTTTTGGCGATAAATGCACCAGCTCGGGTCTTATGGTAATGACGACATCAGAAAAACCATCGAGTTGATATTCGTTGCTTTCAATGCGAATCGACAGCAGCCCGGTTTTGGCGATCTGCGGCAACTGAATCTGCATCGTAGAAGAATTGGCAACCGAAATTGTGGTGCACTGAAGATCTGCAACCTTAACCTTGTTGAATTGTGAAATCAGGTTGAAGTTTCTACCGTATAGAGTGATTATCTGACCACCCTGGGCTATTGAAGGCTGGGCACTCAATACAAAAGGTCGGGCGGTGAAAATCTGCGGTTGAATTTCTTTTGAACTTTGTCCTTCGATGATGACCTTGACCGGCCCGGTTTCGACTTCTGCCGGAACCTGAACCCTGATTTTGTCGTCGAGCTGAGAGTTCCAGTCGATGATTTGTGCGTTTTTGCCGTTGAATGTAACCTGGCCGGGTTTGCTGCCGCAACCCCGACAAAAAATGCTTACAACGTCGCCATCGGTGCCAAGCGCGGGCAAAACTGCGAGAATTGCAAATTCAGGGTCGAAGCTTGCCGCTTCAGTTGAAAGGGTAAAGTTCTGATTTTCGGTTATCTTGCCGGGGTATACTCTTACCCCGTCTTTAACTATGGGTGCATAACCCGAAGCCCGGGCGACAAGGCGATAGTCTCCTGCCGGAACAGGGCCCAGAAGATATCGACCATCTGCGCCAGTTACTGCCTGACTTTGAAATGTCTCGACAATGGCTCCGGCGATTACATTGCCGGTCGAGCTCGCTATGATCGTGCCCTGAATTCTGCCATGATTCAGGTTGTCGCCGGTGCTACCGTCACCTGCAGGCAATTCTGTGGTTGAAGAGGTGCCACCGCATCCGCTGAACAACAAAAGTGAAAAAATCGCACAAAAGATGAAAAAATAGTTTCTCTTAAAAAAAATGTGCATAATTTTAAAAATTTTTTTTCCTGGCTTTAATTTAGAACAGAAAAGGAAATTCAGGGCAAATCCTATGTAGAAATTGTGCCAAATGCCAATTTTTATGTCAAGTTTATTAACTTTGATGTCGAAAAGATAGGTGAGAAATACTGTCAGGCCGTGCCCGGTTTGCAGAAAATAACAGGAGACAAATATGAGGCAGACAAATGCTGGTATCCTTCAATGTAACAAACTGATCTTTAGAGTAATGCTGTGCATGCTCTTGCTCTTTTTCGGACTTAACGGCCCGATA
>JASURT010000098.1 GCA_030446435.1 Candidatus Ozemibacter sp.
GCAAAAAATAGTGTTGCTGTTTACGGCAAAATCTTCATGCAGGCATTTGCGCCGCCGTTGAACGGCAAAAGCTCATTGGATATTTTCGATCTTTTCTTGTCACTTCGACTCGCTGAACGGGTTCGGCGAACGCAAAAGGCGGGCAATCGTCAGCGTCTGGTGAAGCGTCCGTTTGATGCGTCGAAAACCAGAGATACACGGGTTCTGACAGCGCCTGGATAAAATATGGCGTTAATTTTTGCTGCCAGATTCTCTGCCTCCTGATTCGCCTTTTCAAGAGCAGTTTCATGGTCGATGCCGGCTTTGAAACCAGAGGTGAGTTTGTAAACTGAACCATCGCAAAGAAAGATTACCGCAAAATAAACCCAGTCGCGGCGTCGCATGCTGTGCCGGTAATCGACCGTTACTCCGTGAATATCTTTGAATTTTGCGATCACCACGGGCTCGTCTTCCTGAAATAGGCCTGGTTGCAACATCAGAGCCCGCTGTTCGAAACAGAGATAGTAATGTTTTTTCAACCAGAAAGAAAATAAATAACTGAAAAGAACCAGGGAAAGCGAAACCGCAAGATAGGCAAAGGCATTTTTATCGCCGTTTTGTGCCATCATTGCACTGATCAATGACGCGATTGAACTCAGAATTAGAAGAGTGTCGAGAAATGTGTGCCACCCACTGCGAAGGTTTAGTTTTATTGTTTTATCCATTTATTCCATTTTTGTAACTTAAGTGAATTATATCAGAATGAGTCCGGAACTCTCAAAATAGTTAAAATATAATTTAAAGGAAATTTTTGAAATTTCAACCCTGAAAAAAAATATTTTGTTGAAAAGTTTCGGGGTTTGTTCAGATAACAAAATCTGCTATACTCATGCGGCTTGAAACAGGTAATTTTAGCATTCATATTGTCATGGGTCGCGGGTATGCTGCTTGTGCCCATGGTCAGAAAAGTAGCCCTGAAGCTAGGACTGGTCGATCGCCCCGGCGAGAGAAAAATTCACAAGAATCCGGTTCCGAGAGTCGGGGGCGTTGCCTTATTTCTTGCCGGCTTGATGGGTGCCCTGCCTTTTTTGTTTGAAAGTAAAGAAACCATGGGCATTCTGGCGGCTGCAACCTTTGTTTTTCTTATCGGCCTGCTCGACGACATGATGGATCTTCAACCCAGGGTTAAGCTTGCGGGGCAGATTACTGCCTGTGCAATACTCGTAGGTTTTGGTGTGAAGATCGAGTTCGTTACCGACTTTATTGCCGGCAAAGGCCTGGTGGCTCTGGGGCTTTTAACTTACCCGCTGACCTTTTTCTGGGTTATTGGCATAACCAATACCGTCAATCTTGTCGACGGAGTTGACGGTCTGGCAGGTGGCATAGTTTTTATCGCACTTGCGACCATTCTGGCTGTTCGACTGTTGATGCCGAATGTGCAGGATGCATTGTTGATGAATAATGTTCTGGTCTTGTCGGCGGCACTTATGGGTTCACTTCTTGCTTTTCTTAAGTTCAATGTTTACCCTGCCAATATTTTTATGGGTGATTCAGGTGCATATTTTCTTGGTTTTATGACGTCTGCCCTTTCTATCGCCGGAGCAGTAAAGGGTTCAATTTTGTTTCCGCTGATTGTTCCGCTGATTGCATTCGGTCTGCCGGTTATCGATGTGATGATGGCGATTCTGCGCCGCTATTCGAAAAGTGTGCCGATTTTTCAGGCTGACAAGGAACATCTGCATCACAAGCTTTTGGCCAGGGGATTTACCCAGAAAGAGACGACGCGGTTTCTCTGGATGGTATCGACCTGTTTCGGGTTCGTTGCCATTCTTGCTGCTGATATTCCTCATCGTGGTGTGGAAACATTTGTAAGTTTGTGTCTGATTCTGATGATTTTTTTCTGCATCTTCTTCTTTTTAAGGAAAAGCAATGCACGTAAGTAAATTCTGTCTGAAAAACATTCTTTTGCAGGAAGCACCGGTAAGTCATCTTTCCGGGTCTTTCGCGAACGGACGTATTTCGCAGACTTATCTTTTTTCTGGGTTAAAGTCTACCGGCAGATTCAGAACTGCGCTTTCTTTCGCCTCTCTTTTGCAGTGCCAGAGCCCGGTTCGAGATCTGGCGGAAAATTTGCCCGATGCCTGTGGTGTCTGTGATTCATGCAGGCGAATCGAAGCCGGAAGTCATCCGGATGTGCGCCACATTACCCCGGATGGTTACGAAATTCGTATCGACCAGGTTCGGGCCATGCAGGAAACGGCTGTGTTGAAGCCCACCATGGGAAACTGGCAAATCTTTATCATTGACCCGGCAGATCGCTTGAATACTTTTTCGGCTAACAGCCTGCTAAAAATTCTCGAAGAAGCACCGTCTTACGTCGTGTTCATTCTTATAGCCGGGGGTACTTCGGCGGTGCTGCCCACAATACTGAGCCGCTCAGAAATTGTCAGGTTTCAGGTGCCATCACATGAGTCTGCCCGGCAGCAGCTTGTAAAAAGTTATTCTCTGACGCCACAACAGGCTTCGAGAATCTATTCGTGGTCAGAAGGTCGTTTTGGAAGCGCAGTAAGTCTGGCAGCAGAAGATTTTCAGTTGAAGCATGAGCCTGCTGGTATTTCAGAAAGTCATGCCGATTTTTTGAATGAGCTCGAAGGTTTTTCGCTCGATTTGCAGAGTCGTTTCGATGAGGCCGGAGGTCTTGACGAGGCTTTGCGCATGGTTGCCGATCTTGAGAACGGTATGTTCGTGCCTCTCCAGGTTGCCCGCAAGGAGTTTTGTCGCTCGCTGGTAATGAGCGCCGGTTTACCTGCTTCTTTTCCGTTAATGTTTTCGCAAATGTTTCTCGATAGACTCGATCAGGCGAAAAAACAGATTCGGCGCACCTTTGACGGTTTGATGACCGATGCCAGATCGGCCTATTCCCCTGCGATGATAAAAGAAATAGATGCTCAGATAAATTCAGCTTTGTCTGCCTGGGTGCTGGGGCAGGTCGGTGAACTTTTTTCCGGTCTTTTCAACTGGTATTCAGATGCTCTCAGGTGGGCCGGTAGCGAGGATGAAACATTGCTGTTGAACCTTGACCGGAAAGACGATATCATTACACTCGCCGAAGTGGATTCTATTGATTTGCTTCGACAAAGAATCGGAATGCTTGAAGAAAGTATATACCTGATTAACAGGTATGTTCAGCCTTCTTTAGTCATAGAAAATGTTTTAACGCAGATCGGAGGGCCCGAAGCGTGAGTCAGTTCGTAGCATTGAGACTTCGCAAATTGCCCATGATTTATTGGGTTGCCAAACCCGATTTTGAAGTTGCAGAACTTCAGGATCTGGTGGTGAAGACCCAGCATGGCATAGAAATAGGGCGGGTTTTGCGCATAAGCGAAACCATGCCCGAAAGTTTGAATAGTAACGAAGATAAATTTGTCAGCGAAATCGTTCGGGTGGTGAATGATGAAGATCGTGCCACAATGAAAGAGCTGGCTGGTAAAGAAAAAGATGCCTTCAGGCAGGCACGGGAAAAAATTCGCGAACATCAGCTGAGCATGAAGCTTTTGAAGTCAGAATTTCTTTTCGATCAAAGCCGGGTTATCTTTTATTTCAAATCAGAAAACAAGGTCGACTTTCGCGAGCTTCTAAAAAGCCTTGCTTCTCTTTTCAAGACAAGAATTGAATTGAGGCAGATCGGGGTTCGCGACGAGGCCAAGCTGCTTGGTGGCATTGGCTGTTGTGGCAAAGAAGTTTGCTGCCACCAGTTCATGACTACTTTCTACCCGGTTTCGACCAAGATGGCAAAAGAGCAGAATCTCAGTCTTAACCCGGCAAAATTGTCGGGAATCTGCGGCAGGCTTCTCTGCTGTCTCGGTCATGAACACGAATACTATGCTTCTTTCCATGGGAAGTTCCCGAAGATGGCTTCTGAAGTGGTTGTTGGTGAAGAAACCGCAAGAGTTATGGATATCAACTATATAACCCAGAAAATTCTTCTCGGCTTTCCTGACCGGCGAAAAGCATATTATGATCTGTCGGTGGTTCATGGTCGCAAAGATTCTGTTACCGGCAGAAACCTCTGGTGGATTCAGTTGCCGGACGAAGAAGAACCTGATTTGAGCATTCTGCTCAGAAACCTTAACCCGCCTGGTTCGGGTAAAAAGAAGAAAAAAAGTGATTCGCCGTCAAAAAGGTCTGATAGCAACCAGAGCAGAGATAATCGTGATAATGACGGCTCGAATTCAGAAAATTCAAACAATAAGCCGGAAAAGGATAGGACAAAACGATAATTCATGATATAATCCTACCACTCATTCCCGCCCCCGGTCTGGAATGTGATTCGGGGCAGAAAAGCGAGGGAGTAACGTGTCGCGCATAGGACTTATTGCCGGAAACGGAAGGTTTCCACTCTATTTTGCCGATTCCGCCAGAAAAGGCGGAAACGAAGTTGTGGCGGTTGCCATTAAGGAAGAGACATCCCCCGAACTGGCGGATCTGGTTGAGCATATCAACTGGTTTCACGTCGGCGAACTTCAGGGTATGATCGATACTTTCCTTAAGCACAAAGTCGACCGCATTGTCATGGCGGGTAAAATCACCAAAACTCTGATGTTTGAAAAGATTCATACTGATGCCAGGTTGATGACGGTTTTTGAGAAAACCCCAATCAGAAATGATGAAGCTTTGTTGAAGGCCCTTGCGAACGAATTCATCTCAGAAGGAATTCATGTTTGCGATTCAACGACTTTTTTGAGCTCATTGTTGCCTGAAAAGGGTGTTCTAACTTCACGTCAGCCTACAGAAGAAGAATTGCTCGATATCAAATACGGTCATGATATTGCCAAACAGATTGCCGGTCTTGATATTGGTCAGACAGTGGTGGTTAAAAACCGCGCCATACTTGCTGTAGAAGCAATCGAGGGCACTGACCAGGCAATTTTGCGTGGTGGCCAGCTGGGTAACGGTGGAGTGACCGTGGTGAAAGTCGCAAGACCACTGCAGGACATGCGCTTTGATCTGCCGGTAATCGGTCTTGATACGATCAAGAATCTGATGGCTGCCCGGGCTAGTTGTCTTGCTTTCGAAGAAAAGAAAACACTGCTGCTTGACCGTGATGAAGTAATTGCAATGGCAGATAAAGCCGGCCTTGCCATCATGGTTCTCTGACTTGACCAGATAATCAGCTGGTTCTTGCAGGTTTAATAGGAATACGGAGTTTTTGATGAATAACAAAAGTGTGAAGATCGGAGTCATTGGAATCGGGCACCTTGGAAGACACCATGCGCGAATTCTTGCAGAAATGGAAGGCCCTGAGCTGGTCGGTATTTCTGATATAAACGAAGAAGCCGGACGTGAAATGTCCGAGAAATATAACGTTCCATTCTATAAAGATTACAAAGAACTCGAAGGAAAAGTCGATGCCGTGACAATCGTTGTGCCGACTTTTCTGCATCATCAGGTCGCAAGATTCTTTCTTGAAAGAAATGTTCATACCTTTATTGAAAAGCCAATAACCAAAACCCTTGAAGAAGCCAATGATCTGGTTAAACTTGCCGGAGAAAAGCAGTTAACCCTTCAGGTCGGCCATGTTGAACGTTTCAACGCCGCAATTCTCAAGCTTCAATCTCTTGTAGAAAGCCCGCGCTTTATCGAATGTCAGCGCATGGGGCCCTTTTCACCGAGAATTCAGGATGTCGGCGTAGTCCAGGATCTGATGATTCACGATATCGATATTGTTCTTTCTCTGGTAAAATCGCCGATCAAGCATATCGACGCCGTGGGAATTCCGGTTTTAACTGACAATGAGGATATTGCCAATGCGCATATCGTTTTCGAAAATGGTTGTATTGCCAATCTTACCGCTTCAAGAATCAGCGAAGACAGAATTAGAAAGCTGAGAATTTTTGAGCTTGATAAATACTGTTCACTCGATTATGCCAATCAGGCAATAACTTTGCGTCGCAAGACCGCTGAAGAAAAGATTATCGGTGAAGAACTCGAAGTTCACAAAGCCGAACCACTGTGGCTCGAACTCGAACATTTCATCACCTGCATCAACGAACGCAAAAAACCTCTCGTTACCATTGAAGACGGAAAGAATGCGCTTGAAGTTGCCTGCGAAATTCTTGAACAGGTGAAGCATAATCTGCCGTCAAGTCGCTGAAATTAAGAAAAGAATTCTTTAATGGGTTTATTACAACGAACTGGCCGTTTTTTCTTTGAATGGCGTGACAAGCTTCCAGTTCCACTGGTTTTGGCTATGCCCGTCATTGCCCGCCCGCGTCTTATCGGTTGGGTTTTCGGCCTGCCTTTCGTCTTTCTGGGTGAAGCTATCAGGGTTTGGGCGATAATGCATATTGGCCCGACCACCAGAACCAGAAAGATTTGCGCTGATCGCCTTGTTACTTCTGGTCCGTATTGTTGTTGTCGAAACCCTTTGTATCTGGCAAATCTGCTTAAGATTGCCGGAATACTTGTTATAACCGGTCACCCGCTGTTCGCTCTGGCTACAATGCTTTTTTACGCACTTGAATTTTGCAGCATAATTCCTTACGAAGAAAGTTTTTTGGCCGAAAAGTTTCCCGAGCAGTTCAAAGAGTATAAAAAGCATGTTCCGGCGTTGGTTCCCGGTTCAGGCAAACAGAAAAAATTCGATGCGCCCGCTTCTTTCGATGTTGTGCAGGCCGTCAGATCTGAGAAAAAAACATTCCTTTCAACCACAGCAATTCTATTGACTCTGGCTTTGGCCGACATCTTTCGCAGGAGGCAAGCAGCTTGAACCAGCAAAAACCTGAAAAACTGAATCGGGTTTTCTTTCTTGCCGGCGAACAAAGCGGTGATCTACACGGATCTCTCGTTATCAGGCATCTTCGCCGTATAAACCCGGAAGTAAAAGTTGACGGTATAGGCGGTCCGATGATGAAAGAGGCCGGAATGAACTGTATTCACAGCAGCGATGAGCTTGCGGTGATCGGCTTCGTCGAGGTTCTGAAAAATATTCGTCATCTTTACGCTATTTTGAACGATGTGCGCGAATGGTTCGAAAAAGAGCGCCCTGATATGGTCATACTGATCGACTACCCCGGCTTTAACCAGAGAGTGGCAGAAATTGCCAAAAAAATGGGCATTTACGTTCTTTATTATATTTGCCCGCAGGTCTGGGCCTGGCACGCAAGCCGGGTTAAAAAGTTCACCAGATTGATATCTGAAGCGGTAGTGGTTTTTCCTTTCGAAGTTGATATCTGGTCGCGGGCCAACGCCAGAGTTAAATGGTTCGGACACCCGCTTATCGGTATCGCTCAACCTTCAGCTCCGGCTGAAACTCTTAAAAAAGAGCTGCAGTTGAAGGAAAGCAGGGTTGTCAGCCTTTTGCCGGGTAGCCGAAGCCAGGAAATTTATTACATTTTACCGGCTTTGCTCGATGCAGCCGAGCTGATTCTCAAAGAAAAACCCGACACCAGATTTTTGTTGCCTGCGGCAAGTACCATCGATGATTCAAGAATTCTCGAACATCTCAAGGGCCGAAACCTGCCGGTCACTTTGTTGCGCGGGCAAACTTACGACGCAATATCGGTTTCTGATCTTTGCCTGGTTGCTTCTGGCACAGCCACTCTTGAAACCGCGATTATCGGGGTTCCGATGATTGTGGTATACAAGGTCAACTGGTTGACATCTCTTATTTCAAAATTTGTGATTTCAGCTCAGCATATTGGTCTGCCAAATGTTATTGCCGGCAAAAGAATTGTGCCCGAATTCATTCGTGGCGATTTTAAACCACAGTTGATCGCCAATGAAGCCATAAAAATTCTCGACGATCCCGAACGCATGAATAGTATGCGCCTCGAACTGGCGAAAGTGCGCGAAAGCCTGGGCGAACCGGGTGCAAGCCGCAGAGTCGCCGAGCACATTTCCACCAGATTGGAGGAAATGAGCAAATAATGTCTACTTTCTTCAGAATACTGAGCTATTTCAAAAGCTATAAGCTGCATCTGCTTGTGGGAATCTTTGGCTCTGCAATTGTTGCAGTTTGCACGATTTTCCCCGCCTGGGTAATGAAAAGCGTTATCAACGATGTTCTGGTAAAGCGCGATATCGCAACTTTACACTGGATAGCCCTTGCGCTGGTCGGGGTAATGTTTCTCAAAGGCATTGCCCAGTTCGTTCAGGGCTACCTGATGCAGTATGTTTCGCAAAGCATTCTGCGCACCATCAGAACTTCATGCTTCGATCGCCTGCTGCAGCTTTCGCTTTCATACTACGAGAAGCAGAGAACCGGTCAGCTGATGAGCAAGGTTACCGCCGACGTCTTGATTTTACAAAACCTTCTGACCAGCTTTACAGGGCTGATCGGAGACATGATCGCGTTTCTGGGTTTCTGTGCCTACATTTTCTATCTGCACTGGAAACTGGCGGTTATTTCGATCGTTATCATTCCCTTCATCGGCGCTTTAATAAATAAATTCGCCCGAAAAATGAAAAAGATCGGTTCACGAATGCAAAGCCGTATTGGCGATATTTCTACCGTTCTGCAGGAATTCATTACCGGCGTGAAAGTCGTTAAGTCTTTTACCCTCGAAGATTTCATCAGAGATCGATTCGAAAGCGCAAACGGTGCCAATTTCAAGGAAACCATGCGGGGTGGCCGAATCAATGCCGCTACTACTCCGGTTATTGAATTCATAAATACCTGCGGGCTGGCAATAATTTTCTGGTATGGCGGCTACGAAGTCATTCGCGGCAATCTCGATGCCGGGCAACTGATAAGCTTTTTGACCGCCCTTGTTGGACTGTTTACCCCGATCAAAAATTTGTCGAAAATGAGTAATGTCATTTCACAATCTGTTGGTGCCGGCGAGCGTGTTTTTGAAATTCTCGATGCGCCTGTAGATATAAGAGAAACAGATACCCCGGTTGAATTGAAAGATTGCCGCGGTGAGGTCGAATTCGAGCATGTAACTTTTGCTTACAAAGAAAACGAACCGGTTTTGAACGATGTCTGCATCAAGGTTGCCCCGGGCGAAGTGATTGCTCTGGTAGGCCCTTCGGGCGCGGGAAAAACCACTTTTGTCAATCTTATACCAAGATTTTTCGATGTTTCTTCAGGTGCAGTCAAAATTGACGGAAATGACGTGCGCGAGCTTTCTTTCAACAGTATGCGCAAGTTCATCGGCCTTGTTCCCCAGGAAACCTTGTTGTTCTCAGGAACAATCGAAGAAAACATCAGGTTCGGTCGACTGGATGCCACTTCTGAAGAGATCGTCGAAGCGGCCAAACTGGCAAATGCCCATGATTTTATAAATCAGCAACCGGAAGGATATCAGACCATGCTCGGCGAGCGCGGTGTAAACCTTTCTGGCGGTCAGGGTCAGAGAATTGCGCTGGCCAGGGCGTTTTTGAAAGATCCCAGTATTCTTATTCTCGATGAGGCGACAAGTGCGCTCGATTCTGAAACTGAAAATCTTATAAAAGATTCTCTGCAGTTGCTGATGAAGAATCGAACCACATTTATGATCGCACATCGTTTGTCTACAGTTGTCAGTGCTGACAAAATTCTGGTTCTGCAGAAAGGCAAGATTGTCGAAATCGGCAACCACAGCCAGCTTCTCGAAAAACAGGGGCTTTACAGTCAGCTTTATCGATCACAATATTCAGAGCAGGGTGCAGCTTAAGTCATGAATCAGACCTTGGCAAATTCCAGAGCGTCTATCGACACGAGAGATTTAAAAACTCTCGAAGCTTCAAGACGTGTTGAAGACGGGCGCTGGCAAGACCCTGCCTATCAGGCGCGCTTGCGAATGAAAGCCCGCCTTGGTGCCGGTTTTATAAGCCTTGCCAATTCTCTTGTGCGAATCGAAAAGGTCGGCTTCGAAAAATTTGTTGCCGCCGCTGCCGGGCCGCGTCCTTGCGTTATCGTTGCCTGGCACAGTTCGCTTGTTTCGTCGATTTATTGTCATCGACGCCGGAATATTGTTATCATGACATCATTGTCCCAGGATGGAGATCTGTTAACTCAGATTCTTTACAGACTCGGCTATAAATGTGTTCGAGGTTCATCATCACGTGGAGGAATGCGCGGTTTGCTTGAAATGGTTAAGCTGATGCGCAATGGTCAGAACGGCGCCATAACGGTTGACGGCCCAAGAGGCCCACGCCATGAAGTAAAACCGGGCGCAGTGCTGGTATCGCAAAAGGCAGATGCTCTGCTGGTGCCAATCGGTCTGGCCTATTCAAACTGCATTCGTCTGAACAACTGGGATAAAACCGAAGTTCCTTTACCTGGTTCAAAAGTGGTTATGGTGACGGGAGATCCGTTTGCGGTTTCACCTGAAACCAGTATCGAAGAAGGATGCGAGCTGATTCGCAAGGCAATTGTCAAATGCGAACAAGAGGCGGAGTTGATTGTAAAGCAATGAAAATGGCACAGGGAAAGAAAAAGCTGCTGATCGTAGCCGGAGAAACTTCCGGTGACTTTTACGCCGCTTCTCTTGTCGATGTTCTGAAAAAATACGGCAACTTCGACATCTATGCTGTTGGCGGTAATCAGACCGCGTCGAGAGACGTCAATCTTCTGTTTGACAGCACTAATTGGGGTGCCATCGGTCTTTTTGAGGCCTTTAAGCAGGCCCCAAGACTTCTTTGCGTTCTCTGGAGACTGAAACGATTCATCGTCAAAAACCGGCCCGATCTGGTTATTCTCGTTGACTATCCAGGCTTTAACATGCGTCTGGTGCATATAGTGCAAAAACTGGGCATTCCCACCGTATATTACTTTCCGCCAAGTAAGTTTGCTACCAACCCCGACAGCGTTTCCGACGCCGCCGGCAGCATTACCAAGGTCGCCGCCAATTTTGCTTCAACTTACGAAGTTTATAAAGCTGCCGGTGCAGATGTTGAATTTGTCGGACACCCGTTGCTTGATCATGCAAAACCGGTGATGAGCATAGAACAGACTTACGAAAAATATGGTCTGGTTCCGGGTAAGCCGGTAATCGGCCTTTGCCCGGGTTCGCGCAAAAGCGAACTGTCACAGTTGCTGCCGGTTATGTTGAAAGCAGCAAAACTGATTCATCAAAAACACCCCGAATATCAATTCGTCGTTCCTGTTATTGCCACCGAAGGACCTGAAGTATTTGGTGTTTCAAAAGCGCAGTTGCGCGATCAGCTTAAAGCAGCTGATATACCTGTGGTTCTCGCCGAAGGCAAAATCTACGATGTCATGAATATTTCACGATTGCTTCTGATCAGTTCTGGCACGGCTACTCTCGAAGCCAGTTACGTCGGAACTCCTATGGTGATCTGTTACAGGGTATCGGTAATAACTGAAATTCAGGCACGACTTTTTTATCGTTTGCCTCAATTTATCGGTTTGCCCAATATCATCATCAATCGTATGGCTATTCCAGAGTTGATTCAACATGACATGACTCCAGAAAAACTGTCTCAGACAGCATTGGAATTGCTTGAATCACCTGAAAAATATGACCGGCAGAAGCAAGACCTTGCTGAAGTGGTTTCTCATCTGGGTGAGCCCGGGGCTCATGAAAGGGTCGCCGAGATCGTGGTG
>JASURT010000099.1 GCA_030446435.1 Candidatus Ozemibacter sp.
AGCTTTAAGGTTGAATAATCACCGAGGTCCTGGTGCAGTAAGCCGCGATGAATCAAGCTTCTATAGATGCTTGCCCAGTAATCTTTGCTTTTGTCAGAACCGATGCCATAGGTTGAAAGCTGGTTATGCCCGAGATTAAGAATTCTTTCGTTTTCAGAACCCCTTAAAATGTCGATCAGATGCCCTATTCCGAACCTTTGCTGAACCCGGTAAACGCAAGAAAGAGCTTTGCGGGCATCTTCGGTAACATCTATAGATTCCGGAGGATTGAGGCAATTATCGCAGTTTCCACAGTCTTCTGGCATTTGTTCGCCGAAATACTGTAAAAGAATTCTTCGTCTGCAGCTCTGGGCTTCAGCAAACGAGACCATCGAGTTGAGCTTGTGCGACTCAATTCTTCTTCTTTCATGATTGGGTGTGTTCTCTACAAGACTTCTGGCGACCATGATATCGCCATAGCCAAACAACAGCAAAGCTTCTGATGCCATGCCGTCGCGGCCAGCGCGCCCGGTTTCCTGGTAATAGCTTTCGATGTTTTTCGGAATATCGTAATGCACCACATAACGAACGTTGGATTTGTCTATGCCCATGCCAAAAGCCACTGTGGCAACCACGATCATAATATTGTCATTGATGAAATCATCCTGCACTTTTTTGCGCTGGGAAGCCGAAAGACCGGCATGGTAGGCTTCTGCGCTGTAGCCCGCGTCTCTAAGCTTCAGGGCTACGCTTTCAACACGTTTTCGGCTCAGACAATAGACAATGCCTGCTTCGCCCTTTTTGGTGTTCAAAAAGGTTTTGAGCTGATTGAAAGGGTTGAACTTGTTGAGTATGGTATATCTTATATTTGGTCGGTCAAAGCTGGAAATATGTATCTGAGCGTCTTTCAGCCCAAGTTTGTCGAGAATGTCATTTCGGGTGTGAGGTTCAGCCGTCGCTGTCAGGGCAATAACCGGAATCTCGGGAAAATGCTTTCTCAGTTTTCCCAGTTTTATGTACTCGGGCCTGAAATCGTGCCCCCATTGTGAAACACAATGAGCTTCATCGATGGCGAAAAGAGAAATTGCCACCCCTGAAAGACGCTCGATAAAATCTTCCTGCATGAGTCTCTCGGGTGCGATATACAAAAGATCAAGTTCGTCGTTGTGCAGCATCGCCAAAACTCTGCGGGCGTCAGCGCTGTTCAAAGACGAATTGTAAAATTCAGCGTTAATACCGCACGCCTTCAAGGCATCGACCTGATCTTTCATCAATGAAATCAATGGAGAAACGACAATTCCCACACCTTTGCGATGCAAGGCGGGAATCTGAAAGCATAAAGACTTTCCTCCGCCGGTTGGCATAAGCACAAATGCGTCTTTTCCGGCAATGAGGTTTTCGATTATTTCCTGCTGTTGTGCTCTGAAACTCTGATAACCAAAGTATTTTTTCAGAGTTTCAAGTGGTGTCTGGTTCATCTTGATTCAATTACCCGTTTTTCTAAAGTTCACCCTGAGATTCTAACATGATCCAGGCTTCGATTTCACTTTTGGCTTCTAACCCAGCATTAAAAGCCGCGAAAGCAATTCAGCTTTCGCGGCTTATTGATCAAATGATATTTATCAGGTTTTTATGGTGGATTTTCTGGCGATAATGTCGAGACAATCTTTGAACCGGTTGTAGACGGCGCGGGCGCGCTGGGCGAAGAATGCGGCGGGTCGTGCAAGCGCAATCTTGTCCTGACGACCAGAAAGACGTTTTGCCATGCTGTTTAGGCCTTCGAGAAGAATACCGAGCTTTTTGTAGAGCAGATCTTTGAGCCGACGTTCAGAATTATCGCAGAATTTTTGTGTGTTTCCTGAGCGGTTGACCATAGCCATAAGCATTTTCGTCATTGTTTCGGGCTGTTTGAGAAAGAATTCCTCAACCTGGCTGAGATGAACGACGATGGCTGTCAGATCGGTTGTACAAACAACGTTGGCGGTTCTGCGCATATCCGGAACTTCGGCATCAAGATTGAGAAAAACTGCTATTTCACCAATGATGCTTCCTGGTGTGTCTATTTTGATATTCGGGCTGCTACCACCAGTAATGACCTCAGCAGTACCTTCGGCAATAATAAACAGTTTGTCGCCGATGGTTCCTTCCTTACAAAGTAGAGATCCGGCCCTGAAAGTCTGCATTTTTACATCTTTGCCAACGTAGCTGACCACTCCGCAGGCCACAGATGCATTGCTATGGCGTTTCAGTTCAGCCTGACGAAGAATTTCGCGGGCGGTTTCATAGGCCTTGTGTTCTCTGGCAGCAGTCAAGTCAGGGTCGTTGAGTGCCGGGCAAACGATGCCGGCCAGTTCATTTACACCAGCCATGTAGTCTCTGGCTGACGCCCTGATAAAAGCCTCCAGTTCAACTTCTTCTCTGGCGATACCGGCAAAATATGAGAAAAACTGCTTCATATAACGAGCGAACGATATGCATGCATGTACGCCAACACGCGGGTCAACGGCAAAAACATGTTGGAGGGCATCTCGATTATCTGCTGGTACTGGTTCAATTGATGATGGGTCGAGTGCAAACACCGAAAAGCCCTGGGGTTGACCCATCAGAGCTTCGATTTCACCGAACAGTTGCTCATGCGTTGCGATGCCGACCAGATCTGCTTCGTTGAGCATTCGGCGAACACCCAGTTCTTTTACCGGTTTTTTGGAATATACCTTGGCAAAGCGGCCAGAAGTAACCTTAAAAAACGAATCAACAACCTCACCTTGCAAAAACACATGGTCACCGGGAGCGTAGGAACTCCTCTCTCTTGCTTTTTTCATAAATCCACCTGCGATTGTACAACTTTAATCTACCTTTTTCAGGCCAGAAAATTATATACGCTCGACCCGTAAAAAAGTTTAAGAAAAATAAAAAGTTTGGCTTTGCCGACAAGACATATCTTGAAAAATCGCCGATACTCTGCTAAATTAACATCATTGCGGGAGTAGCTCAGTTGGTAGAGCATCAGCTTCCCAAGCTGAGGGTCGCGAGTTCGAGCCTCGTTTCCCGCTTTCAAAAAGCCTTTGTTGACAAAAACGAGTCGGGCACCAAACCGGTAGCACTTACAGCCACATCTATGGCCAGCACCAACCCGATTCTGATGTTAACAAGGGCTTTTTCTTTTTGCGAAAAACTTTAACCTGCTCGTTTGAAATTAGTTTTTTGCAAAACTGATACGTCTGATATTTATGCTTGTTTCGCTTGCTGGTTCAGCAAAAGTTACGGTTCCGTCTGATGAAAGAACGCAAAAGCGCTGCATTTCAAGGTTGATTGGTGTGGGTATGTTTTGCTGAGCGATAATTTTACCTTTATCTACTGCATAAATTGTGAATACGCTGTCGAGTTCGCCGCTTTGGGTCATTACCAGATAGTAATTTCTATTTTTCTTGTCTGTGCCAAGAAATTCAACTGATCTTACCCGGCGGGGTGATTTTGGAATAGGAGCTTTCCAAATTATGTTTTGGTTTTCATCAAGAACGGTCATACTACCTTCGTTGTTTTTCTCATCCGGTGTTGCCGGCGGAGGAATGACCTGAATCGGCCCTTCCGGACTGGATTCAATAGCTGCATAATCCGGCAGTTTTTCGAGGGGCTGATTATTTTTCAACTTGAACAGATAACCTTCGGCATCGCGAATCAGCAGGCAGCCGGTTTTTTTGCTCAGATTGATTATGTTGAGTCTGGTTGCTTCCTGGTCAGAGGCTTTGATGATTTTGTAATCTTCTGGTTTATTTAGGTCAAGTTCAAAAACCACGGGAAATGCAAATCCGCAAAGATAGATTTTGTTTCCTTTTACTGCGAGATCGCAAAAGCGATCTTGGGGTTTGGCTTCCATGATTTTGGGAAGATCGATTATCTTGATTTCTCCATCTGGTTTGATTTTAATAAGCCGGTTATCCTGATCGAGAAGATAAGTGTTCTTGTTTTCATCGCAGGTCATTGAGGCAAAGTTGCCTTTGATGTTGATAATGCCTTCATCAGCGCATATCGCTGGTAGGGCAACCAATAAACCTATAAGTGTAATCAAAATTCTCGTCATTTTTAACTCCTGATTTAATTAAGAGTCATGGCGGCATGATAAGATCCGCCGCCGTTCCACCAGGCTGAAAAGCTGGCGTATGACTTGACCATGCTGACCTGAGATTTGGCAGGATCGTTATAATAAACATTGCCGTTATCATCTATTCCTGTAATCACAACATAGTGATTGGTAACATTTGCAATCACGGGTTTTCCCGCCCTGATTTGTGCTTTTACCCAATCGAGTCCTACGCTGTAACTCCACTTTGCGTTTGAGAATCCATAAGCTCTGGCGCCACTTAGCATGCCGGCGTGGCTTGTTCCAGCAGAACCTGTTGAACTACATTTATACCACAGTGAAGAAGCCAGGCTGCCGGCATTGCCTTTGCCATAATAAGCCAGTGCCATGCCCAGTGATGTCGGTCCGCAGGCTGACCAGGGGTAAGGACAGCTTACGTTGCCCTGGCATTGTTTTGGAACATTGAGAACTGTTTTTCCACCACTCTGCGCCACCGGCTGTGGTGTGGAAACAGGTGTTGATGGTCTTGAAGCAGAGATGTAGCTTGAATGACAATAAACTATTCTGCCATTATGACTAACTTTATACCAGTCGCCTTCTTTGCCGACAATATTGAGACTGGTTCCAGGGGGAAAAGAGGTGAGGATGGTTCCCCAGGGTCCTGATCTGGCGTTTAACCCGGGAACCGCGGTGACGTAGCCGGTAAAATTATTGCTGTTTGCAGTGCCGGCAGGCGTGACCGCGCCCGATGTTTTAATGAAATCTGCGTGACAATACGCGATTCGACCATTATAGCTGACTTTATACCAGCTGCCTTCTTTGCCAAGCACTGTTACTTTCGAGCCGTTGCTGAATGAGCCGATTATGGCCCCCCAGGGCGACGTGCGTATGTTAAGTCCCGGGTGAGCATTAACTGTTCCGCTGGTGCTACCGTAGTTTGACGAGGCGCCAGAATCGCCTCTGATATAACTGGCATGGCAATAGGCTATTCTGCCATTGTAGCTGACTTTGTACCAGTCGCCTTCTCTACCAGTGACAGTTACTTTAGAGCCATTCGAGAAAGACCCGATTATGGTCCCCCAGGGCGACGTGCGTATGTTAAGGCCCGGATGAGCATTAACTGTTCCGGTGAAGGAAGGGCCAAGTCCGCTGCCGGTCGTTGCCGGTTCTATGCCTGTCTCAGCTTCTGAATGGGTAGATTCAATTGTAACCTGCCCGGCTCCAAAGACATCGTGGGCAGATTGGGCCTGAACTGTTTTGCAGGGAAGAAATGCCAAGAGAGTTAGCGTCACAATCGCTAAAAGGAAATTTTTCGCCTTCATTCTTTTACTCTCCGAAATTTATTTGATTTACTATAAAATGTTACCGCTGTGAAAAGGAAAAAGTTTTTTTTAGTCGGGTTGAGAAAAAAATGACAGTTTTGTGACAAATATTTATCAAATTAAAAATTCCATTCTTCTAAAACACTTATGAAAAAAGGCTTTTTGCGTTGGCATGCATATTGCTAAAGCATTTGCCGACAGAAATTTTTCGGAGGAAATTAAATAATGTTGAAGAAGATTAAATTCATTTTTTTGGTTTTGCTGGTAGTTATGAGCGTTCCCTGTTTTGCATTCGACGGCGCTAATTTATCTAAAGCTATGAATTCTGCAGCTTATGCGGGTGAATATCTGAACCATCTGACACATCCGGGCATGCCGAAACCATGGACAAACCCAATGTTTATGGAAATGTCCAACAAACTTAGTGACGCCTGGAAAGTCATTAAAACAGAAGTCGCAACCATTGAAACCGAAAAAGAAATTGAACTTTGCAAAGCCGTTATCGAAAACTTCAAGCAGCTTAAAGGAACCTACAGAGACCTTGGCTACCAGGTTGAAATTTCTTTGAATGAAAGAATCAAATTTCTTGAAGCTCACAACAGCATCTGAATGAAATAAAAACCATATTATAATAAAACCGGCCACTGACCCTTTTCTAAAAGGCTCAATGGCCGGTTTTTCTATCTATGCGGATTTTTTCAAAAGATCCATCAGGATTGATTTAACCTGATTCACTGTCTGACCCTGGGGAAAATCAATTCTGGCATTTTCATCGAGTTTGTTGATCAGCAAAAATGCCAGGTTTATGAATTTGCGTGCTTCATTCAATTTTCCGGTTTTTCTTAAGACACTGATCAGGCTTAGGTGCGCAGGTAAATGATTTTCGTCTAAATACAAGACAAGCTGCAGCGATTTTTGGCACTCATCGAGTTTATTCTGCTCGAATTGAATCAGGCCCTTGAAATAATGATAATCTGCTTTAGAGCGAAATAGCCTGATTGCGCGGTCAATACTTTCGAGGGCTTCAGAAAGATGGTTGAGCTGAAATTCACAACGAGCTTTAAGATATAGTGCGTTGTGGTCCAGGGAATTTTGGTTTTGTTCGTTTAAAATAGACAAAACTTCCGCGTATTTTTTCTGAGAAAACAGTTCGAGCAGAAAAGCCTGGTCGAATTCTGGAATCTCTGCTGCTTCGGCCGGTTTTGTCTTGAGAAAACTCGATGAAACCGTTTCAGCTGTAGGCTTGATCTCCTGACTCTTTTCATTGCCGTCTTTTTGCAAAAGCTTCTTTAGATTGGTAGAAAAATTGGCAAAACGACCGGTTTTGTGAGAAACGAAATCTTTGCTTTTTTCCCGTCTGAAAACTCCTGCCGGAATCTGATTATTTCGCGAAAAACCTTTTACACTATGAATGTTAGCTTCTTCTTCGCCTAGAATAAGGTACCCGCCGGGCTTCAGGCATTGCCAGAACTTGCCGATAATCTGTTCAATTTGCCCGGACGAAAATTGATTGAGAACATTGCGGAAAAATATGAAATCAAAGTCTATCAGCCCTGCTTCATGGTCCGGAAAAAGATCTTTATCAAGCCTGAAAGTAAAGAATTCGACGCTATCCAGAAACTCTTCGTGTATTTTATACATGCCATTGGAAAGTCTGGTAAAACAGTTTTCAATATATTGTGGTGGGGCTTTTCTGAATGACCATGGCGAAAAAATACCACTTCTGGCGACTCTGATAAGCTGTTCATTTTCATCTGAAGCCATCAATCTGAGTTGATTCAGTTTCATGTGCCTTTTGCACAACATGGCAATTGTATAGGGTTCCTGGCCACAACAACAGCCGGCAGACCAGATCGAAATCTGCCTGTCTGAATTTGTAGAAACAAGATTGCTCAATTGTTTTTCGAAAAAATCCAGGTTTTCAGGCTCTCTGAAGAAATAACTGACATTGATAGTCAAGCTTGTTATTATTGCTTCTTCCTGGAGCTGATCGAGGTCGTTTGAGAATAATCTTAGAAAAAGCTGCTCGGTGCTTTCGTAATTCAGATACGAAGCAATGGTATTCAATAGTTTTTCCAGCTCACAAAGCCGGTTGCTCTCAAAATGAATACCGTAACGCTCTTCTATAAGTTTGGCTGCAAGCCTTAACTGTTTGTTCGTTAGATTTTCCGGCAATTCTTCACCTCTTATGTTTTCCCCGTTTTTATGGTGAAAGAACGGCAAGCATTAGATACGAAGTCGCTCAAAAGTTTTTGATTTGGTTTACTCTTCTTGATTTTATTCTTTTTGTCTGTAAAAGTAAAACCCGCTTCAAATGGGCGAAGGCAGGGAAAAAGTCTCTCTAAGTAAGAACGATTCGGGGCTGAATTTTTTTAAAAAATTTCAAAAAATGATTTATGGGTCCGGGTTGGTTTAACAGGCCCAAATATCGCGATTGAAATGACTTTTAAAGGGTAATGTGATATAAATGGTTCCGTAAAATTATATAGAACCCCTGCCGGCTTTGCTGCCTGTTTATTACAAATGAAGACCACAAAAAGAATAGCTGTTTTAGCCTCTTCACGAGCATTTATCGAATCTCATCACCATCTGATCAGAATGCTCGTCAGCTCAGGGCATGAAGTTTTCTGCATTGTTCCTGATGAAACTGTTAAAAAAGATGATTTCGGTGCGAAATTTTATTATCTGCCATTGCAAAGAACCGGCTTTAATCCTTTAAGTGATTTGAATTTTCTTTGCCGGCTTATCAGCCTTTTTCGGCGACTAAAGCCAGATATGACCATCGCTTACACTCTCAAGCCAGTCATTTACGCCTCTATTGCCGCCAAAATAGTTAAAGTTCCATTCATAAGCTCTGTAATAACCGGTCTGGGATATCCATTCAACAAGGATTCGCTAAGACAAAAGCTTGCCGGTTTTCTTGCCATGAATCTTTGTAGAATAGCGCTGGCGTTTAATCAAAAGGTTCTTTTTCTGAACCCTGATGATCTCGAGGAGTTTTCGCGGCTAAGAGTGGTTGAGCCAGGTAAATCAGCTATCATTAATGGCTCAGGTGTAGATCTTGATTATTTTTCATTTTCCCCGTTGGAAACGAAAAAACCGGTTTTTCTATTGATCGCGAGATTGTTGAAAGAAAAAGGTATTCTCGAGTTTATCGAGGCCGCAAAAATTGTAAAAGACAAATACCCGGAAGTTTCCTGCAAATTGCTGGGCCCCAAAGACCCCGGCCCTTCAGGCATCAGCCTTTCTTTAATCGAGCGATACTCCAGGGATGGAGTCGTTGAATATCTTGGTAAAACTGACGATGTGCGGCCTTATCTTCGTGAAGCCGGAGTTTATATTTTACCTTCTTACCGTGAAGGAATTCCCAGAACCAATCTTGAAGCAATGGCAACTGGCCGCGCCATCATCACTACCGATGCTCCGGGTTGCCGCGAAACTGTTAAAGAAAACCTGAATGGTTTTCTGGTTCCCCCAAAAAACTCGGTTGCTCTTGCCGAAGCCATGATGAAATTTGTTGAAAAACCAGCCCTTATGCAAACAATGGGAAAGGCCAGCCGCCAGCTGGCCGAAAATAAATTCGAAGTCAACGAGGTCAATCAAGCCATGTTGAAATACCTGCGCCTCGACGAAAGCAGTGAATTATGAATAGTTTGAACGAAAGAAAAATAAGCCTGGAAAATCTGAAAACGACCGCTTTGCTGCACCCTCTATGGGCTTTGATTTGCGTTTTGTTGCTGTTTTTATTTGAGGCCTACTTCTTTGTTTATCCACCACGTGGGTATATTGCCGAAGATTATGTTCTTTCAGGAAGCGTAAAAGGTCAGCCTCTGGTCGCTGTGCAAAGCCTTTGGGAAAGTAAGCTGAATGACGATGAATTCATGCTTGAAATTCTCGAAAAATCTGCAATTGAAAAGTTTCCTGCCAGATCAGAAGCCTTGTTTTACCTGAATACCAGAATCAGAAAGAACCTCAGGTTCAGCGCCGTAAACGAGGTTTTGTTCAAAATCATTTTCGTTCAACCCGCGGCCGAAAAAATCAGGCCTTTTCTTAACGCTTTTACCGACAAATTTCTTTACGAAATTGCTTTGCTGAGCCGAGAAGAACTTGAAAATCGCAGAAAAAATGCACTGTTTCAGTTCGATCAGCTTTTACGAAGAAATTCTTTTGTTTATCAATTTTTCAAGCCGATTACCGCTTTTGAAAAACTTATTCCCGACAAAAGCGGTCGTTTGCCAGAAATCAGCGAAAGAAAAGAAAGTAGCTGGCTTGGTAAAATAGGGGTGATTGTGCTTAACGAGCTCAATCTAGAGCTTTACCGCGCCATTGTTTATTTAAAAAATCATTCCGATGAAAATCAGAAAATTCTTTCTCTTTACCCATTTGAAAGCAAACTTTTAACTGATCCCGATATGCCCCCACAAACGGTTCAACCCTATCTGAAAGTTTTTTACCTTTTCATCGCCGTGGCGGTTATTCTTGTTTACCTGGCGGGTCTGATTTATTTCGTTCCGTTGGAAAAAAATGCAGAAAACTGCGCCAATGCATGTGCTTAATCAGAAAAACGATGTTTCCTGGTTGCTGATTCTTTATGTGGTTCTTTTTCCGTTCGCGATTGGAATAGTTGGCCCCAGTTTCATCATTTCAGATGTTTTTCTTCTCGGTTTTATCGGTGTTTGCCTGGCAAAAAATCTGGCAAAAAAGTCGTTTCAGGCCATATCTTTCGATGTTCTATTTCTTTTACTCGTCGCAGCAACATTAACCGGTGCCGGCATTGCCACACATTTAAAGGCATATCTCTTTGAACTTGGTTCTCTTGTCTTCATGTACCTTGGCGCAAGGTGCATTGCAGCAGAAATATCGACGGCAGATAGACTAAATAGTTTTGTAGAACTTGTCGGAAAGATGTTTCTTATATTTCTATTGTTTTCGTTTGCGGTTATAGTTCTTAGAAACTGTGATTTCAAAGAATTGACCGATTACTTTTTTGCCTCAGGAAACCGTTTTAAAGGTATTTTCAATTTCACCAATCAGCTGTCGATCTTTTTAATCTGTTTATGGCCTCTGGCAGCATTGAGCCTGCGTAAAAGCAGGTCGCTGAGATTTGTTTCTTATCTGGCGTATCTGGTTTGTCTCTCATATATCGGCTCTCGAAGCGGATTCTGGATTGGCATTACCCAGACCGCTCTTATCGAAATTTTCATTCCCGAAAGAAAAGGTTCTTCAATTCTTGCTTTAAACCTTGCTTTGCTCGCTGCAATCGTTTTTCTGGTTATCAGTTTTACTGCTTCAGAAGTGGCCATGCAAAGAAGCCTTGGCGATTATGGTCATGGCGCTCTTGAACTCGACGAGGCGAGAGTTAACATTTTCAGACAGGCTTTCAACGTTTCAGAATTCTGGCTTTTTGGCTATGGTTTAGGCTGTTTTGATCAGAATCACCGCCACGAAGTTCACAATACACCCTTTTCAATTCTTGTTGAAACCGGTCTGGCCGGATTCGTAATCGCATCGATTTTTACTTTGATTTTTCTTTATGCTTTGTTCAAGACACCTGATCTGGCGGTTTTACCTAAATTGCACACAGCTTTGTTCATTTCATTGGCTGGAATGGCAAGCGTCGGCATGGTAATTTATCTTTTGCGCACCCGCTCCTGTTGGCTCGTTTTTGCGATAGCTCTGGCCTTTATCAAGATTGAAAGACCATCTGAAAATGTTTGTAATGGATAGTTTCATAAAATTTCATGGTCGCGATCTCGCTCGTGACTGGCAGCGAATGAACCATTTTTATCAGCTGAGTAAAAGTGGCGATTACTTTATTTTTCCAAGGCCGGAATGCTGCCAAAATGAAAGCATAGTTTATCAGAGGTTAAACAATGTTGAGCGAATGCCCGAGTGCATCGATGCCGAAAATGCCGAAGAAATCATGAAGAAAACCGGCCGTGCCCTGGCATTTGTTCACAATAGCAAGAAATCAGCTGAAAAAGTCGTTTTGCATTCTGACTTCGGTATGATCAATGTTTCATGGTGCGATACCAGGCGTTTGCCCGTATTCTTCGACCCGGTGCCGGCCAGATTTTGCCCTTTCAAAGATGGGGTCGGTGATCGCTATTTTGATATTGCCGAATTCATCGTTTCAATTTTTTCTTT
>JASURT010000007.1 GCA_030446435.1 Candidatus Ozemibacter sp.
TACCTGCCCCTTGAAATTCGTCTTTTAACCGGCAAAAACGGGGGTGTCAAAACCGTAGACTTTTTCACCCGGCTCGACCAAACCCATAAAGATCTCGAAGCTATCCCTGATGTTGAAAAGGCTGCTTCTATTCTCGATGTGGTCAAAAAACTCAATCAGGTCTGGAGCGATGGCAGCGAAGCCACCTATGTAGTTCCGGCTTCAGATATCGCGGTAAGCCAGCTATTGATGCAGTATGAATCTGACCCCGACGGTGATATAGAGACCATGACCGATTACCCGAACTATTCTGAAGCAAGGCTTACGGTAAGGGTTCCCATGGTAAGCGCAGCAAGATTGCGCGAATATGAAAGCCAGGTGAAAAAGGTGCTTGAGACAAACTTCAGTGGCACTGATATTTCATACAGGTTTGGCGGTTATGTGCCTCTTTATTCACGCATTATCAGCTATGTTACCTGGAGCCAGATTTCGAGTTTCGCTCTGGCTTTCGTTTTCGTTTTCGGGGCCATTACAATTCTTTTCAGGCGTTTTAAAGCTCTGATTCTGGTGATTGCTCCGAATCTTTACCCTGTTCTGATGACCATGGGAGTCATGGGACTTGTCGGTATCAGGCTTGATATCGCGACTGTAACCATTGCCGCCATTGCTTTGGGTATTGTCGTCGACGACACCATTCATGAGTTGTTTCTTTTTTACGAGCCTTCAAGAGCTAAGATGAAACCGGTTGAGGCAGTGGTAGACGCGTTAAAAGAGTCTGGCCCGGCGGTTTTTTCTACTTCTCTGATTTATTCTCTGGGCTTTTTGTTCATGGTCTTTGCCAGTGTCAAATCAGTGGTTTTCTTCGGTGTTTTGCTGTCGTTCACCATTATCACGGCACTGTTTTGCGAACTTACCATTTTTCCCGCTCAGATTTGCCTTTTGCGCAAATTTCTGGCTTCTGATTTTGCCGCTGAAGAAGTCAGCGGCACAAACTCTGACGACGCTTCAGACGACGAAGTAAATACGAATAAAAGCTGATTCCAGGAGGTTATTTATGAAACCAGCGGTTGTATATAGCAATGTATGGGAAGACCCGGAACTCAACCGGCTATCACTCAAGGTCGAGCCAGGGCAGAGTGTTCTGTCGATAACTTCCGGCGGCTGCAATTCCCTTTGCCTTTTGCTTGAAGAGCCTGAAAAGCTTATCTCGATCGACCTGAATCCGGCCCAGCTTGCTATGCTTGAATTGAAACGCGCCGCGATCATTGAACTTGACTACGATGATTTCATCGAGGTTCTTGGGGTGCCGTTTTTTCGCAAGCCGTCGGCTAAGCCCGCCGAATATCGATTAGAACTTTACGAACGAATCAAAAAACATATGCCTGCGTATGCGACCGACTTCTGGAATGAAAACAAACAGATAATCAAAGATGGAGTCATGATGTGCGGTAAGGTTGAAAAGTTTTTTGCTTTTTATCGCACGGTTTTAAAATGGCTTTATGGCGAAAAAGAGATTTTAAAGCTGTTTGAAGCCAAAGATCTGCAGGAACAGCAGGAAGTTTATCGAAATTTTCGAAAAAAGAAATGGAATGCTTTGCATCGGATTCTTTTGAACCGCACTGTTCTCAGCCTTGTAAAAGGGGCGCATTCATTTGCTCAGGTCGATTTTGAAGACTTTGCCGGTAACCTCAATCGCAAGCGAACTCTTGGCCTTACCAGATTTTACAACCCTGACAACTATTTCATGAGCTTGATGCTTCTCGGAGCCCATTACCATGAAAAAGGAATGTCACCCTATCTGTTGCGCGAAAATTACCCTAAGCTCAAAAAGAATATCGGCGCACTCGAAATATACAAAGGAACCATCGGTGACGTTCTGAAAAAAGATGGCCCCGGAAGTTACGATCGCTTCAATCTGTCAAACATTTTTGAATGGATGACCAACGAACAATTCAACGATATTATTCGTGAAGTAATTGAACTTGCCCGCCCCGGTGCCCGCATGGCCTGGCGCTATACTCTTGCAAGACCCCGAGAGCTCGATGCTGAAAACCTGAGTCGTCTTGAATACGAACCAGAGCTTTCAGATAAGCTTTTTAAACAAGATCGGGCATTCATTTACGAAAGCTTTCATGTCTATCATCTGAAGTAGCAAATTCAGTATTTATACTGTTTTCGTTTGCCCGGTTGAAGTGACGGCCAAATGAGGTTAGCATATAAGTATAAGCTGAATTTTATTGGAGGCATTATGAAATACAGGTATCTGACGGTAATTCTATTTGTTGTCTTTAGCCTCTGTGCTGCCAAAGCAATGGCACTGACCGCCCAGGAAGTATTACAAAAGGTTGAAGATCGCTATGTCGGTAAAACTTCGAAAGCTCAGGTCGAAATGAAGCTTACCGAGCCCAATGGGCCAACCAGAGTCAGAAGAATGATCATTTCAAGGCGTAAACAGGATAACAGCAATAAAGATAACTTCATTCATTTCGTTTCGCCCGCTGATATTCAAAACACCACCTATCTCGTCAATGAGCGCGATTCCAAAAAACAAAAGTGGATATATCTTTCAGCCTTTCGAAAAATCCGAAAAATCGTGGCCAAAGATTATGGCATGGCATTTGTTTCAAGTGATTTCACTTACGAAGATATGGAAGACATTCATGCTGATGACTATGTCGCTTCTGATCTTAAAGAAGAAAAACTCGATGGTGAAGATGTTTATTCGATTCGGGTGCAGAAAAAAGATGAGAACACAAGTTATTCACACGTTGTCATGAAGGTTGCAAAAGACAAGATGATCGTTTTGAAGTCAGAAATGTTCGATAAAAACGAACCTGGAAAAATGATCAAACTGATGACCGCAGAAAATCTTGAAAAAATTCAGGATATCTGGACACCGAAAACCGTAACCATGAAAGACCTGGTTAAGGGTTCAAGCACGGTTCTTGATACAAAAAAGATCAAGTATGATCTGGATTTGCCGCAAGACGAATTTACGAAAAGAAACATGGAAAAGTAGTCTTAATATGCCAGATTAACCCCGGCGGTTACAGCCGGGGTATCTGTCAAAGACCGGCCTGAAATTTCTACGCCGAAACCGCGAAATCTGAACCTTACCCCTGCGCTAAGCTGAAACTCTTTTTGCATTGCCGCACTGAAGCTTTGATAGTCAGAATAGTTCAGCTCGATCATCGCCGATGCATCGCCGTCAGAGCCAAAAAATCTTTCGATGCCTACCCCGCCAGAGGTGAAATTCTGCGCATCGATGGTGACAACCCGCCCATCGGCCAGGTCTGTCTTAAACTCAGGTGTATAGCTTTGTTTAAGGTGCAGATGAGTCAGTAGATTCTTTTTTACTTTGGTAGAAAATGTGGCAAATATGTTTCTTGCCAATGAAATCGTTTCCAGGTCTGCATAGCGAAGACCGTCGTTGTCGCCTGAAGCCCAGTGAAAACCCACGCAAAAATCGGCCTTTTCTTCAAGGCTGCCGGTAAATTTTGCGCCAAAAGAGTTCAGCTTATGATTTTCATTGCTTTTTACCCCGGCGCTTTCAATCTCTTTTTTCAGATCTACCTGGGTGAAAACTATTTCAGCATCGGGGTTGACCGGTAGACATAGTTGATATCTGTTTTCTTCAAGCGTTTCATTAAATTCAGTCGTTCTTATTTTATAAGAATAGGTCTGGCTTTGGGTCGTTTTAGCCGCAACAATTACCCGTTCATTTTTGTTCGAAACGGGAACCGGAATGCTTATAAGCCCGCGAGAACCCGATAAAGATAAAAAGCCGGTGTTGCCCGTTTCCGAAAAGACAGGGGTAAGCGAAAAAATAAAGATAAGCAGAGCAGAAAGAGGGTTTCTGAAACTAATTTGTCGGTTCATAATTAACCAGATAAGTGCTGGTGTCAGGCAATACTTCGACCAAACCCCAGGATTCGATTCGATCAGGATTGGTTAAGTCTTCTTCAAAAACCGAAGTTAGCCATATGCCTGAAATGCCTTTACCGACATAGACGAGATATTTTACGCTGTCGCTTGTGGGTTCAAGATGGGTAAGTTTGAAGGTGCCGGTTTCATCAAAGCCGGTGTCAGGGTGAATCGAGGTTGAATGAGTTTTGGTGGTCTTCAGCGGTCGATCGTCGATGCTCCAGTAACTGATGCTTGAGTCATCAATGTTAACAACTCTGCGTTCCATTTTGTAAACTCTGACGATCAGGTCTGGCAGACCCTGACCGGTAAAAACATCGCAAATTCGCCCGACAATCGAACCTTTGTTCTGCTCCTGGTTGTAAACCATGCGAAAGGTCAGGCTGGCTGGAATGGTCTGGCCACTTGCATCGACTTTAAAATTGACCGTCTGGCTGTTGAAGCCTGCTTTGACCAGATTTAGCTGATAATCACCCTCAACCAGCTGTTCAAAATAGAATATGCCGTTCAGGTCGGTAATGATGGGACCGACCTCTTTGAGAGTGCAGGTAACGAAATCGAGGGGTGAACCTGAAAATGCGTCGAGCACATTGCCGCTGATGGTAAAAGTCTGGGTTTCAACCGCTTTGGGTATGATGAAAATGCTTGCAAGTTCAGGAGAAACGGTGCCGTCACGCAAAATCGTGATGATGTAGGTTTCTGGCTCAAACTTTTCTGATGCCGGTGCCGCCGTAAGAAAATAAGTGCCGGGCAAAAGGTTTTCAAAGTAGAATTTTCCTTCACCGTTACTGATCTGGGTGCTTAGAACCGGAGCTGTAGGCGAGGTTTGTCGAAGCTGAACCGTTATGCCGCCTAAAACTTCCTGAGATGAGCCATGTCTTATAACTCCTTCTATGACCGAAGTTTCAACGGTTTTGTCTGATAGAAGCAGAATGGCTGCCGGCACAACCTTGCCGTCACTGCCAAGGTTGATTTCAAATGTTTTTTCAAAGTATTTGTCTGAGCCTTTGGCTATTTCAATCGTATAAGACCCGGGCACGGCTCCGGAAAAAGAAAAATTGCCCTGAGAATCTGTAAGCGAAGTAGATAAAAGCGCGCCTGATTCATCGAAAAGTTTTACAAATTCGTTCGCGGCCGGGGCGCCGCTGATTTCATCTCGCGCTTCGCCTTCAATAGTGTATGTAACCTGACCGGGGGCTGTCGTTGAAACAGGCACCAGCAATACTTCAAGCTGATCAGGTGATGCACTGCCGTCTTGCAGAATTCTGACAACATGATTTGTGGGCAGATAATTAGCCGGACTTGCCGTGGTTACAACATCATAAAGTCCGGGGGGAATGCCTTCAAAAATGAACATGCCGGCAGAGGTCGAACGGGTGGTGAGTTTGGTCACTCCGTTCAGATCAAGATTTACGAAGACATTGGCGACGGGTTGTCTCGAATTTTTATCATAAATATAGCCCAGTACACGAAAAGAGGTCAGGCTGTGGCTTGAACTGGCCGTTTGCCCATCGCTGGTCTGGTCGGTCGAAGTAAGGGTTTGCCAGTTATCTTCAGTTACAATCGCAGACACCGGGATTTTACTGGTTTTATCCTGACAGCCTGAAATGGTGATAATTATGCTGATAACCACAAATAAGGCCATCAGCAGGACGCTTTTGTTTCTGAAGGTTTTGCCTGGATTCCGCATAGTTCTCAGTATCGACAAGAGTGGTGAATTTACTGAGATACAAAAGCAGGTTGTTTTAGATACTTTGTCTGAATTTTAAGGCAATTGTGCCGATAATTTAGGTAGAGATACAGGAGGCACGCAGATTTTAGACCTGCCCAAAATTAAGGCCAGGCGGTGTTGTAACCGCTTTTGCAGAGTTTTTCTCGCTCTGTTACTTTTGCTGTGCCTGACAAATCTGTCAGTCCGGGCCGATGAATGGGATGACTGGGGTGAAGAAGATTCGGGCCCGAAGATTCGCCGACCAACTATATCTGGCTGGTGGAACTGGCAATATAACGAGTTTTCTTCTTACGATCAGGGCAGAATCAATTTTGAAAGAACTTTTGCCAATGACCAGAAACTGGTCGCAGGGGCAAACTTCAATTACTACACCGAAGACAACAACAAAAAATGGACTGTTTTTCCCGGTGAAAACTCTTACAGTTTCAAAGCCGGCAGCTTCGATTTTAAATTGGGTACGATTCTTGAAAATATTGGCAGTGGCGATAAGTTCTCTTTCGTTGACAAGATCAATTCCCGCCGCTTTCACAACGGTCTGGCAAACGATTACAATCGCGACAAGAAAGAGATTCCCGCTTTAAAGGCCAGTTGGTATATCAATCGTCATTTCAGCCTTTCGGGTCATTATTTGCCCTATTTTAGCGCCAGTGAATTTCCTTCCATTTTCAGTCGCTGGGCTTACGCCATTCACAAGAGCCTGGCTAACGAGATTCTATTTAACAATGCTGTTTACAATGCAGAAAATGATGACAGTTTTGACCCACAGTTTCATGTCGAGTTCAGTTCTACCTTCAGAAAACTTGAGCTACGGTTGCATTATCTTCGCCTTAAAGAGCGATTGCCGATTATAAGTCAAGACAGGCCCGGAGTTATCAACGGCACTTATCCGATCGATGAAACCATTGCCATGAATGGTAACATTCAATTGCTTGACGATCTGCTGGTTAGATTTGAATTTGCCTTCAATCGTGAAAAAACCTGGTCTTCTTATCAGGATGGGCGAATTGGGAAAAAATTCGTCAGCGATCAATATGGCTTTCTGCTCGGCACAGACAAGAACTTACCGCAAAATTTCTATATCAATGTTCAGGCGATGATGTCACATGTTCCTGATCTGAAAACACAAACTCCGTTTCAGCTTGGCAAAACTGAGTATCTTGGTTCATTGCAGCTTCGTCAGAACTTTCGCAGTGATCGTCTGCGCATTGAATTCAACAGTCTTGCGAACTTCACCACCGGAGAATACGTTATCACCCCGAAAATTTTCATTCAGAAGTCAGACCATTTGACTTTCGTTCTCGGCTATCAGGCAAATGGCGAAGGTGCAGAATCACTGGGGCCGGTGGCCCAGTTTTCGCAAAACAACACTGCATTTTTTGAGACGAGAGTGTTTTTCTAAACTGTTTTTCAAGCGCATTGCAATCTGGTAAAATTGCATCAGGAATAGAATATGCCTGAATTGCCTGAAGTTAATACTCTCGCCAGAGCGCTTGATCATCAGCTCAAGGGCGATTCAATCATTTCCTGGCAGCCTCTTGCCCCGAAACTGAGAAAGCCGCTGCCTGATACGCAATCAGCCGAAGTTATACTTGAACAAACTATCAGAAGGGTTTTTCGCCAGGCGAAATCGATCTTTTTCGAATTTGCAACCGGTCACTATCTTCATGTACACCTTGGTATGACGGGCTATTTTCGTCTGACGAACGATAATTCAGACCCTGATAAGCACAGGCACCTTGTTATTGAATTGCTTTCAGGGCGAACCCTGAGTTATTTTGACCCCAGAAAATTTGGGGTTGTGGAAATTTTGCATCGGTTGCCTGATAAGGTTCCGGAGCCTTTTAAAGATGATTTATCGATAGAATATATTCGTTTGGCTTGTCAAAAAAGCCGGCGGGCGATAAAGACCATGATAATGGACCAGTCGATAATCGCCGGTCTGGGAAACATATACGCTGGTGAAGCTTTGTTCAAAGCCGGCATTATGCCAGATCGGCCGGCCTCAGAATTGAGCAAAGCAGAAGTCACCCGGTTGTACAACGCCATGCTTGAAGTGATTGATAGCGCGGTAACTGCCGGTTTGAAAAGTCTTCTGCCCAACTTTTATATCGATGAAGAAACCACCCATTTCGAAATAGATACATCGGTTTATCAGAAAGCAGGTTTGCTTTGCTGCCAATGTAGAAAGCAAAGCATAGAGAAAATTGACATTGGAGGGCGTAGCAGCTTTTATTGCCGGAATTGCCAAAAATGATAGCTCGCATTTAAGCTTGTACATAATGTTGAAGCGAAGTAAAATGTCTTAAATAAAGTAAAGGAATCAGTTTTGAGAACGTTCGTTATAATTTGTCTAATTTTAAGTTTAAGCCTTTTCAATTCAGTAATTGCAAAAGACAAACTGGTTTCTCAGGCAAATCTGCGTTTTTCGCATAAAACACATGATGCAAACTCAGTTGATTGCGCCAGATGTCATATAAATCGCGAAGGTTATTCAGAGCCGGTTCCTTCCGGTTTGCCTCCAGGTTGGCAGCCATTGCGTAAAAGACCGATTGTGGCGAGCGGTACAGATTTGATTTTCAGCCAGAACAATGAAATAGATGATACCTTTGGTCGCCCGGGCGAAAAAAGATGTCTGCAATGTCATTTCAAAACCCGCGAGAAAAGCGACTGCGCCCTTTGTCATCTTGAAACGCCAGGTGAGACTATTCGAGATCGGCAACGTCTCAAAGAAGGCTTCGTTTTTTCCCACAAGAAACATGAAAAATTCGAATGCTCAAGATGCCATGAAGCTATCACTTCCTGGGAAACCCTCGACGGGCATATAATCAACTCGCGCATGGAAGATTGTCTTGAATGTCACGATGGAAATGAAGTGAAGAAAGATTGTGTCATGTGCCACAATCCTACGCCCAGGCCTGCAGATCATACGCGAAATTTCGAGAAGAAGCATGGGGTGGCGTATCGTGCCGACCCGCAGCATTGCCGAATGTGTCATGAAGAGTCTTCTTGCATAGAATGTCATTCACAAAAGCCCAGAAGTCACACTCTTGCCTGGGTTAGACACCGCCATGGTATTGCCGCGAGGACCAACCCGCAAAAATGCCGGGCTTGTCATTCAGACCCCTGGGTTTGTTCAAGATGCCACTCAGAAGAAAAATTGCTCTGGTAGAAAGCTTTTTAAACCTTTGTTTCTCGTGAAACCGGGAGGAGATTTTATGGATGGGATGAAAGAAATTGAAACACAGACAATTACCGGCAAGGTAAAGGCTGTCTGTGAAAAAGAATATGAACATTGTTTTGAGCTGTTAAGCCGATTGATAGCCTGTAAGTCATACAGCGGCCAGGAAGAAGAATGTGCAGAGGTATTGATGACTTATTTCAGTACCCGAAATATTCCGGCCATGAAAGATGAGCGCGGCAGTGTTCTAGCGGTTTCTTTGCCCGCAGAGCTTGTTTACGAAGATTTTCCCGATGACTTAAGCCAGAGAAAAGCCTGGTTCAAAGGTTTGCTGAATTTATGCAATGATCGCAGTATAAAAACCCTTGCTTACAACGCACATATGGACGTGGTGCCTGCCGAAGATACAGAAAACTGGTCTACGCCTCCGTTCAAGGCAACGCGGCGTGACGGCCGTGTGTATGGTCGGGGTACCTGCGATATGAAGGGCGCTTTGGCGGCAATGGCCACTTCACTGACTCTTATGCGTGATCTTGACAAAGATTTGTCGCGAAATCAGCTGGTAATCGGTTGTTTTTGCACAGAAGAAGAGGCTGGTGAAGGTCTGGCTTTTAAAGAGCTATGTGAAGAATTCAGATTTCGACCTGACATGGTGATTCTCGGCGAGCCTTCAAAAATGCAGATTGCCCGAGGGCAAAGAGGAAAACTTGAATTCAATGTTGAAACCAGAGGGTGCTGCGCCCATACTTCTGTGCCAGAAGCAGGCGATAACGCTGCTTACAAAATTGCCCGGGTTTTGCTCGCTATTGAAAATCTCGAAGAGCAGGAAAGATTCAAATTCGGCCTTTCTGAAAGCAATACGCTTAAAAGAAATACGCTGGTAGCAACCAGTGTGAAAACCTGGCCACCGAGCAAAAGCTTTGTGCCTGATCGTGCGTTGGTGCATGTTACCGCGCGAACAGCTTTGGGCTGCAGTTTTACTGATTTGAAACAGCGCCTTGAAAGTTCTGAAGACTGGCCGGATGCAAAGATTGTTCCGATCTTTTACCGGGGCAAATCTTATACCGGCAAAAACAGTGAATGGCCTTCAGACCACCCGGCCTGGGAAACAGAGGTTGATCACAACTTCTTTCAAAAGCTTAAAATTGCCTTTTCAGACCTTTTTTGCTCAGAACCTGAAGACAAAATTTGGCCATTTTCTACTGATGGCGTGTACAGCGCGGGCATGGCTGGAATTCCCACTCTTGGAATTGGTCCCGGAATGGAAAAATGTGCGCATATAGTCGATGAATGGGTGTCAGAACAAGAGCTGCAAAATGCTCTGGCTCTGTATACTTACCTTGGTTTCTATCGATTCTGACTTACTTTGACTCAAGAAGCTCAGCCGATATCGGTTAAGAACTGGGTGTATTCTTCTCGCGAAGCATCCTGGGCCGCTTTTCTGACCTGGTTTACCGTCTCATGATGCTTTTTGGCCAGATGCACAATCTCAGAATCAAGCTTGTTGTTTTCGGCCATTTTTTCGAGAATCAGGATGGTTTGCTCGTTTGACATACCTTTTCGATAAGGCCTATCTTCGGTTAAGGCTGTGAACACGTCGGCGACGGCCAGAAGCCGTGAACCCAGTGGCAGATCTTTGCGTTCGAGCCTGAAAGGATACCCCGTACCGTCGAGTCTTTCGTGGTGATAAGATCCATACATGTTGATTTGAGAAAGATCTTCGATTGGCTGCAGCGCTCTGAAAGTATAAAAAGTGTGGGCCCGCATCAGATTGAATTCATCAGTGGTAAGCTTGCCGGGTTTTTCAAGAATTTCTGTCGGTATGGCAAGTTTGCCAAGATCGTGAAGAAAACCGGCTACCTTAAGCTCGAAACATTCGCTTTCGTTCAGGCCTGCGAGTTTGCCCAGGCATTCTGCTGTGGCTGAAACCCCGCTTGAATGGGTTGCGGTAAAGGGGCTTCTAAAGTCGATCATGCGCCTGATCAGGCTTGCAAATGAAAGCAACTCATTGTTGTTCAGGTAAATGGTGTCGAGCTTTACGCAAAGTTCAAGTTGCTTGCTTATCATGGGCGAAACCAGATCGAGCCAGAAATATTCTTTGTCGGCAAGTGTCATGAAAGCATCGACAAGAACAGGCTCAAAAAGAGTATCGATTTCTTTGAGAACCCTTTCTTTTATTTCACCAACCTGACCGAGAATACCTTCGTTTCGGTTTATCAATAACGCCAGATGATCAGCAAGAAAAAGTATGCGACTGCCCAGGGGCACTGGTAAACCCTTATAGGTTTTGCCCAGACCGGATTCCCAGGGTACATGGTGACATTTTATGATTTCGGCGGCGTTATGCATTGGTTCGAAAATTCGAATGAGATAATAGCCAAGCTCGGCATGGGTTTGACCGGTGGTGTTTTCGAACTTCATCGTTTCCATGCGTTCGGCAAGCGATATTGCACCAATATCATGAAGAATGCCGGCGCATACGATTTCGTTCTGCTGCTTTACCGGTAAGTCAAGAGTTTCGGCAAGTCGCATCGCAATTAGAGCGACCTGTTTATGGTGATCGTTCAATACTGGACTTATCCAGTCAAGAATGTCTGACAGGCAATTTAAAAAATCAAAAATTTTCAGTCTATATTGTTTCTTCATCTGTTACTCGTGAAAATGATTTGTACCATATTTTAAAAAAATGTCCGGCTGTTTGCATTAAATTTTTTTGCTGCTATTCTCGATAGGGCTTAGACAACTAAGTTTCGATAAAAAAATCGGCCCCTTGCTTGATTAGTCGGTCACCTGTCTGCAAAGCCTGAAGCTGTGCAGACAGGTGTTTTTCTGCGCTGGCTGTGATGGTCTCAGAGAATTTGCGAAATGCAAAAAAATATTCTGAGATCACCAATTATCATGGGTTAGCTTAAAAAATAGCCGGCTCTTCACTTGCCTGCTCAGATTTTAGTGCTTTTGAACCGCTTAAGAATACGACTTTATCACCGATTACCTGGGTAACATAGCGCGTTTGCCCTGAATCAGAAGTGAATGATCTAGTTTCGAGGCGACCATCGACGAGAACGGGTCGACCTTTAGCCAGATATTTTGCACAGTTTCTTGCAGTAGAGTTCCAGACGATGATTCTAAAGAAGGAAGTTTCTTTCTGGGTTTCTCCGGCTTTGTTTTTGTATCGACGCGCGACCGCTACGGGAAAAACCGTCATTGCCCTGCCGTTGCTGATTTCTTTCAGTTCAGGGTCACAAGCGAGATTGCCGGCAATAATAACACGATTCACATTTACCATTCTAATTTCCTCCGAATATAAATCTGGAATTTTCACATTCCACCCTTAGATCAATTCGGAAATGAAAAAGGAGAAAAAAAATCAGATAAAATTTTTCAATCGATAATAAAGCAGGCCAACCCATTCGTGAACAGCGGCATTTAGAGATCTAAGGTAATGACCCATTGAATAGTAAAGGCCTTTTCGACTGTGACATGGAGCGGGAAATACCTTCATGCCAAGCTTTTCATAAACCAGTTTGGAACGATAGACATGGGTGCCGCTGGTAACCAGAAGTATATTACCGATTCCTGCCGCCTTTAATTTTTCGACGGCATGCTCAGCTTCTGTTTTTGTGGTGGTAATGCGTTCGCTTACCAATATTTTCACCTGTTCCGCCTCTACTTTAAGCATTTTTGTCAGGCTGGCAACCCATTGTGACTCAGCATAGCCGTTGATTGAACTGTTGCCGGTGCTTATGTACAATACCGGGGCGCGGTTTTTCTGAAGAAGCTCTATGCCATGCAGAACTCTCTGGTAACCGCTTAAAGCCGGGTCGCCTGCAAAAGTTGCTCCTGATGCCAGCACCAGAATTGCTTCGGCGGTTTCGTCTGAGTGATCCAGATAAAGTGGTTGACTGATGAAGCCGCCCACCGGAAAGTTTGCAAAGATCAGAGTAAAAATCATGCCAAGCGCAAGGCCATACATGTAGCGAGAAACAAAGTTTTGCAAAACAGCAGTGTTTTTTAAACGGCCTGCAATCACCATTCCAATAGAAAATAACACGAAAGCTATGGCCCAGAACGGCCGCATTGACACACGGGTTTGCGGAATGGCTATCATCGTAAATGCAGGCAGAAAAAGAAGAATCAGATTTAAAATCGTTTTCATTTTATTTTGTACCCGGAAAGTTTTTTTTGCGCCAGTCAAGATCATATTCGATAAATTCACGGCACCAGGCCATCAGATCGCGGCGCAAAGCAAAATGTTGCTCGATCATTTCGTCGCTATGCCGGTCGAACATGCGTTGCAGCTGATTACGGCCACGGGCAATAAGTGACCTGCCGCGAGACATCAGCAGAATAAAGTCTTCGTCGTCGGTTCTGGTTAACATCGATGAAGAAAGAAGACGGTCACCGACAATCACTGTTGCCAGGTATCTATCCTTTATGATGAAATCTATATCAATTTCGGTTGGGTCCGGCGGCGGGTCAAGATGCGCAATTGCCCGATTAAGTATTTCATTGCAGCAAAGTGCGAGAAGAAAAACCTGTGCCTGAACGAGTCTTGGCTGATCTTGCTGTATGACAGTCTGGTCGATGTCAATAATCTGGTAATAAAGGTTTTGATTTTCGAGGCAGAGCATCTGCACCGGAAAATCATTGTGATCTTGACTCAAATTCTTTAAAGACCTTCTTTTGCAAGAAATCATTATCGCGTCAATATCTTTCACGAATTCCCCGTCTCTAAAAGCATTCTGAAAATCACGTGAAAGGTTTTCGGAAAACCCCTGCTTTTTCGTGGCGGCTTCTCGAGTGTTGGTCGATTCCTTATTGATACCCTGAGGTGTTCTGATGCTCTGATCTTGAATTGAATCATGCTTTACCATTTTTGGCGAATTTTGGGTATCAGCATTTGTCGCTCTTAGCACCATTCTTCTGTTCCATAGCCCTGCCCAGAGAATCAGACCGCAGTATATCAGAGCAGTTAACAAGCCCGGAACATTGCCGACCTGAAAAAATCCACCCGGAATCGTCTGGGCTTTTTCCAGAAAACCAAGAAAGCCGTCCAGGGGTATCGATAGTCCCGGAGCAAGAAACAGACCATACTCCGGCGAAATTGCAGAGGTGATACCAAGAACGAAGCTAATGGGTAGAATGATTGAAAACAGCCATGCGATGGCGGGATTGACGAGCATGGCAATGATTGAAACCGTGCCGAATAGATATGCGGCCATCGGCATTACAGCAAGATTTGCGGCGATGGCCACCGAAAAATATCTGGCCAAAAGTGCGGGCAGATGTAATTTTTTGAAGTAATGTTCGAACATCGGCCTTAAAAGAATTATTCCAAGAACTGCTGTGAAGCTTAAGATGAAAGCTGCATCTGAAATGTAAGAGGGGTCATAAAGAAGAATCAGAAGTGCGGCTATGCTTACGGGCCGAATTGGTGACGGCGCAGATTCAAGATGAAAAATAACCGCTGCGGCGGCATACATCAATAATGCCCTGATGATAGACGGCGAACCTGTTGTAGAAAAGGCATACACCGTTAAAAAAATGCAGATAAATATGCTTCGCGAAATCGGTGGAACCCTTAACCAATGAAGACAAGCCGCTATTACCAGACTAAGAATCATTATGTGTTGGCCTGAAACCGCCAGCAGGTGCGAAATGCCGGTTTCTCTGAAGAGTTGTCTGTCTTTGCGCTCTATCTGACTCGTGTCACCGAGTAAAAAGCCGGTTACAACGGCTGAATGTCTGGTTGGCAATACCATGTTCAAGCCATCGCGAAGATACCTTTGCATTTTTCCGCCGAATGAGTCAAGAATATTGCGACTGCTCAGATGCTGCAAATCGTCTGCCTTGAATGAAGGGATTTTTTGAGAAAGTTTGAAAGAAAAGGTGCCGGTGGCGGTATAGATCTGTTCAGGTTCAGGAATCAGTTGTGAGTTTTTAAACCGGCAATAAACCGCAGCCGGTATTACAATCGTTTGCGAAGCGGTTTTTAAACGGCATTGTTTCATATATAAAGAGATACCGCCCGACCGTAAAACTTTGTATTCACCTGAAAAAACTCCGGTAAGAACGCCGGTTGAGTCGTTTAAAAGCCTTATTTCTCCCGAATCAATTTCAGGATAAATTCGCAGATTGCCGTAAAAAGCGCCTGAAAAAAAAGAACCTGCGACCAGAATCGAAACGAGAAACCGTTGATTCTCGCGGTGAAAGAAAGATGCAAGAATGCAGCCAAGTGCCAGAAAGAACAAAAGATAACTGAAATCGTAATTAAGCAGTTGCGAAAATTTCAGGCCAAGTATGAATATTACCGTAAAGAAGGGCAATACTTCCGGCTGAACTTTAAATATTTTTTTTACTTTTTCAGTTTTTCTCATTGAACATATCTAGAAGAGATTTTTATGATCAAGCCGAACTCCAGCTTCTATAAGCTTTTCTACCTTGCCTTTGGTAATGCCTTTAACCCGGTCTTGTAAATCACGCCAGTCGACAAATTTGCCATAGGTTCTTTCGAGAAGAATTTTCTCTGCGGTCTTTTTGCCGATTCCGGGGCATAATAAAAGCTGTTCAAAAGTAGCTGAGTTGATAAAAATACGATTTGGTGCTTCTGTGCCGCTTTGCTCGACGAGAATGGCATTGTCTTCATTATTGTCTGATGAATTGATAGTAATGATCGCTTCACCAGACGGAACAGCTTTGTCAGGATAAATTTCTTCAGGCGTTGAAAAAGACCAGAATAGGCCTGCAAGAAGCGGCAGCAGGGCAAGCAGTCTGATTTGATTCATTTCTTTACGCGTTAATTCATGCATATGACGAAGCCTTCATCGGTTTCTTGCAATCCTGGGCTTTTGCCTGAGCAGGCGAGCCCTACCCATTTTATCTCAAGAAGTGATTGCAAAGGTGAATTATTGAATTTCTTTCGTGAAAAAACGGCCCAGTGGCCGCCTCCGTTCTCGATCGAATAGCGAACTTTTATCAATTCCGGAAAACAATCGAAAAGTTTTGCAAGATTAAAGATCCGGGCGCTGCCAAGATGATTTTCTGCCAGTGCCTGGGCAAAAATCGGAATGAAAGGATATAGACAGCTGAAAACCAGCTTCTTTTGTTTCTCATCTAAATCTGCCGATGGCGGAGAAATTTTTGCGGCTTTTCTTATGCAGGCCAGACCGTTATGAAAATGATTGCGCTGTAAAATATGATCGCCCGCCTGAAGAATCATTTCAAACCAGATGTCAGACCTGAACTTTTGGCAGCCAGGCCGCGAAAAATTATCGAAAAGCTTTGCCAGCCACTTAAAAGCTGATTCTAGCAGAACAGTTGAGACATTCTGATTCTGTGCTTCAAGATAGGCTATTCTTGCACAGTCACAGCCATATTCATCGATAAGATCGGTTGAAACAGGCAGTGAATCACATGAAAAACCGATGGGCTGCGGTAAATCATTGCCGTTCAGCTGTCTTATTCTGAATCTTAAATCTTCGGCAAATTCATCGTTTGAAAAAGAAACAGGCCATTTTCTGGCCTGTTTTTGTAAGCTGTGCGGATTGTAACGAGCGGTCAATTTGTCAAAATTCCCCAGAGTCTTTGAGTTCGGCTATTATTTATGCCTGCATCTGTGGTGGCGAAGAACAGAAGTTCCCGGGCCTGAGCCAATATTGCCGGCTCGTTTAGCGCTTTACCACATGCAATAAGAAATCTTATTTCGAAGATGAAGAAATCCTGGTCGGTGCCGAGAGCGTTTTCTTCAACTTTTTTCAGATCTTTAAGGGCCTTTTCTACTTGACCTGCGGCAAAGTCAACACAAAGCTTTGATATTTCGCCCGCAGTATTAACAAGCTGTTCCAGTTCTTTTTTGCGTTCAGGCTCAACAATAATCGGCAGCTGTTCTTTTGCCTTTTCAACCCAGTCTGGTGCTGGGTTCAGAGCAAAAAAGCTGTCATGAGCGGCGGCGAGACAAATACTTATGGCCAGCTCTCCGAGTTCGTTTTGAGTAACATACTGGTCTGAACTTTTTAAGGTGCGATAAAACGAAAGGGTGAACGAAAAGGTTTCGGCGGCATCAGAAAAGCTTTTCAGTGCTGCGTCCAGATCACCATCATTGTATTGTTCGTATCCTTTGGCCAGCAGATTCTGCTGTTTTTCCTGGGCCAGGCTTCCATTGAGAAATATGCCGATCAAAAGTGCGCCGACAAGAACAATCAAGGCTACGATGACCTTCAGGCCACCGCGTCTTTTGTTAACTACAGAAAAGGACTCAGTAATCTTCATCTTCTTCAGGTTCTTCCTGGGGGATAGGCAGATTTTTCATGGCCGTTTCGTCTTGGCGCATTTCTCTGGCCTGGTTAACGAACCAGAGAATGATGCCTGAGGCGTTTTGGCTACCATAAATTATCTGTTCAAGGTATTTGTTGCTTTCTTCCATTTTGCCGAGAAGGCGGTAGGCACCAGCCAGAATATACATGATTTCGAAAACCCTTGACTGGGGTATATTTTCTTTGGGTATTCTCGTTCCATCAGGCATAAATGCGTCTTCAACGCTGGTTGCCATGTTGGTTATGGTGAGAAACGAAGTCGCTTCGGTCAGATAGGCTTTTTCGTAGGCTTTAAATCTTTCTTTTGCCTGCGGGTCATCTACCTGTTCAGCGGCGTCTCTGGCTGTCCAGGCGGCGTTCAGATAGGTGTAACCGAGAATTCTATGGTTAGCTTTTCTGGCTTTGTAGCATATTGCTGCCAGTTCCCAGGATCTGACTGCGGCGTCAAGGTCGCCATCTTTTTGCAGTTCATTTATGGGTTTTTCTTTTTGAATAAGGTTTGCCGCAACTTTTTCAAGCAGAGGTGTAATCTTGCGCAGAATGGCAATATTGCCGGGAGTTAGTTCTTTCAGTTTTTCAGTCTCTGCATCTTTCCAGATCTGCTGGCCACTTGAAGCAGCTCTTACCCGACTGGCCGCATCCCATTGCGAGCGGTGGCTGTCGAGAAGTTCCTTTTTCCGCATGTCTTCAATGCTCATGACCGGACAGAAATACTTGTCTTCGGCAGCGTAATAGCAGTGCGGACAAATGCAGATATTGAAAAATCTTGGGTTGATATTACCCAGGTAAACAGGGCGATAATCAATATCGCGCTTATCAAGACTGAATTGTTTTTTGCGAATCAGAAAACGGGTAAAGTTTTTTTCGCAAATAGGGCATACCGTTGGTTTTGGTAGAAAGAGTTTATCGTTAAGAGCCATAATTTCACCGATTTACCTTGGCTTGATTTCGTTTAAAAAACTGGTAATAAAGATAACTTAAAACTAAATAATACGCAACAATTTATGAACCTGCGGTATCCATCTAACTTGACGGAAATAAGGTTTGAAGAGGTTTATCCATTCCAATATCGTGCTGGTATCCCAGTCGTTTACGTGTGAGGGTGCGTATGCAAATGGCTGTAAAACCAGCTCATATTGGCTGGTTTTAAGGCCTTTAAGCTGACTTATTATCGACTCCGGGTCATCGTTTGAATCGAGTAGAATGCGAAAATAGGTGTTTTCGGGCTTAGCCGCCGCCAGAATTCTCTCGTGTTTGCGCCGTAGTTTTCCGTTGAACCCCCAGGCTCGCGATATCTTAAGGTCGACACACCACAAATCGGCCAGTTCGAAAAGCTGTTCAAATTCTGCCGGAAGCAAGCCACTGGTTTCAACGAAAACCATGATATTTCTTTTTGTTAACATTGGAATAAACTCAGCCAGAAATGCGGTTTGCTCCAATGGTTCGCCACCAAGAATCGAAATACAGTAAAAATCATCCAGTTCATAAAGGTTTTTAAGCTTGTGAAAAAGCTTGTCTGCAGTTACCGGGTTGGTCATTCTTATGTTGCGCAGCCCTGGCCAGGGGCGTATTGAAAAATGCTCCTGAATCTGCTGATATTCTTTCAGCTCACAGCGTTTGCAGTTAAGAGTGCAACCCGCCAGCCTTATAAAAAGCTGCATTGTACCTATGTGGGGGCCTTCGCCCTGAATAGAGGCAAAAACTTCGCTGATGTTACCCGTTGCTTTTGATTTCTTCAATACTCATACCAACCATTTTAAAAAGTTCGAATTCAGAAATAATTTCTACGTTCAGCTCGACGGCTCTGGTCTTTTTGCTCGATTGAAAACTTTCATCTTCTTTTGAGCCGATCAGAAGATAGTCGGTCTTGCCTGAAACAGACGACTTGGTGCTTCCACCACAACTTTTAATCAGCTTTTCTATCTGTTTTCTCGGAATCTCTGCTTCTCCGGTAACGACAAAAATTTTGCCGGCCAACTGATCTCCTTTGGTCGCCTGGCTTGCTTCGGCCTTATCTGGCCCCTGCCACCAGCCTGCCAGCGCCTCGATCAGCCTGATACCGGAATCCGAATTGATAAAGCTGATAATATTATCGGCCACCTTATCACTTATTCCTTCAACTTTTATCAATTCTTCACGACTCGCAGCAAGAAAATCCTTTAACGATTCATTCATATGTTCGGCAATTTTTTCGGCGATGACAATGCCGACATTGGCGATACCCAGAGCTGAAATGAGTTTGGCCAGACTGGCTTTGCGGGCTTTTGCAAGGTTACCGGCAATTTTTTCTGCCGATTTTTCGCCCATTCTTTCGAGATCGATCAGGGTTTTTGCATCGAGTTGAATCACTTCTTCAACTCTGTTGATGATGCCCTTGGCGAGAAGCTGTTCAATCAGCTGTGGGCCAAAATTTTCGATTTCCAGTTGCGTTATGAAATGCTGAATTCTTCTGGCAATGACCCCTCGACAGTTGATGTTGTCGCATCTGACCTGGGTAGTGGCAACCTCTTCACCTGCTTCTTCAATGGTTAATTCACCACCGCATTCAGGGCAGGTTTCGGGTGGTTCAATTTTGCTTTCACTGCCACTTCTTTTTTCTGCCATCGCTTTGACAATGTATGGAATGATGTAACCGGCTTTTTCGACGACGACAAAGTCGCCAACCCTGATGTCTTTTTGCCTGATTTGATCGATGTTGTGCAGAGAGGCGCGAGAAACCGTGGTGCCACCCAGTTCGACCGGCTCCAGATTTGCGACCGGAGTCAGCTGTGAGCGCCCGACCTGCCAGGTAACCGATAAAAGTTTTGCCACAGCAGTTTCCTGGGGATATTTATAGGCTATTGCCCAGCGCGGGGCTTTGCTGGTCACTCCCAGTTCATGCTGAAGAATCAGATTGTCGACTTTCAGAACGACGCCATCTATGTCAAAATCAAAATCTTTTCTTTCTTTATCAATCTTTTCGATAAATTCCTTTATTTGCGCGATTGAATTGCAGGTTTCAATTCTGTGATTCATTTTGAAACCATTGTCAGATAAAAACTTCAGCGCTTCTGAATGTGATTTAAGGCCGAGTTCATCTGCCTGAGCTATTCCGTAAACCATCGCCTGTAAGCCACGAGAGGCTGGAACAGACGGATCCAGCGACTTTATCGTTCCTGCGGTTAGATTGCGGCAGTTTTTGAATGGTTCATCACCATTTTTTACGCGTTCTTCATTAAGTTTTAAAAGTACTGAACGTGGCGTGTAAATCTCGCCCCGAACATCCATGTCGGCTTTGCTTTTGATCTTAAGCGGAAGAGTTCTTATCGTGCGGGCGTTTTCCGTGATCAGATCACCTTCGATACCGTTGCCTCGCGTGGCAGCTGAGGCGAATTTGCCATCGCGATAAGTGAAAGAACCAGAAACCCCATCAATTTTCAACTCGGCAACGATCGGAAAAACACTGCGCCCGGCAAGCTTTTCGAGTCTCATCACCCATTCTTCCACATCTTCGATAGAATATGAATTATCGATGCTCATCATGGGAACCCTGTGCTGTACAGTATTGAAAGAGGTTACTGCTTCGCCGACTCTTTGGGTAGGTGAATCAGGGGTGATCAGCTCTGGATATTGGTCTTCGAGTTTCTGCAGTTCTTTCATCAGCAGATCGAACTCAATATCAGAAATTTCCGGTTGAGCTTTTACGAAGTATAAGTATTCATGATGTCTGATTTTGTCGCGAAGCTCTGCAATTTTTGCGGTGATTTCCAGATCCATTTTTAGTCCACCATGGCTGTGTTGATAAACTGAACGCCGTTTTCGGTGCCGATCCAAAGTATATCACCGCTTGCTGCCAGCGCTTTTACACCCGAGATCGAAGTGCCGTCAACCGGGGTTATAACCTGAATTTTTTCTTCGCGGATCCTGGCCAGACCATTGTCGGTGCCAATCCAGACAGAACCGCGGTGAGAAATGATCGCGTTCGCTCTGTTAGAAGGTAAGCCGTGCAGAGTAGTGTAACTTATGAAGTTGGACACCGACTCTGAAAAAAGCTTTTCGATTGGTGTTGTCAGGTAAAGAACGCCCTTGGAGGTGGCAACCCAGATGTGTCTGCCGTCAAAAGTCATGTCTGAAACTGGTCTGATAATACCTGACTTGGCATTGTCGATATTTTTCCAGAACTCCGGGTTAGATGCTTTGAAACCTGTGTTCCAGAAACTAATTCCACGGTCATGAACCGCAACGAACCAGCCGGCGAAACGAAGTATGCTCTGACACCAGTCATGTCTTAGTCCGCCATTGGTTACTTTGCTGTCGATCAGAGTGAACTTGCCGTCTTTATTCATGAATGCTGCGCCTGCCTGGGTACCAACCCAGATATTCATTCCGTCAAAAGCTACATCCCAGATCAATTCGCCGGCCGGATTCGAAATCACATTGTGTTTTTCGACACGACCTGATCTTGTCATCGAAAATAGACCGAACAGGGTTCCGACCCAGATTTTCTGACCGTCGAAGGCTATGCTTTCTGCCTGGGGGGCAGGAAATGTGCCCTTGTCGTCAGAATATTCCTTGATGATTCCGTTCGTGATTGAACAAACGCCTTTTTCTGTCGCGAGCCAGAGAGTGCCGCGCGAGTCCACTACCAGATCATTGACTGGTGGTGTGGGAAAGTTCGGGCTGAAAGGAATATGAAGGTTGCCTTTCTGCTGAGGTGTGCTGGTGAATTTTCGACTGGCGACCGAAGTGTCTGAGCGTGCAGAGTTATCTACTTTTCCGGGCATGGTCTGGGTGGGAACGTTTTTTTCTTCTTGTCTTTCGTTGGCAAAGAAGAAAATGATGGCAATAACGAGGATTACGCTCCAGAAAGTAAAATGAGACCGCCTGGTAGAATCTTGCAGCATCAGAAAAGTTCCTCCAGGTTAACCGGGATTTTTTGTCTTTCTTTAATGATGGCGACCTCGGCGGGTCTTACCTGGTTACCATTCTGGTCAAAGCCGCCAGAACCGGTTACGCTTTCCCAGCCGTGCATAGAAGCAAGATAATCGCGAATCATTTTTCTATCATGCTCGCCGGCCTTAAGAGCAAGGGCGGTAAGCATAACCGCTTCGTATCCAAGGGCCGCATCAGAATCGGCGCTGATACCGTATTTGTCAAAAAATTCCGCAAGAAAATAATCGGCTCGTTGTCCGCCAAGTCTTGAATTGAAAGGAAGAGTGCAGATCGTCAGCTCAGAATAAATTCCTGCGTAATTAATAAATTCATGTGAAGAAAATGGATTAACACCCAAAATCGGTTTCAAAAAACGATTTTCTCTGGCCTGGCGAAGAATCAGGGCAGAATCTTTTGGTGGGGCTATAATGACCAGAGAATCAGGATTCGAAGAGCGAACCACATCCAGTTGATCCCGGTAATTAACCGAACCTTGCTTGTAAGAGACCGCCGCAACCACTTGCTGGCCTGCTTTAAGAGCAGATTCAATGAACTTTTGGGCGCTGTCTGAACCGTAAAGAAGAGGGTCGTAAATCAACGCGGGTTTTCTGGCATTGAATCTTCTTACCGAATATTCACAGATGGCTTCGAATTGTTTTTTATCGTCGGTAATGCTTCTGAAAGTATATTCGCTGCCATTTGCGGTCAACTCATAGTGGGTACATAACGCGGTAAGATAAGGAACTTTCGCTTTTTCTGAAAGAAGCTGAATCACTCTGGCATTTTCAGGGCGTATACCGCCAACCAGTGTCAAAACCTGATTTTCATAAATCAGGTCGCGTGTAATCAAGGCAGTTAGTGCCGGGTCGTTTTTGTTGTCTCTGATGAGAAGCTTGAGAGTTTTACCGTTGATCCCTCCGGAGCGATTTACATGATCGACTGCAAGCATAATACCTTTTTCATGAGAAATGGCTCTGGCAGAATTTGCGCCGGTTAAGGGAAGTATGACGCCGATTTTTATTTCTGATGGGTTGGTGTCAACAGAGAACCAGAAAAGTGCCAGAAGAGTTACCAGAGACAAAATCTGGTAAACATCCATTTTTCTGAAAATTTTTAGCAGTTTCTTTTTCATGTCCCCTTGCTTATGTACAGGCCGTTTTTATGTAAGAAAGAACCATTAAAAACATGCCCATGTAAATGGAAAGTGAGAAAAAATAAAGAACTGCGAAGAAGAAGAAGGGCATTTCTTTAATGACCTTGTTGAAAAATTCATTTTCTACTTCTTTGAAAACCAGATTCTTTTTTGAAAAACGATCAAAAGCAAAAACAAGCATGGCCCCAAGCCCGAAAAAACCAAAGGCAAAACCGAAACCCGATGCGAAAATCGGGGTGTGCGGGTTGTTGGGCGCCGTCGAGTAAAGCCAGTAGGCAACCATCAGGCTTGTGGCAAGCAATGTACAAAATATTACCGAGGCCCAGAAAATCCAGGACCAGATAAATTCTTTCATAAGGTCATTCTCTCAGTTTTCGGCTTTTTTCCAATTGCCATGGAAGTGTTCGGTCGGATACTTTTTTCTGTTTTTCTGCATTTTTTCAGCCATTGCAGAGGATACGTCAATTTCAAGAACATTGGCAAGGCTTAAAAGATAGGCCATCACGTCAGAAAGTTCTTCGCCAATCTGTTGCCTTTTTTCGTCGCTAAGTTCTTCTGAGGCCGGTGGGGACCATTGAAAGTGCTCAAGCAGCTCAGAGGCTTCAAGAACTACCGAGACGGCAATGTTCTTTGGGGTGTGATACTTTTTCCAGTCTCTTTCCAGAATAAAAGCATCAACCAGCTTTTTGAGCTGGTTAATGCTGGTATTGTTGTCGTCGAAATTTTCTTTTGCTGTGACTTGGGCCATTGCTGTAAGTTTTCTTTTATCAGGGATTTACTGCATAGATGAACATCGTTGCAGCATTGAGTCTGAGAATATTTTCGCACAGATTCGGGTTGATGCTTTCGATGATATCTGTGGTTTTGTGATAATTTGGATTGCTTGAATATTCGCTTTCGATGGTAAGAACAGCGGGAATTCTCTGCTGAAGGAAGGGTGCGTGGTCAGAACCCCATGCGCTGAAGCTTGTTCTTATGGTAAATTCTGCGTATTTTTCTGCCAGCTCCTGCATTTTTTCGACCATGGGTCTGTTGAAGGAATTGGTTTCAAGCATTATAGAAAGTGGGTCTGCGGCATCAAAGCCGATCATATCAAGATTCAAAACCGCCTTGATTTTTGCTTTGTCTTCGCTGTTAAGATTTCTTACATAGGCTTTTGAACCATAAAGCCCCTGTTCTTCACCGAGGAACAGAACAAAACGTATTGTCGCTTTTGGCTCAAGGCCCGATTTTTTAAGCATTCTTGCCAGGGCGAGAACTCCGGCTGAACCGCTGCCGTTGTCGTCTGCACCGGGAGCATCGTAGCGAGGATTTTCCGAAGTTGAATCAAGATGGCCAACTACAAGAACTTCACCGTAGTTTTTCTCGTCACTGCCTTTGATTGTGGCGACAAGATTGTTCACCTTTTTACTGCCAATGTTGAAAGCAACCTGTTCGCATGGAATGTTCAACCCGGCAAATTCTTTGGCGCAAAGCTCGATGGCATTCTGGGCGCCGTCGACATATGAATATCTGGTTTTAACCGCGACCATTTTTTCGAGGTCACTGAAGAAAGTCTGCATATCGAGAAGGTCGAGAAAATTCGAAATTTCATCTGGTTCGGCTTTGCCGGCTTTTTTACAGATGGTCTCAGCAGTCAGGATCGTCTGGTTCTCGGGTAGCAATTCTACTTTGGTAAAAGGAGATGATTTTGAAATCAGGTTTATGGCTGCCACTTCACCCGCAAGAAGAACCTTCATGCCGAAGCCGCTCCAGACTACTCTCGCCCCCGGGAAAACATAATTGAACATTGCCGGGTCTTTGGTTGTAAGCAGATAAAGATGTTCATCGTCTCGTTTGGCAAAAGATTCTACATCAGGCGTTTTCTGAACTTCGTCTGAAAAATTGTCGCCACCCTGAAGAATGACAACTTCACCAAATCTTGTATAGCTTTCATTTCCGCTGCCGATGTTTTTGATGATGTCGAAACCTTTGTCTGCAGGTGCGACATGAACCCATCCGGCTGCGAAAAGACTTGCGCTGAAAGCCAGCGCCATAAGAGTCAAACCTGCTATTTTGCTATATCTGCCAAATAATTTCATCTACATACTCCTTGCTTGTTTACGCAAATACTCTTTTAATGATAACTTAATAGAAATCAAATCTCAAAGTTTTAGTTACAGTAAGCACAATATAGATATCAATTTGGTTATAATACATTTAGTAAACCGAAAAAATGAGGTATGAACTTTTGTCGAGCAGACCGGGTGCGAAAAGTTTCATCGAGCCAGCTGGTGCGTTTGCGCTTAAATCTGGTTACAGTCTTCCGGAATTGTTAATCACAATTTTGTTGCTGTCAATTCTGTTTTCTCTTGCCATCATTTTCTCAAGCGGCGTAAGCCAGACCAGAAGATTAAGAGACTACAGCGTTGCAGTTGCTCTCGCTCAGCAGGCTGTAGAAGTAGTCAAGTCAGCCCCATTCAGCCTGTTGGATGACGCTGATGCCGGTGAAAATAGCGTTGAGACCGATTTTAATTCTGACTCGGGGCCCCAGGACAGCTTTTTGCCGGTTTTTGAATCAGCCGGAATCAAATACAAGCGAGAAGTGAAAATTACTGATGTAATGGCTGCTGAAGATAAAGACCGCCCGATCGGTCTGAAACTTTTAACCGTAAAAGTTGAATGGAAAACTATCGACGGCGCAGACGCCGAACCTTTTATTCTTAAAACCACCATAGCCGATCTGAATTAAATTTATGAAAAAGATTCTAAAAGTTAAGTTTTTGCCGGACCAGCGAAATGCTTTTTCGCTGATCGAGTTACTTATCGCCATTTCAGTAACCATGCTGATTGTCTTTTTTGCTTACAAGATTTTCTTTTCGCAGACGGAAGTGGTGACCAAATCTATTGAGTTCATGCAGGTTAATGATTCTTTTCGCAAAGTCATGACCTTCATGGGAGATGACATTCGCGAGGCCACTTCAATTATTAAGCCGGTTCCGGTTTTTACCGACAAGGCCGAATCTTTGACCACTCAAACCGGGGTGGTTCTTAAATTGCAAACTTCAGAACTTGACCCGACCATACCTTTTGATAGCCCGCTTGGGGGGCAGGTTGCTCTTCGACGAGAGATCACCTATGAGCTTGAAAAAATTCCAAACCCTGATTCACAAACAGTTCCGCGCTTTCGCCTTATCAGAACCTCGGTTATTGAAGAAAAGCCCGGCCAAAAAGTAACTCAGCGGCAGGTTCTCGTCGACAACATACGCGACCTTATCATTTACCGAACTGTAAGAAAGCCTTTTAAACCTTCAAATATAAATGGCCCCCGCGATCGTATTGCGGTGGCGCGTCCGTTATACGAATCCGGAACCGGTAACAGCCTGGTTCATCTTAAAATGGTGCTTGAACGCGACCGAAAAGATACCGAACTTGGCGAGGTCTACAATATAGATCTGCATACCAGTTTTTACAAAAGAGGGAAAGAGATTTTCAAAAACCCATGAGAAATCTTACGAAAAACAGAAAAGGCGCCGGTTATCTTATTGTCATCGGCTTTACTTTGTTGCTGGTAATTCTTTTTGCGATCCTCGGAAGAGTTAAAACCGGGCAAAGTCAGCTGCAGTCAAAAGAAGTAAGGCGATATCTCGCCACAAGTCTGGGTGAAGCTGCGCTGAATTGTATTATCGCAGAGATAAATGCCAATCGTGGTTTTTCTACTCATAGATACTATTCTGAAAAAAATGAAGATTATTGGGTTACCCCCTATAAAAGCAGAGATTCAGTTATTGGCAAAATGGGTGATATCTACGTTTCAGGTGTGGCTAACGGAATTTATACCGGTGGCTGTGAATACGGCGAGTTTAAGTGCAAGGTCGCCCCGATGTACAGCACCAGAGAAAATTCCAAAACCAAAACTCTCAGAGAATCTGAAATGTACACAAGAGCTGAGATACTGGTCAAGGTTGGCTCTGGTTGGGGCATCAACGAAAACACCTGCCGTAAAATCACGGCATTGATTGAACGTCGATACCCGGCAACCGAAAGTCTGCTTTATGATGGCGAATTTCTTGACCTTGGCGCCCTGGGTCCATTTGAAAATCGCGAGAACAAGCTGCGACGAGGGCGGCTATACGGTTATCACTGGATAACGTTCAATACCGCGGGCGGGTCGTGTAAGGGTTCTGAACTATATGATATGGAAAAGATTGAAACCCCCGGATTGATGAGAGCTTTGAAAGATACGAGAATTGGTTTTGCTGATGGTTCCAAAATGGTTATTTCTTCGCAGAATGATTCGGTTCATATCAATAAGTTCGAAACCCATGACGGCTTTCTTCTCGATGGAGCTCATGGTGCTCACCCGATCAAATTCAACCGTTTGCCGCGTGAAAGGCTTAAATACTGGGCTGATCGCTATCGAAAAAGTCAGGGTATTACCATCACCGAAGGCATGCTTGAATACGGCGACTTTCGCAATCCTTATGACCCGGGAACCCGATTTGTCGATATCGACTTCAAATCATATCGCTGCAATCAGGACACTAAGCCAACAAGCTCTGAAGAAGATGATGAAGGCGATGAAGAAGGTGAAAACTCAGGCGAAAACAGCAATCTGTCGACATCAGATGACCCCGAATACTGTCGTGAAAGAAACGGCAAAAAGTTGTTGATTTATTCTGAAGTGCCGTTGCGTATCTGGGGCTGTCCTGACCGAACCATTACGATTTACAGCACCAGAGATATTGTGATTGGTGGTGATTTTAACCAGAATCCATGGACACCGCAGCTATACAAAGACAATAACTATACAGATTACAAGTTCGATGTTTCAAACGGTAAAGAAAAGCATAAGGTCGGTGCTTTGATAATGTCTGAAGGGCGGATATTGATAGATCATTCTCATCCGACACTTTTTGCAAGAAATGAAATCAAGCCATATTTTCTTTACTGTCTGGCTTATGCACTTCACCCTTCAACACCTGAAATTGAAGCTGAAATAAAAGATTTTGTCTGCCCGATCGACCCACGTCAGAGAAAATCTCTGGTCGGACTGGGGGAATTTGGCGCAGACGGCGAATTTGTCGCGAGATACGGCACGATAAAATGGTTGCATGCCAACCAAAATGTAAATAGCGGCGGAAGTTACAATGCAAATATGGAAGACGTGATTAATTTTTTCACCCCTGGCATGGGTAATAAGCCGCGATTTGGCATAAAAGACGAAAAAGTGCGAACCGAGATTATCGAATATTTGAAAACGGCGGTTCGCGACGTCGGCGATCTCACCGTGAGTGAACAGGATAAAATTTTCGATATGGCCTGGACTCAGGCGATGGAAGAAGAGGCGAAAGCTCCTTTACCCACGGCTGGAGCCATGGGCATCATGCAGCACCTGTTCAACGAAGCGGTGAAAAATCCTGACGATGGAATTTATGTACCTGAAATTACCATAAATGCAAATCTGGTCAGCTCAGCCTGGCGCAGCGCGAAATGGCGTATTGGAAACTCACCCGAGAAAGTTGAAGACGAAATTGGTAATGCCGGTTTTCTTGAGTATCTTAAAAAACCTGCATTTTTGATTCAGCGAGTTTATGGCGGCGTGGTTCGTCTTGGAACAAAAAAGCCTGACTATTACATGTCAGGGGCTCACACCGGAAGCAACATTCTAAGAAGAAGAATCTGGGATAACACCAATCTTGCCAATCGCAAATTCAAGGCTCTGGAAGTGCCGGCAGTTCACAACCTGCTTACTTTTACCGACGAATTCATTTCGTTGAAAGAATACAACAAATTTCAGTAATTGTTCTTTATTCCGCCGCCCCTGACCGTGAATAGCCAGCCATTCTGGCAGGTTATGCCGGTTTTTCGATCGCGCAGATATACATCGATAAAATAGTTGCCCGGCTTCAATTTTGAGCTGATATCAGCTTTGAGCATGCGGCCTTCTGTGTCAAAAGCGAAGTTTACCTTTTTACCGGTAAGTTTTGCGTTCAAAACGTATTTTTCAGAAGAGTAGTCTGAAAGCTCATCAAGTCTGCATGAAAATGTGGCAAGCTCATCGACTACCTGACCCGGCGCAGGAAATTGCCGACTGATCTTCAAGGCTCTCATTCCGAGTCTTATAAGAAATTTGTTAAGATTATCGGTTGCGTAAACAACCTGTCGTTTCAGAAGATAAGGAGAAAGCTCTTCGTAGCTTGCGCCGCCATCAACGGTCATTGCGCCGATATAACCGGCCTTTTCGGCAATCTCAAGAGCGCTTTCGGTATAGCAGCCATACGGCCAGACCATGAACCTGACCTTGTTGCCCAGCTTGTTTTCTATGAGTTTTTTAGATTCAACAATTTCGTAATCGAGAAATGCTTTTTCCTGGTCTGGCTTATCGCATTTCGAGGCAAGATTGCTGTGGGTCATTGAATGAGACTCAACGCTCCAGCCTTCTGAGATCAGGTGCGCTAATTGCTGCCAGCTCATGGCGTTTCTGCTGCCGATGAATCTGGGGTAAACACAAACTATACCTTTGAAGCCGAATTCTTTCATTATCGGAAAAGCGTAATCATAAACCGTTTTAAAACCATCATCGAAAGTAATGACGATCGAGTTTTCTTTTACCTTTTCGCCATGGTAGAAGATTTTTTCGAGGTCATCTGAATTAAGAGTTACAAAATTTCTACTTTTAAGGTATTCGAGCTGGGCTCTGAATTTTTCGGTCGAAAGTGAGAATTTGCCTCCGGCTTTTGGTTCAACCTGGTGGTAACAAAGAGACGGAATATCATTGCGTGCAGCCTGGCATTTGCTCGCGTATGACAGGCTGATAAGCAGAAAAATGCAGATTAGACTGATTTGAGTTTTGAATTTCATTTTGTTCCTCGTTGCTTGGCTGCAATGAATATAACATTTTCCGGGTAAAAAAAAAGGCCACATTCATGTAGCCTTGATCAAGGAAAGGAATGATTGAAGACAACTGACGAATAAGTCGTGCAGTGTTGCCTTAATAAAGAGCAAGAGTTGTGCCAACTATTTTTAGCCTTATCTGCTGCGAATTTAGACAGATTTTTCCTCGCAAGTCCTTTGTTGATGAATAATTATACAGATTTGGATAAACGGTTGCGTAAAAAATGAACAGTTTGCTTGTGCAATTTCTGACAACCTCAAAACTGTGCTTCTGTTTGAAGGCTAAAAACAAAAAGGGGCTACCCGTTCGGGTAGCCCCTTCTCAAATTCAGACTTTATCCTTCTGCTCCGGCAAAATTGTCGGGTAACTGAATGGTAGAAACCGCGTGCTTGTATATCAACTGTTTCTTTCCTTCAGATTCCAATAGAATAACAAAAGTGTCAAAATCGATAACTGTTCCTTGAATCTGAAAGCCCTTCATGAGAAATATTTTTACCATTTCTCTCTCGTCTTTTAGATACTGAAGGATATTGTCCTGGATATTTACAGCAGGCATCTTTCTTACCTCCGATGGATTTCTTTCTTTAGATAGAACATTTATGAAAAAAATGCAAACTCAATTTTCATGATCTGAACAACTTATGCTTCCATTTTTTTCGAGTTTCCAATTTCCCGAGGTCGGGCACCGGGGAATATTATACTCTTTTGCAAGCTCATTTAGCAAATTTTCATCCCCAATTCTTTTCTCGAATCTCCTGAAGTTGCTTTTGATAATCTCTTCAAGACGAGAACGATAAAATTTGCAGGCTTCGGTTTCGTCAGTAAAAAATGGAATTGCCGGCATATTTTTATGAATTGAGCATTCAATTAAACCTGCCGGATGATTGATTTCTATTTTACCCTTTGCCGGGCAAAGATTTTCTGCAGCAGTAGAAAAGAACATGCGGCTTAAGAAACATCTGTGAGCTACAAAGTAACGCTTAACAAAGCCAGACAAAAACTGCTGAGTTAAAGACGAGAATCTTTTTTCAATGAAGGCAGAAATTCCTTCGATGTCGATAGAAAGATACAGGGTGTCTTTGTCACCACGCACTTTAATTGTGGTTTCGAAGCCCATTTCCTGAGCCTGCATCTTGAAGGCAAAAAGCTTTCTGGCAATATGGCGAAGAAAAGCTTCGTCTTCAGGTTTTCCGGTGGTTAAAATAGAAAATTCGTTGAGCTTTCCATTTTGATAAGAATAGCGTGAAAGCGCTTTGGTAAAGGGCTTCAATGGGTTTTTGGCAAATGGACGCAAAAAACCTGGTATCTGGTTTTTCAGTTCGGTCCAATCATAGAATATGGTGGCAACCAGACCGGAATTATGGCCGCAAATATTGCTCATAATGTCTATAGATTTCTGGCTCGGCAAAGCGTCCGGGCAAAAATACACGGCGTTTCGATCGGCAATGGCAAAAAGAGTCTTCTTACCTACATTTATTTGCAGAGAATCAGTGTTGTCGCTTTCGATAATTTTCGAATTCATTTGCGAAAAATAGCTTGCCGAAAGCTGAAGCAGGTTGGTGCCGGGAGAATCTTCCGATTCAATTCTGGCTATCATGCCTTTGCCTGGTTGAAAGGCATTTTTGATGAAAAATGTAATACTGAGATTTTCGAAATGCTCAAAAGAAGGAACGATGACCTTTGCCAGTTTGAAAAAATCAGGGCCTAAACAAATTACGAGAGGGTAGCCGTCGTTCTGAGGCACCCTTTCAAGCTGCTCTACATCTGCATTTATTGCGCTTGCACCCTGTGATTCAACCTCGGTTTCAACTTCAGTTTCGATCTCGGGTTCTTTCTGGCTGAATTCTTCACTTGCTATGCCAGTCTTTTCGCTTTCGTTTTTGCTGGTTTCCGGCAGTTCATAGAGTGGCAAAACCGGCTCATCGAGACTTTTTCGCTCGCTTCTGATGTCGGCACAGAGTCTGGTGATATCTATCGCTTTTTCATACAATTTTTCTTCCTGATAAAGCCTTGAAATGCCCATGAGAATATTACAGATTCTGTCTTTGTCTGCGTTTTTACCAAGCAGGCCGTGATATTCGGCCAGAGAGTTATAGTAAGACTTTAATCTTATTGCCATGTAAAGGGCGTTGGCGGTTTCTTCAAACCCCGGGTCGGCTTTCCAGGCTTGTTTAAGATAATCTATCGAGGTTGAGACCTGGCCTTTTTCAAGGTATATAATGCCGATATGCATGAGAATTTCGCCCTGACCGGGCGCAAGCTGGGCAGATTTGAGCAAAAGGTCGAGTGCTTTGTCGAGTTGTCCCTTTCGATAGTAAAGCCAACCCATGGTGTCGAGGTAAGAAGCGTTTGAAGGCTCGAGATTCACAGCTATTTTTGCCATGCTCAAGGCATCGTCTATTTTCTGGTTCCGTTCTGCCAGAAGGTATGCAAGGTTGTTGAGGGCTTCTGCTGAATCCGGCTTTAAAGCAATTGCATTTCGGTAATGTTCTTCTGCTTTACCCAGTTGTCTTGTTGCATAATAAAGAGTTGCGATGTGGTAATGAGGGTCATAAACGTTATCTCTCATCGCCAGGGATTTTTTCAATTCTTCTTCGGCTTTCGGAAAATCCTTGTTTTTAAACGCGGCCCAGCCGAGACTGTCTCTGAAACCTGGGTTGTCGGGGCTTAAGTCTACGGCTTTCTGGCAGAGGTCCTGGGCGAGCTGGGTATTAACGCCATATTCGGCGTAAAGGTAGCCGAGATTGTTGAGTGCATAGGGATTGTTGGGTGACAGGGTGAGAATTTTTTTATAAACAGCTTCTTCAAGCCAGAAAGGTTCACTTTTGTTCCTCGCCTGAAAGTCTTCGTGAAGGCCCATATAAATGCCGAGCAAAGAGTTTTGAAGCTTGGGGTTTCTGGGATCGAGCGAAGCTGATTTTTCGTAAGAGGCGATTGACAGAAATAAAGAAGAATCGTTGGTGCCCAGAAATCTGAAAGCCTGACCGAGAACGAAGTAGTAATGTGCTGTTCTGGGAATCAGCAATAGTGCTTTTTTAAGATCTTCTTCCGGTTTCATCGGAGCAAAATAGTTATTGGGGCGATTTCGCAGCAGGTGAAAAACTATTCCCTTGATGATGAAATAGTCCGGGCTTTCTCTAAGCAAAGATTCTGAATCGAGCAGAAGTTCCTCGAAACTTTCGTCTTCTTCGTTACTTTCGTTGCTTGTTGCTTCAAAACTAAGTTGCAGACCTCTGAAAAAGATTTCTCTAAGTCGCTCTTCGACCGAAACGTCTTTAACCTTTTCGGTTGAAAACCAGTCAGAACTAAGTTTAAGCAATTCTGCGCGCCTTGGGGTATCAGAAAGCTTTATCAGGCTGAACCATCTTGAGATGGCCTGAAGCTGGTGCAAAACTGAGCCCTGATGCTCTGAAACATACTTTTTCAGTAGTTGAAAATTGAAGTCGGGGGTTTTGCTTTTTTCAAAGCGTACATCTTCATGGCCGAAAAGCGGTAAACCGAAATCAAAGGCTGATTCAGCGTATAAAGCAAGAGAAGAAATTGTGAAAATAAAAATTACCAGAGAAATTAAGTGCAGTTGTTTTCTGCTGATCATTTTGCCTCCAGATAGCCAGTCTAATTTTTTTGTTAGGTGAGAGCGGCAATCAGTCCCAGGTTCTGGTTCGGTTAAGTTTCTCACCATTGAAATCGACGCTTAAATCGACCTGACCGGGCAGGTTGATGTCGCTGTCGGTAGTAAATTCAATAACCTGAACATTGTTGATGATCTGGCCCAGTTTTTTGAACCAGTCGTCGAGTTTTGAGCTGTCGGGAACATACGAATAATAGCCGTCGGTTTGTTCAGAAAGCTTTTTCAGGGCAGCCACATCGAGCCAGCCGAATCCGAAGGCAAAAATTGAAACGTTCTGCAGTCTGCATTTACGAATTATTTCGTCGCGGGTGTTCAGCGACGCATTGTCGTTGCCATCTGTGGTAAGAACAATGAATCTGAAGTGAGGTCTTACCTGAATTTTCTCAATCCCTTTGGCAAGTCCGTCATATAGTGCGGTGTTCTGCAAAGGCACAGACTTGGTGATTGCGTCGAGAACCGCTTTTTTATCAGCACTTAGATTCAGTATTTCTCTTACCTTGTCATTGAATTTTATCACCGCCGCCGAGAACGGAAGTGCTATTTCATTGATGAATTCAACAAAATTCGTTTCAATGGCCTTAACGTCTTGCGGAAACATGCTTCCGGAATAGTCCATGACGCTTGAAAAGCTTATCGGGTCGGCCCATTCAGAATAAAGATGCAGGGGTCTGACCCTGACAAGCTGGGCATTCAGATCTTTTTTATTCTGATCACTGACGATAAGCTTGATATCAGCCGGATTAAGAACCTTTGCCGGAGAGCCGTTCTTGTCTGTGGCTGAAACGAAAAGATAAAAGTGTTTGGCCTGGGCCTTTTCGAAGCCATGAATTCTTAAGCCGCTGGTAAAGTCGTCTTCTGGTTTGATATTGGGGTGAAATGAACTTGCGAAGCTAAGATAGCGGCGAACTGTTTCAAGAAAAGAGTTTCTTGCGCCAAAGTTCGATGCAAGCAGAAAGTAAAGAATGATTAACAGCAATAATAAAGAGAACAAAAGAAACGCCAGGTATTTCCATACCGGAATTCTCAATCGCTCACTTCTTGGAGTGACTTCTACCATAATTTCTAATTGACCGCGCCTTCTATGGTTCCGCTTGGGCGTTGCTTGAGAATATTGTTGAATTGATCGTCGTAATCCTGAAGGATCTTAAGAATGCCGCGCTTGATCGAAAGAAGTTCATCACTCGATGCGCTGACCTCATGATTTTTCTTGATTTCTTCTTCAATGGCGTCTTCAAGCTTTTTAACCTTTTCGGTCATGGCCGGCAGATACTTTTTGACGATGGCATGCTGTTTCGGGAATGGCAGTGCTTTCCAGAATTCATTGAAAACACTTCTGATCAGATAAATACCCATGGTGTTGTTTTTAAGATAGTCGAAAAGCTGGGTAATGGTTCGGCCTATCGGCTGGGGTTTATCTTGCTGATACCAGAGTTCATACTGAACCAGTTCATCATTGTATTCAATGCCATGTCTGGTTTTTTCTGCATCAGCAAAGAGTTCGTAACGTAAAAGCAGATAAACCATATAATGTTCTTCGAGTTTTTTGGCCGGAATCAGTCCATAACTTGACCAGAGAATCGGGTAGGCGTCATTGGTCAAAATCGCATGGCAGTTGATTTTTTCGTTGTTCTTGCGATAAAGGTTGTGCCATTGAGTTATTGAACTGATATTAAAAGGCGCGACACCATGCAGAGTCTGCAACAGACTTATTTCGTAAGGATTTCTGGTTGGCGCGACGGTGACGCCGATGTCGCCTTTGCGCAGAGAATCTTTGATTTCTTCACTGAGTTTGCTGTTTTCGTCAGCGATTCCGAGAGTTACAATGTTCATTCTCTGCGGAGCATTGTTGCCACGGTCGTTGAGAGTTATCAATGGCGTCGACTGGTTCATCATGCTTTCGACCAGACTCTTCTTGAAGCCTTTTCTCACTGAATCTTTCCAGTGAATGAATTCTTCGATGCCGCCGAACAGACGGCGGTCGATAATGCTGCGGCAATAGCTGACAATGTCTTTTTGCAGCGAACTGCTTTCGGGGTTGGTATATTTATCCCAGTTTTCTTTTAAATCGATTTTAACGAGGAAATCGCCTTCGATATCGTTGTTGGAAAGGTCTCCGAGCAGATATTTATAGAAAGGCTCGATGTCGCGTTCTTCAAAAATATAGGTTCTGATGAAGTTTTGCACCGTCGAATATGGTTTGATTCGATCGAGGCAGTTTTCGTAATGTCGTTCGATCATGCCGTCTTTCGAAATTTTCTGCAATTTGTTTGAAAAGACTTCAACCTGCTTTCTTATTGAAGCGGCCTGAACATTCATGTATTTAAGAAAATCTTCGGCGCAGTTGAGACAGAACATTTCGTATTCCATATCGACGGCTTCTTTAGCTTCTTTCATTAGCTTGTCGCGATCTTCGTTTATGTCGGTCATGCGAAGAATAGTGCCAAGCTCGATCAATTTTCCCCGTAAACCCGCAAAGCCTGAAAGTTTGCCTTTGAGGCGGTTACTGATTTCGCGGTATTCACGTTGTTCTTTGTCTAGTTTGATGCGGATTTCCTGAACTTTTCGGCTCATGATTTCGCGTGGGTATCTGCTGAGATACTTTTCGAAAGCGTTCAAAAAATCAATTGCAATGTGAGCGCCAAGATCGGGGTTGTTAATGATTTCGATAACTTTTTCGCGCAGATACTCACCAGCTTCAATTGCTGTCTGCTCGAAGTTAACCCTGACTTTGGCCCTGATATCGTCTTTTTTGACCCGATTTTGATTCATTTCGTCGATCTGGCGCAAAATG